>JANNEO010000050.1:0-20330 GCA_031378805.1 Hyphomicrobiales bacterium
GGCGTCTTGAGCGCCCGCATGCGGTCGATCCTGCGCCGATCATCCATCGTCAGCTGACAATACGTCCGTCCCATGGTCAAAATCCTCATCCTGCAACCCATTGAAATTACTCAAGAGTCGCACTTGAGGATAGAACGTACCAATGGCAATCTTTAATTCGCAGAATATATATTATGGAACTATCATATCTGTATAAATCAACCTCCTTTGGCATTCAGATCATGTGGCTCGTACCAGCTTCTGCCGTCGCGCTCGATCAGGGCGATGGCTTGCGATGGGCCATTCTGTCCTGCGGGATAGCGGTGAGGCGTGGGATAGCGTTCGGACCAGCCAGCGGTGATGGGATCGATGAAGCGCCATGCAGCCTCCACCTCGTCTCGCCGCATGAACAGTGTCTGCTGTCCGCGCAGCACATCGGTCAACAGCCGCTCATAGGCATCGGGCGAGCGGTCGTTGAAGGCCTGGCCGAAGCGCAGGTCCAGTTCCGTCTCGCGCAGTCGCAGGCGGCCGGAGCCTGGAATTTTCGCCATGGTGATGAACTTGACGCCGTCATCGGGCTGTAAGCGGATAATCAGGCGGTTGGGTGCCAGGCTGCCATCCGTTCCCAAGGGATCGAAGATGGAATGCGGCACGGGCTTGAAGGTGATGACGATCTCGGAAAAGCGTTCCGCCATGCATTTGCCGGTACGCAGATAGAAGGGCACGCCCGCCCAACGCCAAGTGTCGATCTCCATTTTCAACGCGACGAAGGTTTCAACCGGACTTTCGCGTCCCAATTCATCTTCATAGCCCTTGACGGGCTGCCCATCGACCGACCCATGACGATACTGGCCACGCACGGTGCGGGTGAGGGCATCTGCCGCCGTTATCGGGCGCAAAGCCTTGAGAACGCGGACTTTTTCATCACGTATCTCGTCGGAATCGAGCGTGTTCGGCGGCTCCATGGCCACCAGGCACAACAATTGGAGCAGGTGATTCTGCACCATGTCACGCAAGGCCCCTGCCCCCTCGTAATACCCCGCACGGCTTTCCAGTCCGACCTCTTCGGCCACCGTGATCTTCACATGGTCGATATCGGCGTTGGACCAGAGTTTGCCGAACAGCGTGTTGGCGAAGCGCAGCACCAGCAGGTTCTGCACCGTTTCCTTGCCCAGATAATGATCGATGCGATAAGTCTGCTTTTCGCTGAATACGGCTGCTACTGCGTCCATGATGGAGGTGGCAGACGCGAGATCCCGCCCGATCGGCTTTTCCACGACGATGCGGGACTGCGCTGTGGCTAGCCCCGAATTCCCCAACATGGCGCAGGCTTGGGCATAGTAATTCGGTGCGATGGAAAGATAAAAGGCCCGCGTACGCGTCGATCCCAGCATGGCTTCCGCCAGAGGCGCGATACTCTCCGGCACATCAAAATTAACGCTGTAGTATCTGATCTTGCTCAGGAATCTGTCCAGAACACTTCGTTCGGCCCCAACCTTGGCAAGCGTCTTTTCCAGGGTCAGGCGAAACGCCGCATCATCCATCTTGCCGCGCCCGACGGCATGGATCAGCGATCCCTCGGGCAAGACACCTTCGGCTTCGCGGTAAAGCAGCGCCGGGAAAAGCTTGCGGCTGGCGAGATCACCCGTGGCACCAAACAGCACCAGGTCAAATTCGGGAACCGGGCTGCGGCCGGGGTCGATCTGTGCGGCGCGCAGCGCATCGGGGCTCATCGGCAATCCTCAGGGGCGAACAAGAATGACGCCATCATCGGCCAGCGTCACGCCGACGGTCTCTCCCGCCATGCGCCGATCCAGCCGGTCCGGCGCGATCACGAACAGCTCTCCAACCGGGGTCGACACTGTGTATTCCGTATGGGCGCCCATGTAGGTTGACTTGGCGATGGTGCCTGCCATGCCCTGCCCGGCCTTGCCGATCCTGACCGCTTCCGGCCGCAGCACGATATCGGCCAGACCTGGCGTAAGGCCATTGCTCGGCAGATCCAGCGAGATACCGCCCAGCGAAACACGCGCCGTATCGCCTGAAACGGCATCAATCGTGCCCTTCACGGTGTTGGCTTCCCCCATGAAACTGGCGACAAAGACGGTCTTGGGATGGCGATAAAGCTCGGTTGGCGAACCAGCCTGTGCAATCTCGGAATTGCGCATCACGACAATGGTGTCGGACACCGCCATGGCCTCGGACTGATCATGGGTCACATACACCACGGTCACGCCAAGCCGCTGCTGCAAGGCACGGATTTCCTCACGCATTGTGCGCCGAAGCCTGGCATCGAGGTTGGATAACGGCTCATCGAACAACAGCACATCCGGCTCCAGCACCAAGGCACGTGCGACGGCGACACGCTGCTGCTGGCCGCCCGACATTTCGGAGGGAAGTCGCGTGCCAAACCCCTTGAGGCCGACGGTCGCCAAAGCTTCTTCCGCCTTGGCGTGGGCATCCGCCTTCTTCCAGTTCGAGGAAATCAGGCCATAAGCGACGTTGTCGAGCACGCTCATATGCGGAAAAAGCGCGTAGCTCTGGAACACCATCGAGACATTGCGCTCGCCAGCCGAAAGCAGGGTGACATCCTTGCCGTCAATGAAAAGCTTGCCTTCGGTCGATTGTTCGAGGCCCGCGATCATGCGCAGCAGCGTGGTCTTGCCGCAACCCGATGGTCCAAGCAGCGTCACCAGCGTGCCGCCCTTGATCACCAGATCAAGCGGCTTCACTGCCTGGACATTGCCATAGCGCTTGCCGATGCCTTGCAAGCGGACTTCCGCCCCCGTCTTTTTCGTGATCACGCTGTTGCTCCTGCCGGGGTGTCGACTGCACCTGCGGTCCTGCGTCCGAGTTTCCGCTTGCCCACCAGCAGTTGGATCAATCCGATGGCCGTCATCATGATCAGGATAAGCACCGCGCAATAGGCAATAGCGAGACCGTAATCGCCATTGATCACGCGGTTAATGATGAACACGGTCGCCATCTCGTACTCCGCCGAGACCAGAAAGATGACGGCGGACACCGTCGTCATGGCCCGCACGAAGGAATAGATCAGTGCCGTAATGATCGCGGGCTTCAACAGCGGCAGAACCACCGTCGTCAAGGCCCGGAAGGTGGACGCACGCAGCGTGATCGCGGCTTCATCCAGGCTCTTGTCGAGCTGGCTCATGGCGGCAACGCCGGAGCGCACGCCAACCGGAAGGTTGCGGAAAACGAAGCAGGCCACGAGGATGAAGGCCGTACCGGTGATCTCAAGGGGCGGCAGATTATAGGTTAGGATATACGCCACGCCGATCACTGTGCCGGGCACCGCGAAGGTCAGCATCAACGCGAATTCCAACGCCGTCTTGCCCTTGAAGGTCTGGCGCGACAACAGCCAGGCCGCAATCAAGCCGATGGACGCCGTGATAGGCGCCGCCACGGTTGCAAGCTTGATGGTTGTCCACAGTGACGCCCAGGCCTGCCCGGCCAGAATCATCGCGCCGTCCCGCGCGTACTCAATGGCAAAAGCGCGGCGGAAATGGTCGAGCGTTAGTGTCCAGTCGCGTCCCCACACCTTCACGAAGGCACCTGCCAGCGCCATGCAATAGACCACGATGGTCAGGATCGCCCAGGGAATGGCAATGCCGAATGCAGCCCGCCGGATGGGCGCAGGCAAAGATTGTTGCAGGCCGGTATCGCCCTTGCCTGTCATCGAGACATAGGAGCGCGTGCCAACAACCTTGCGCTGGATCATGAAGGCGGCGAGCGCCAGGATGAGCAGCAGGGCGGCAAGCACCCCTGCCCTGCCGAAATCCTGCTGTGCGCCCACGACGGAGAAGAATATCTCGGTCGACAACACGCCGAAGGATCCGCCAAGCACGATAGGGTTGCCGAAATCCGCCAGGCTTTCCACGAAGACGACCAGCCAGGCATTGGCGAGACCCGGCAGCATGAGAGGAAAGGTGACGGCGCGGAAGGTCCGCATCTTGTCGGCGCGCAGTGTGTTGGACGCCTCTTCCATCGTGGGAGAAATGCCTTCCACCACGCCGATCAGCACCAGGAACGCGGTCGGCGTGAAGGAGAAGACCTGCGCCAGCCACACCCCGTTCCAGCCATAGATCCAGCGGCCGAGCTGCCAGCCGAAGGTTGATTCCGCCATCTGGTTGACCACGCCCGAGCGCCCGAAGATCAGGATCAGCCCCAGGCCAATGACAAAGGGTGGCGTGATGATGGGCAGCACGGTCAGCAGCCGCATGGCCCTCTTCAGCGGAAAACTGGTGCGTGTCACGATCAGCGCGAAGGCAAGGCCAAGCGCGGTGGCTGCCGTCGCCGTCGAGATCGCCAGGACAAGCGTGTTCCAGAACACGCCACAGGTAACGCGCGCCGTGACACAGGACAGACCCCAGATTTTTGCATCAAACAGCCGGTCGGCAAAGGCTTGTGCGCCCGTCAGATTGCCCCGGGGCGAAAAGATATAACTCAGGATATTCAGCACCGGCCATGCCGTGAACAGGATGATGCAGGCCACGATGACAGCGACAGAGGCCGAGACAAAGCGGTCACCCTTGAAATAGCCCTTCAGCGCCAGCCCGTCCGCAACCAGCAGCACCAGAGCGCTGAACGTCAGGACCGCGCCAAGTCCCATGCCGAACTGGCGCTGGCCCAGATCACCGAATGCGGCTTCGAGAGCCGCGAAGTTCCAGCCGCGAACACCGATTGCCAAACCTTGCGCCACCAGCGCGGCAAGGCCAAGTCCGGCCCCCCAGAGCAGCAAGCTGCCCTTCTGGTGCGCTGATTTGGACAGGAAAACGCCAACGCCTGCAACGCTGATCCCGGACAGCACCGGCCAGAACCACCAGCGCCTGTGTGCCAGCGCCTGCCACAGTGCAGAGGCTTCATCCGCATCGCTCACGCCAAGGCCAAACAGGCCGACAAGTGTCTGCCCGTTCTGCGGCATGTGCCACGGCAGGAAAACCGCTCCAATCAGCGCAGCAATCCAGATCAATGCGGAAGGTCGGTTCATCTCAGCCCGTCATGGTTCGTTCTTGGACGTTCAAGCCGTCAGCGCGGCAAGGCTCCGACTTCCTTGTCCCAGCGTTCGATCAGGCGCTTGCGCTCCGATGCCTGGCCGTATTTGGCGAAATCGTAGCTGATCAACTTGATCGTGTTCAGGTCAGGCGCGCCGGGCGGCACGGGGGTTTTCTTGTTCGACGGCGTCTGCAATTGCTTGCCCACGTCGAAACCAAGCTTCTGCGCGTCAGGCGTCAATGCCCAATCATAGAAAGCCTTGGCCTGCGCCAGGTTGCGCGATCCCTTGATGATCGACATCGACCCAATCTCGAAACCCGTGCCTTCGCTTGGCGTGACATAGGTCACGGGGAAGCCTGCGTTCTTCTCGGTCACGGCGTCATGCACGAAGGACAGCGAGATGCCCGTTTCGCCGCGCGCCACCGCCTTGATCGGACCCGTGCCGGAACGGGCATAGGCGTTGATGTTGGGATGCAGCTGCTTCATGTAATCGAACGCCTTATCCTCACCCATGATCTGCACGAGCGTGGCGATGATCACATAGGCGGTGCCCGATGAATTGGGATTGGCAACCTGGATTTCGCCCTTGTAGCCAGGCTTGAGAAGGTCCGCCCAGCTCTGCGGCTGCGGGACGTTCTTGCGGGCCAGCAACTCCGTGTTAATGCCGAAGCCCACGGCACCCGCATAGACGCCAACTGCCCGCTTCTTCGACGCGGCATACTGGCCTTGCGCCCACGCCGTGAGATCAGTGATGTTCTTGCTCTCGTTCTCGACCGTCAGGTTCTCTTCAGCCGCAGCAAGATGCGGATCACCCGTTCCACCGAACCAGACATCGCCGCGCGGGTTCTGCGCTTCAGCACGGATCTGGGCCAGCATTTCGCCGGAACCTTTTTGGGTCATGTTGACCTTGATGCCGGTGTCGCGCTGGAAATTGGTGGCAATGGCTTGGCACCACTCGATCTGGACGGAGCAATAGACATTGACCGATTGCGCCTGGGCCGAAGCCCCGCCAAGGGTCAGTGCCGCGAGGCTGGCCGCCGCCAGGAGAAAGCGGCGGGTTAGTGTTCCGTTGCTGGACATCGTCATGTGGTTTCTCTCCCGTATTGGCGGACTTTCCGTCCGATTGGTGTCTTTGCGTAGCATTTTCCCGTCATCACACAAGCGAACCAACGATGCTGGCCCCCTCATTCGCCGGGGTGACGATGGAACGATAAGGCGCAAACAGCCCACGTCCAAGATGATGGCCTGATTGCGGTTGGCGGGCAGCCTTGCGGGCCATGAGTTTTTTGAGATCAACTGCCACCGACAATTCTCCGGTCTGACCATTGACAGTGAGCACATCGCCATCCCGCAATTTGGCGATCAAGCCACCAACGACGGCTTCTGGCGTCAGATGGATGGCAGCCGCGACCTTGCCTGAAGCGCCGGACATGCGGCCGTCTGTCACCAGCGCGACCTTCTGCCCCTTGTCCATCAGGCTGGAAAGCGCAGGCGTCAGCTTGTGCAACTCGGGCATTCCATTGGCTTTGGGCCCCTGAAAACGGATCACCGCCACGAAATCACCGTTCAGAGCGCCCGCCTTGAAAGCCGTCAGAAAGTCGTCCTGATCATCGAAAATTCGGGCCGGAGCGATGACAACCTGATGCTCCGGCTTGACTGCGGACACCTTGATCACGGCCTTGCCAAGGTTGCCATGCAACATGCGCAAGCCGCTTTCGGCATCAAACGGCGCTTTGGCCGGACGCAGAACATCTGGATCACCCGCTGCGGTCGGCAGATCATGGTAGACAAGCCTGCCTTTTTCCAACCCGGCACGCATCGTGTAGCGCCTGAGGCCTGGCCCGGCGACGGTCATGACATCGTCATGCATCAGGCCAGCATCAAGACATTCTCTGATCAGGAACGGAATGCCTCCCGCGCGTTCGAAAGCGTTCACATCGGCGGAGCCGTTGGGATAGACACGCGCCAGCAACGGCACGACTTTCGATAAGGCATCGAAATCATCCCAATCGATCAGAATGCCTGCCGCCCTGGCCACTGCCACCCAGTGGATGGTGTGATTGGTCGAACCGCCCGTCGCCAGCAAGGCCACCAGCGCGTTGACGATAGCCTTCTCATCAATGATCCGGCCGATCGGCGAAAAATCTCCGGATTTCGTAATGGCGGCGAGGCGGGTGACAGCTGCATCCAGCAAAGCCTTGCGCAGGGACGTTCCTGGGGGCGCAAAGGCAGTACCCGGCAGATGCAGGCCCATCACCTCGACAAGCACCTGGTTTGAATTCGCCGTACCGTAGAATGTGCATGTGCCAGGCGCATGGTAGGCCTTGGCCTCGCTTTCGAGCAGCGCATCCTTGCCGATTTTGCCCTCGGCGTGGAGCTGGCGCACCCTCGCCTTCTCGGCATTGGATATGCCCGATGGCATGGGCCCTGCGCCAGAAAAGATCACCGGCAAATGCGGAAACTGCAACGCACCGATCAACAGGCCCGGCACGATCTTGTCACAAGTGCCAAGACATATCGCGGCGTCGAACGCATCATGCGTGAGCGATACGGCAGTCGACAGGGCGATGACATCGCGGGAAAACAGCGAAAGCTCCATGCCCGGGCGACCTTGCGTGACCCCGTCACACATCGCGGGCACCCCCCCCGCAACCTGCGCGGTGGCTCCGGCCAGTTTCGCGGCTGTCCGGATAAGGCCGGGATATTCGGCAAACGGCTGATGTGCCGAAAGCATGTCGTTGTAGGCCGTCACGATGCCGATGTTGGGTGCGCGCAAACCGGCCAGCGCACGCTTGTCCTCGGCACCTTCTGCCGCCATGACATGAGCCATGTTCGAGCAGGACAGGCAGGAACGACCACTTACTGGTGCAGCGTCACGATCAACATGCGCAAGGTAAGCCTGGCGCAACGTCTTGCTGCGACGGGTGATCCGATCCGTGACCCTCTTGACGACAGGATGCATCATCCAATTGTTATCCTCTGGTTCAGGCGATAGAAGAATGCTTGTTGCATGTCTAGACAGCGTGTAAATTATTTTCTTGCATTGTATTTGCTCCACTTCGCCCGGATTTCCCCCGAACTCAGTCAATGCCCAGTCCGATCACCATGCCCAGCCAAATTCAAGCCCCACTCCCTGCCCTGTTGATGGAATTGCGCGAAAAGGCAGAAACACTCGGCCCCGCCGGGCGCAAAGTGGCGGAGTTCTTCATGGCAAATGCTGCACGCATTCCAGACCTGACGATCACCGACATTGCGCGTTCCGCAGAGGTCAGTGAGCCGACGGTCGGCCGGATCTGCCAGATGCTTGGCTACAATGGTTTTCGGGAGTTTCGCATCCGTGTCGCGCGCGCCCAAGGCGGTGGTGGCGGGCACATGCACGCGGACGTCACGGCAAGCGACAAGCCACAGGAAATTGCAGCCAAAGTCATAGGTACGGCGCTCGCGGCGCTCGAAACGCTGAGGACGCAGCTTGCCTCAGCCCCCATTGCCGAAGCCGTGTCACTGCTGGCGGAAGCCCGCCGCATCGAGTTCTATGGCCACGGCAATTCCGGCATTGTTGCCATGGACGCGCAGCACAAGTTTTTCCGGCTCGGCCTGCCCGCCATCGCCTACAACGACAGCCATGTCCACGTGATGTCGGCGGCATTGCTTGGCCCGCGTGACAGCGTCATGTGCATCTCGCGCTCCGGGCGCACGACTGAACTTGTCCGCACCGCGCAGATCCTGGTGGAGCGCCAGGTGCCTTTCGTCAGCATCGCGCCTGATGGCTCGCCACTGGCGGAGCTAGCCACGGTCAACATTCACGTCGATTTCGACGAGGATCCCGATGTTTACACCCCCATGTCATCCCGGCTCGGACAATTGACGATCATCGACATCCTGGCCGTCTCCGTGGCGGTTCACCGGGGGGCGCTGGCCTCCCCGGATATGCGCAAAGCCCGCGCCATGCTGAAGGAAAAGCGGTTATAGATCGCCCATCAGCCTCGGCAGGAACAGCGCGATTTCCGGCACGAACGTCACGAGCAGCAACGAGCACAGCATCGCCAGCACGAACCACAGCACCCAAGGTACGGTCGATTCCATCGTGCAGCCCGCGACCTTGCAGGTCACCATCAGGTTGACGGTCATGGGTGGCGCGAACTGCCGATCGCCATCAGCTGACGCCATCATTCCCGGCCAGTTTCTTGTATCTGTTGCTGCGGCAAGGTCGGCGGCACAGGTCAGCCTGTCAAGGCCGACGCACTGGCGATCTTGCCAAACAGGACCGGCGACATGCGCTCAAAGCCTTGCGTCTGCGCCCCGTGGTTGCTACCTCGCCCGACAACAGCTTCATCCGACACCCCCGCGAGAACCACATTCCATGAACGGTCGTCAGTTCGTCTATTTCATGCAGGCCCTGTCCAAGACCTATCCTGGCGGCAAGCAGGTGCTGAACAACATCCACCTGCAATTCTATCCCGATGCCAAGATCGGCGTGCTGGGCGTCAACGGATCGGGCAAGTCCACCCTGCTCAAGATCATGGCGGGCATGGACACGGAGTATAACGGCGAGGCCTGGGTCGCGGATGGCGCGAAGGTCGGCTACCTGCCGCAGGAGCCGCAACTCGACACCAGTCTCGACGTGCGCGGCAATGTGATGCTGGGCGTGGCAAAACAGAAGGCCATTCTCGATCGCTACAACGAGTTGATGATGAACTACTCCGATGAAACCGCCGAGGAAGGCGCAAAGCTCCAGGATATCATTGACGCGCAGAACCTGTGGGATCTCGACAGCAAGGTCGAACAGGCCATGGATGCGCTGCGCTGCCCACCCGATGACTGGAAGGTCGACAATCTTTCGGGCGGCGAAAAGCGCCGCGTCGCGTTATGCAAGCTGCTGCTGGAACAGCCCGAATTGCTGCTGCTCGACGAGCCCACCAACCACCTCGATGCCGAGACCGTGAACTGGCTGGAAAACCACCTGCGTGAATACCCCGGCGCGATCCTCATCGTCACCCATGACCGCTACTTCCTCGACAATGTGACGGGCTGGATTCTGGAACTCGACCGCGGCAAGGGCATTCCCTACGAGGGCAATTATTCGGCCTGGCTGAAGCAGAAGCAGAAGCGGCTGGAACAGGAGGGCCGAGAGGACAAGGCGCTGCAAAAGACCATTGAGCGCGAGAGCGTGTGGGCGGCCGCCTCTCCCAAGGCGCGGCAGGCCAAGAACAAGGCCCGCATCCAACGCTATGAGGAACTGGTGGCCGCCGCCAACAACAAGGTGGCTGACCCCACACAGATCGTGATCCCCATCGCCGAGCGGCTGGGCGCGAATGTCATCGATTTCACCAACCTCTCCAAGGCTTACGGCGACAAGCTGCTGATCGACGATCTGACCTTCAAGCTGCCGCCTGGCGGCATCGTCGGCATTATCGGGGCCAACGGCGCGGGCAAGACCACACTGTTCCGCATGATCACGGGGGCAGAAAAGCCGGACAAGGGCGAAATCAAAATCGGCGAGTCTGTCTCTCTCGGGTATGTCGACCAGAGCCGCGACAGCCTCGACGACAAGCAGACGGTCTGGGGCGAAATCTCGGGCGGCAACGACATCATTCACCTGGGCAAGCGCGAGGTCAATTCTCGGGCCTACACCTCCACCTTCAATTTCAAAGGCGGCGACCAGCAGAAGAAGGTCGGGATGCTGTCAGGCGGCGAGCGCAACCGCGTGCATCTCGCCAAGATGTTGCAGAAGGGCGCGAACGTGCTACTGCTCGACGAGCCCACCAACGACCTCGACGTGGACACGCTGCGCCTGCTGGAGGAGGCCATCGAGGACTACGCCGGCTGCGCTGTTATCATCAGCCACGACCGCTGGTTCCTCGACCGCATCGCAACCCATATCCTGGCCTTCGAAGGCGACAGCCATGTGGAATGGTTCGAAGGCAGCTTCTCGGATTATCTGGAAGACAAGAAGCGGCGACTGGGTGCAGACAGCGTGGAGCCGAAGCGGGTGAAGTATCGGCAGTTCACGCGGTGATAGTGAGCAAACTGGGGACTGCTTTCGCTTTCTGAAACGAAGCGTTTGCGCAGTGGAAGAAATCGGTAGCTGTCCCTGCTTCGCGGGCAAGATAGGGCGCGAAGATGGGGCGGGGTATTGATGCAATTGAGATCATTTTCCCGAAAGGCGCGTAAGGCGTAAGGTAAGACCCGTAAGGCCGTATTGCCGTGGGCTACGTGCGCTATGCCGCTTCTGCTGTCTTGAGGAATGCGCCGATCGATTGGCCGAGCTGCATGGAACTGCCCTTCAAATCCTGCGAGACGGAAGCGACAGCGGATGCGGCCTGATTGGCTCGCAACAGCGTGGCGCTGATCTCTGCAATCAGCTGATGCAGACGATCCACGTTGCCGGCACCCGCAAGCGCTGATCGGGAAACCTCATCTGTCGTCGCGGATTGCTCTTGAATCACTGCTGCGATGCCAATGATAGCGCTCTCCATGTCACTTGCATTGCACACGACCTGCCGCATTGTTTCCACGGTTGCCGCAGTAGAAGAACGAATCTCGCTGATTTGCTGGCTGATGTCATACGTCGCCTTGGCTGTCTGGTTGGCAAGAGCTTTGACCTCGCTGGCGACGACGGCAAAGCCTCTGCCTGCTTCGCCCGCACGCGCCGCCTCAATCGTTGCATTGAGTGCGAGGAGATTGGTCTGGTCGGCAACGGCACCGATAAGGCCAACAATCTGCTCGATCTGATGGGTAGCATTGGCGAAGGTGTTGATCTGGCTGTTTGACCTGCTCGCAAGCTCGCTGGTCGATGAAGAAGCGGAACGGATGCTTTCGATCTGCCTGGCGATGTCGGCGATCGACGATCGGAGTTCCTCCGAAGCGGCAGCAATATGTCTGGCGCTTTCGATGCTCTCATCTGTCGCGGCCGAGGTTGCCTGCATACGCGCCTCGGAATTTCGGGAGATGTCGAGCAATTCAACCGACGTATCGTTGAGTTGCCTAACATGGGTAGAGACGGACTTTTGTGTCTCACTGACAGACGTGCGGAACTGTGAGACAGCAGTTTCAAGTGTCACCTGACGCTGGCGTTCCATCTGGCGCGCATGTTCAACTGATACTTCAGCGGCGGCCTGTGCATTTTCGCTTTCCAGTCGTGCCTTCTCAGCATTGTGATAATTGCGCTCGAATGCTGACAGATTGCGATTGAGGCGCAACCACACGACTACAATCAAGAGGAGCGCGGCAGCACTTCCACAACGCACGGCCCAGCTCTGCCGCTCGACAGCTTGATACCTCTCGCCGATGTGGGCATCCAGGGCTGCAACGAACCGATCCGATCCTGACGTGAGCAGATCCTTGTTGGCCTTGTAGTCAGCGCCGTCGAGAACTGCTGCCGCACCAGTGAGGTTCTTTGCCGCTCCAAGTTCGAAAGCCTGCGCTTCAAGTGCGATCAGCTTGTCGTTGGCCGCGCTGGTTTCGTTCTTGAACCGCTCGGCAATGGACGATGGTGCTAGCGCAAGCACAGCAGCAATGGCTGCGTCCATAACCGGAACATTGGCGTCATATCGTGTCTTCCACTCTGCAGCCCCTGTTGCTGCAAACATACGGGCTGACATTGTCAAAACTTCATCAGCCAACAAAACCTTATCGTTCTGAACGGTTGCCTCATGACGAAGCGTGTGTGTCGCCTGCGACTGCATGGCATAGACATACCTCTCCCCAATCAGTGCAGTCACGGCCAGAAGCGACACGATCAGGACGGCGATCACGGATCGACGTGTCTTTCGGACGGTGATGGAGATCGAATTCAATTGCATTGTTCTGCCGTTTTTCAATAATTGATAAGAATTAGGGCAGATTGGTTAATCCCGTACTTATGAAATAACGCTTTTCCTGATTTATCAGCAATGATGGCAGCCACAAGCATTGCGTAGTCATATTTACACTTAGACATAACGCTGACTTATTACAAATCACAAGATAAAACTGTTAAAGTGGAGAGGAAGAATTTCAGAGTTTCGGGGACACGATCTCAATTGCGAGTATCGGGGACACGATCTCGTATCGGTATCGGGGACACGATCTCAATTGCATAAATCCCCCCACCATGCATTTATCCACCAATGGCCCGTCTCGCGCGCATCACCGTCCCTGATTTGCCC
The DNA here is from genome assembly GCA_031378805.1 of Hyphomicrobiales bacterium. Taxonomy (GTDB): domain Bacteria; phylum Pseudomonadota; class Alphaproteobacteria; order Rhizobiales; family Beijerinckiaceae; genus JADCCX01. The sequence goes on from JANNEO010000050.1 coordinate 13,140, forward strand.
CACCACGTGACGCAGCGTGGCAACCGGCGGCAGGCTGTCTTTCTCGAGGACGGCGATTACGCGCTCTACCGCGATCTCCTGGCCGAGCGGTGCCGCGCCAACGGCGTGCAATGCTGGGCCTATTGCCTGATGCCCAACCACGTGCATCTTATCCTGACGCCTTCCACTGCGGAGGGGTTGTCACGCGCCGTGGGCGAAACGCACCGGCGCTACAGCGGCTTCATCAATGCCCGTGCGCGGGTCACCGGCCATGTCTTTCAAGGGCGGTTCTCATCGGCCGCGATGGACGAACCGCATTTCCTTGCCGCCGTGCGCTATCTGGCGTTTAATCCCGTGCGGGCTGACCTGGCGCAACGTCCGCAGGACTGGCCGTGGTCGAGCGTGGCCGCGCATCTTGCTCAGCGCGATGACCCGCTGGTGCGCGTGCGCCCGCTGCTCGACATCGCGCCCTCCCCCGACGCGCTGTTCACGATGTCGCTGGACGAAGCGACCGACCTGTTCGCCATCGAGACGAAAAGCATGACCGGCCGACCACTTGGCGATATCGGTTTTATCGAAGATGTGGAGCGCAAGCTTGGCTATACGGTCGCGCCGAAAAAGCGCGGACCCAAGCCGAAATCGACATGAACGCATTGATGCAATTGAGATCGTGTCCTCGAAATGATCCGAAATGATCAAGACTTCCTCTTCACACCCCGCCCCCACCAGTGCGAGGCGCGTGACCGGATCCTCGCGGCACGCGCCGCTGGCACGCCAGGCTTCCTGCTGGGTGATCTGACTGGCCTGGGCAAGACATTGTCGGTGTGGCTCGCCATTCTCGCCATGCCAGAAGACGACGTGCTCATCATCTGTCCCAAGGGCGGGATGCCGCAATGGCGGCGTACGATGGCGCATTCCGGACCGCATACCAAGCGTGTGACGATCCTCAACTACGAGCGCACGAAATCCCTGCTGACTCCACCCGCCGACAGCAAGCGTCGCTCTGTGCGGGCGAAGAACAATGAGCTCGCCAAGCATGGCAAGCCCAAGACCATCTGGCCCCTTGTGGTGTTCGACGAAAGCCATCGCATCCGCAATCCCAACTCGCAGCAGGGCCTCACCTGCCGCCAGATGGCGGATGCGGCCACGTTTGCCATTTACATGAGTGCCACGGCAGGTCAGGCCCCGCATGAGCTGTCCTATCTGGGACGCTTGCTGGGCTTTGCCGCCGGTGTGCAGACCAATTCGCTCGACGGGTTCCGCTTGCTGATGAAACAGCTCGGCATCGGCAAGGCACGAGGGCGCTGGAAAAACTGGTCCTGGGCACCCAACGAGCGGGACCGCACCTTGATGGCAGAACTGCTCTACAAGGGGGAGAAAGCCATCGGCCTGCGCCGTCGTCCCGGTGATATCGCGGGCTGGCCCGAAGTCCAGCGCGCGTTAGCCCCTGTTGCGCTCGATGCTCCCTCACGCAAGCTTTACGACACATCGTGGAAAGCCTTCCGCACAGAACTCGGCCTGCTCGGTGGCAGCACGCGCACGCCTTCGGGCCGCGTGGCGGAACTGCGCTTTCGCCAGAAGGCCAGCCTGCTGCGCGTGGCAGGCACGGCCGATTATGCCGAAACGCTCTTCGATACGGGGGAACAGGTTGCGATCTCCGTGGCGTTCCTGGAAACCAGTGCCGCCCTGGCCGAAGTGCTCGCCGGGCGCGGCTATCGCACGGGCGCAATCAACGGCGAGCAGACGGCAGAGGCCAACGAAGCCAGCCGCATCGCCTTTCAGACCGGCCAGCTCGATACCATCATCTTCACTGTGAGCGAGTCCATCTCGCTGCACGAGTGCGAGATGCTGGGCGGCGAACGCACCCGCGCATTGATCATCCACGACATGCGCCACAGCGCCATCCAGCTCCAGCAGATCGAGGGCCGCTGCCACCGCGATGGGCAGCGCGCTCTGATCCACTATGCCTATGCGGAAGACACGGTGGAGGAGCGCGTGACCGCCCGCGTGATTGCCCGCATGACCGCGATGGACGGCATGGCGGGCGACGACATCACGATGTTCGGTGCCATCGTGGAGGAGATGCAAGGCGAGGCGGCATGACCAACCCAGCCCACGCGCTGGTCTCCAGACCACCGGCGACTCTGGTTGGCAAGGATCAACTCTCCAAGCTTACCCGAAAGGATTTACAGCGCATGATCTCCGCTGACTGATGCCGTAGCATTCAGATCGCGCTTTTTCGGCAGATGCCAGAGCGACGTTTCGCGGATGGCGCTCAACATGAACGCGGATCCACGCCTTCCATGCACTCTGCATCGGTGCAATGCGTTCACCTTCGTCAGCATGGCATTGCACAGGTTCACAGGGTCCGCATCCAGTGCTGTGAATGCACCAATGGCGCCAGAACCTGCTCGGCGCACGCATTCAATGTCAGCGGATCATGTGGGTGGTGGACCTTCCTCAATTCAGGGGTTGACTCGATATGTGATGTTATAGTGTAACGCCGTGGATGTAATAGTATAACAACTCATCAACGGAATCCCATGCCTCCAGCCGATCTGTTTATCGACCACCGCCTGCCCGTAACCGTGCTCTCGGGCTTTCTGGGTGCTGGCAAGACAACGCTGCTCAATCACATCCTCAACAACCGCGAGGGCAAGCGCGTCGCCGTCATCGTGAACGACATGAGCGAAGTGAACATCGACGCGGATCTGGTGCGCGATGGCGGCGGCAACCTCTCGCAAACCGAGGAAAAACTCGTCGAGATGAGCAATGGCTGCATCTGCTGCACCTTGCGCGATGACCTGCTGACTGAAGTGCGCCGTCTCGCGGCTGAGAAGAAGTTCGATTACCTGCTGATCGAGGGTACCGGCATTGCCGAGCCCTTGCCAATCGCGGCCACCTTCTCGTTCCGAGACGAGGACGATGCCAGCCTCGACGATGTGGCGCGTCTCGACACGATGGTGACAGTGGTCGACGCGATCAACCTGTTGAACGACTATTCAAGCGAGGACATGCTGAGGGATCGTGGCGAGACTGCTGGCGAGAGCGACCACCGGGCTCTTGTCGATCTCTACGTCGAGCAAATCGAGTTTGCCAATGTCGTTGTGATCAACAAGGTGTCGGACGTGACGCCGGAGCAACTGGTCGACGTCAGGCGTGTGGTGCGTGGCCTCAACGCCGACTGCCGCATCATCGAGACTGACCAGAGCCGCGTTGCACTCGACCAGGTGCTCAACACGAAGCTGTTCAATGAGGACAAAGCCCAGGAGCATCCGCTCTGGCACAAGGAACTGTTCGGCTTTCGGGACCATGTGCCTGAAACTGAGGAGTATGGCATCCGCTCATTCGTCTATCGGGCGCGCAGGCCGTTCCACCCTGAACAGTTGCACGCGATCTTCGCAAAGCGCTTTGAAGGCGTGATCCGCGCCAAGGGCCATTTCTGGCTGGCGTCACGGCCAAACTGGGTCGGCGAGATGAGCCTGGCGGGACGCATCCTGCGCACGGAGGGCCTTGGCAGCTGGTGGGCTGCGGTCCCCAAGGAGCGCTGGCCCCAGAGCGAAGAATTTCAATCTCTGATGCGCAAGCACTGGACATCAAGCTGGGGTGACCGGCGTCAGGAGCTTGTCTTCATCGGCGGGCCGACCATGGACGAGAGCGCCATTCGCGCCACACTTGATGGCTGTCTTGTCGGCAGCGTCACGACGGGCATCACCAAACACCACACCGCATTGCCTGACCCTTTCCCGGTCTGGGACAGGAGCCAAGCAGCATGAACTTACATCTTTCCTGTCCATTGCCATCACTCCGCACCGTTGCGCTCGCAAGTGTGGCGCTCACTACTCCTGCGGCAGTCTCGTCAGCCGTGGCGCAATCCGCCCCGCCTGTCGCACAGCCGTCTGAGATTCCCGAAATCGAGGTCACGTCACCCAGCCCTTTGGTGGTGACTGTGCGTGCCAGACGCAGTGGCGAGTTGACCGTGGTCGACCGGTCATTCTCGACCGTCACTTTCGTGACAGCCGGTGAACTGCTGAGCAATGGTGGCAAGACACTGGGTGATCAGCTCTCATCGCTTCCCGGCATCACGAACTCCGGTTTTGCGCCGGGTGCTGCTGTGCGCCCTGTTATCAGAGGTCTCGATAATTTTCGGGTCCGTATCCAGGAAAACGGCATCGGTTCGCAGGATGTCTCAGATCTGGGCGAGGATCATGGCGTGCCGATCGATCCTTTGGCGGCCCAACGCGTCGAAGTGATCCGCGGCCCAGCCACACTGCGCTATGGTTCCACCGCCATCGGAAGCGTCGTCAGTGTCGACAACAACCGCATCCCGTCATTCCTGATCGCAGAGGGCTTCCGGTCCGAAACACGGACATCGCTGTCATCGGTGGATCGTGGTCGTGAGGTATCGACATTGCTGGACGCGCGCGCCGGAAACTTTGTCGTGCATGGCGACATCTACTCGCGCCGTTCTGAAGACTACCGCATTCCCCGCTCTCCTCAGACAGGAGGCAAACAGCCCAACAGCTTTGTCCAGTCAGATGGTCAGGCCATCGGTGGCTCCTACTTCCTGCCCAACAATGGTGGGTTCATCGGCCTGTCCTTCTCGCACTTCAACAGCCTCTACGGCATTCCAGGCGTTGGTTCCGCAGCATCGAAGACGCGCATCAACATGGAACAGTTCAAACTTGCCAGCAAAGGCGAGTTCAATCTGGGCGGGGAATTCATCGAGACTTTACGCTTTTGGGTTGGAGGATCAGTCTATCGACACAAGGAAGAAGGGCTGAACGGAGACGGCCTGTTCGAAACCGGCGCCGTGTTCAAGAACCGCGAGATCGAGGCCCGCGCCGAAGCCAAGCTCACGCCTTTCGAGACAACCTTCGGGCGTTTGAACACCGCTATCGGCATCCAGACGGGACGCCAACAGCTTGGAACATCCGGCGAGGCAGGCGGGCTGTTGCAGCCGACCAATACCCAGACTGTCGCGGCATATGTCTTCAATGAATTGCAGATCGCACCGACAAGCCGCCTTCAGGCGTCGGGCCGCATCGAGCACGCCCGTGTCAAGGGCATTGGCGCGATATTTCCCGGGGACTTCCTTGGCGCTTCTGGCGCTGAGGTGGATGATCCACGGACCCGTCGTTTCACCCCGCTGAGTGCAAGCCTCGGCCTCCTTCAGGATTTGCCATTCGGGTTCGTCGGCAGCCTCACAGGACAATATGTCGAGCGCGCACCGCGTTCGCCCGAACTCTACTCGCGTGGAGCCCATGATGCTCCGGGCACCTTCGAAATCGGTGATCCAAACCTGCGCAAGGAAGTCGCCAAGACCATCGAGATCGGCCTGCGGCGGTCAGCCGGACCATGGCGCTTTGATGCAGCGCTTTATGCCACGCAATACAATGGCTTCATTTATCGCCGTTCGACAGGCATTCGCTGCGATGACGACTTTGCCAGTTGCGGGACCGGCACGGAACTGACGCAGGTCGCCTACAGCCAGCGCAATGCGACATTCCTCGGCGGGGAGGTCAAAACGCAATATGACGCCATCGACACCGGCTCCAACGTGTTCGGCATCGAGGCGCAGTATGATTTCGTGCGCGCCAAATTTGCAGGCGGCGAAAACGTGCCGCGCATCCCCCCGCAGCGTGTCGGTGGTGGACTCTACTGGCGCGGGGGCGACAACTGGTTGGCCAAGATCACCCTCCTTCATGCCTTTGCCCAGAAGGACACAGCGCCTGAAGAAACGGGCACCAGGGGTTATAACCTCCTCAACGCCGAACTGAGCTACCGCACCAAGTTTGCGACGGGTCCGCTGGGGCCGGTTGAAATCACGGCAGGCGTGGCAGGCACGAACCTCCTCAACGAAATGATCCGCAACCACGTCTCGTTTCGCAAGGACGAGGTCGTTGCACCCGGTCGCGGTGTGCGCGGTTTCGTCAGCGTGAAGTTCTGATGCGCGCCAATCAAGTGCCTCCTCTCTGTCTGCTTTGCGGACAAGCAGAAGGCAGGTCTCGATCCCATCGTTCAGCAACAGCCCCTCCTGCTGAGCGATTGATCCAGGTCGAGAGCCATTGGCCTCGTGATGTCAGCTCTTGGGCTTGCTGACATCACGCACAATGGGAATCCAGATCTCGCGTTCCTTTCCGTAGAAGGCATCAACCTCGGCTGGCGTCGATGCGGGCGATATCTCTGAACCAAGCGCCAAGAGGCGCTCACGTATCGCTGGCTGGGCGAGTGCCGTCGCCACATCACGGTTGACCTTCTCAATGATGGCTGGCGGCGTGCCATGGGGAGCAGCAATGGAGTTCCAGGTGCTGCCCTCGAAGTCCTTGAGGCCAGATTCGATCACCGTTGGCACATCAGGCAGGCTTGCCAACCGCGATCTGCTGGTGACGGCAAGCGCCTTCAGCGCTCCCGATTGCACCTGTGGAATGGCTGTCACGGCCACATCGAACTGGTGCGAGAGGCGCCCTGCCATGAGATCACGCAAGCCCTCGGACCCGGCGCGATAGGGAATGTGATTGACATTGAGGCCTGCTGCCCTGGCCCAAAGCAATCCGACCACATGGGTCGTTGTGCCTTGCGGGCCTGAGCCATAATTTGCCGCAGCGGACGATGCTTTCGAGCGTATGATGTATTCCTGCATGGTTTTGGCCGGGTCATCCTTGTTGACCAGCAGCACCAACGGAACCTTGTTCATCATCACGACGCCGCGCAGCGTTTTGGGCAGATCGACAGGCATCGGGTCAAACGTCGCCAGATTGAAGACGAGCTGCGAGGATGTGCCCACCAGCAGGGTATACGCCCTCAGCCGCGGAGGCTTGCCGCTGGCACCGGTTGTCTTCGGTGCGGTTCTCGGACCCTTGTTCGAGGATCACCTGCGCCGGGCACTGATGTTGTCTGGTTTGTAGCTTCGGACCCGTAGAGGCAAAGACCTGACGTATGATGCGTCGTGGATCGGAGAATGATGCTGGTGCGTCTCCGCCGAGGCGAACGTCACCACGCACCATCATATGCGTGTCGGCTCAGCCCTCGCCGCGCAGACCAGGCGTTCCGCCTTCGCCAAGCCCGCCAAGATGGGCTTGCATGTAGAGCGCTTCGCCAAGCTTCTTGACCAGTTCAAGTTGCGTTTCGAGGAAATCGATATGGCCTTCCTCATCCGCCATCAATTCCTCGAACAGATCCTTTGACGGAAAATCCTTGACGGACTGGCAG
>JANNEO010000135.1:0-31993 GCA_031378805.1 Hyphomicrobiales bacterium
GCTTGTCGCCAAGGTATACTCGTCCGAGCGGGCCTCGTAGGTGAAGCCCTTGCGCATGGCCCAGGTGTTGAGCTGGTAATGCGTGGGAATAAGCCCGACATCCTCCATGCCGATCTCCATGGCCTCGCCAAACAGCGCATCACGCTTCTTGTCGTCCACGGTGCGCAGCCCTTCCTCAAGCTTCGCATCAAAGGCCGGGTTGGAGTATCGCCCGCGGTTGGTGGCACCCATGCCCTTGTCGCGGTTGAAGGTGGCCAGCAGGGCTTTCAGTGAATCCGAGCTTTCACCCGTGCCTGCAGACCAGCCCACGAGGACAACGGAGAACTCCGGCAGGTTGCCGGGTGCCCCTTGTGAAGCGCGCGAGAAGAAGTTGGCGGGCGGCATGGTCTCAACCTCGACTTCAAGGCCCAGCCGCGTCCACATTTGCGCCACAGCCTCGATGATCTTGGTGTCGTTGAGGTAGCGCCCGTTGGGACCATGCAGCTTGACCTTGAAGCCATTGGCGAGGCCCGCATCCGCCAGAAGCTTCTTCGCGCCATCCAGATTGAAGGCCAGAGGCTTCAGCTTCTTGGAGGTGCCGAAGAACTGCTCGGGCAGCAGCTGTCCAGCAGGAATCGCTTCCTTTTCCATGATCCGGTCAACAATCGCGGGGCGGTTGATGGACATGGACAAGGCCTGACGCACGCGCTTGTCACGCAGCGGGTTCTTGATCTCCGAGCCGTCCTTGCCGCGGATAAACGGCGACACCTCGCGGAAGTGATCCATGTGGAAGTAGATCACCCGGTTCGAGACTGTGCTGACCACGGTCATGTTGGTGTTGGCCTTGAGCCGCTCGACATCGGCTGTCGGCACGTTCTCGATCAGGTCAACGTCACCGGCAAGCAAGGCCGCCACGCGGGTGGGAGCCGAGGTCATGAACCGGAAAGTGGCCTTGTCCCACGCTGGCTTTGCACCCCAATAGCCATCGTAGCGGGTGAGCGTGACGCGGTCACCGGGCTTGTACTCGCTGTACTTGAAGGGACCGGTGCCCCCTGCCGTGCATTTTCCGGCGTTGAAATCTTCTGTCGTGGTGTCCTTGCAAGCCTTCGAAATCACGCCGAAAGTCGACAGATCGGTCGGCACAAGCGGTGCTGGTGCGGCGGTTTTGATGCGGATCGTATGGCTGTCGACCTTTTCCAGGGTCTTGCCACGGACGTAGGCCGCGAAGGACGACGGACTCTTGGGAACGTTGGGCGCACGCTCGAAGGTTGCGAGCACATCGTCGGCGGTAAACTCCGAGCCATCGTGGAACTTCACACCCCTGCGCAGCTTGAACTCCCAGGTCGTGTCATCCACCGCCTTCCAGCTTTCCGCCAGCAAGGGCACCAGCGCCTGGTTCTTGTCCTGGCCGACAAGCGGCTCATAGACCTGGCGGGCCAGCATGTTGTTGGGGGTGAGATTGTGGTAGTGCGGATCGGCCGAGCTTGGCTCGGCTGAGATGCCGATGCGCAGTTCCTGCGCGACTGCGGCTTGCGCCAGAAGCAGACCCGCAGCAATGGCCAAAATCGATCTGGTCTTCGTCATCTTTTAACTCCCCTTTGCGCACACCACCGTCCCAAGTAGCGTCTGGCGCGTTGCCATCAACTCTGCACTCCCGCTCACCGGATGCAAGAGAAGATCCGGTCTGCATGTCGCGTCTTGTCAGCAGTAACCCATTGACAACAGCATATATGCGGAAATAGCATTTGTAAGTCACATTTATATAATTGAAACACATAGAAATATGCGAAACGGACAGGAACTCCGCGACAGACGGCCCAGCTTCCGCGAACTGGAGGCGCTTCATGCACTGGTCGAAGCCCGCAAGACCACCTCAGCAGCGCACAAGCTTGGTGTTTCCCAGCCCGCTATCTCACGCGCCATTCAGGATCTCGAGCACCGGCTTGGCAAGGTTCTGTTTCGCCGGGAGGGAGGTCGGCTTGTGGCCACGCAGGACGGTATCCAGCTCTATCACGACAGCCAGCCGGTTTTTCAGGCACTCGACCGGCTGGGGCAGATACCAGGAGCGCTGGCCGATGGCGAAAATATCCGTCTGATTGCGCCGCCCACCATCGCGCACCGTTTTCTTCCGCAGATGGTCGCCGATTTCAACCGGGCGGAGCCGAGCACCAGACTGCATCTGGAAATCGGCATCACGGCGGATATCATTGCCAAGATGGCAGACGGTAATTTCGATATCGGCATCACCGATTCACAACTTCACCACCCCAGCGTTTTCTTCGAGCCTTTCCGGCGCTCGACCTCCCATGCCGTGATGGCAGCGGATCATCCGCTGGCGGCAAAGCAGGAAATCATTCCGGCTGATCTGCATCTTCAGCCCTTTATCGCGCTGTCCCGACGCATCTCCGTGCGCAGCATCCACGAGCGCATTTTTCAAGATGCAGGCTCCGAACCCCGGATCGTGATCGAGGCCGCAACATCGGCGATTGCCTACGAACTCGCGCGACGTGGCTCCGGCATTACCCTGATCAATCCGTTTCCCATTGCCTTCCAGGTCGATGCGGATGTCGTGATCCGCCCCTTCACGCCCAAGGTACCGTTCGAGACCTCCTTCGTGCTCTCCACGGCCGCCCCCGCCACGCGCGCCGCACGCCGTTTCATCGATTTTGTCCGTCTGCATCAGACCGAAGACGGCTACTCTTTACCAATCCGCTGAGGCACCATGACCAATCCCGCTACGACCCTCGATATCCTCGAAAAGCTCGTCGCCTTCGACACAACCAGCCGCAACAGCAACATCCCCTGTGCCGACTGGATCGTGGCCTATCTGGCGAAACACGGCGTAGAAACCGAGGTGTTCGTCAATGCAGAGGGGGACAAGCACAACCTCTACGCCATCATCGGTCCGAAAGACGTACCAGGCTATGTGCTCTCGGCCCACACCGACGTGGTACCGGTGGACGGGCAGGCATGGAGCACGGATCCGTTCACATTGGCCGTGAAGGACGGCAAGGCTTATGGCCGAGGGGCCTGCGACATGAAGGGCTTTCTGGCCTGCACGCTGGCCATGGTGCCCGCCATGGTGGCGGCCACGCTGAAGACACCGATCCATCTCGCCTACAGTTATGACGAGGAAGTAGGCTGCACGGGCGTGCGCGACATGCTGGTGCATCTGGCCCCGCGCGAGCCCAAGCCCATCGCCGCGTTCATTGGCGAGCCCTCGTCGATGCAAGTCATCATCGGTCACAAGGGCGGGCAGCGTGTGATCTGCACAGTGTCGGGGAAAGCCGCCCATTCATCGCTGGCCCCCTACGGTGTCAACGCCGTGGAATACGGCGCGCGTCTCGTGGCGAAGATCAAGGATATGGCCGAGGCGCAAGAAGCGACCGGCACGCGCGATGCGCTCTATGATGTGCCGCATTCCACCTTGCACACCGGCATCTTCACCGGCGGCACCTCGCCCAACATCGTGCCCCACCACGCCGAAATTTCGTTCGAATGCCGCAACATCAGCGCGGATGATCCGATGACCTACATCAACGCCATCATGCGCTATGCCCACGAGGAACTGACCCCGCGCATGAGGCGCATCGAGCCGACTGCTGGCTTCACCTTCGAGCTTCGCCCGACCTTACCAGCGCTTGAAACCGCGCCGGATCATCTGGCCGTGACCATGGCGAAGCGCCTTGCCGGGCGAAACGACCACGCAAAAGTCGCCTACGGCACTGAGGCCAGCCTGTTCCAGTCGATGGCAGGCATTCCCTCCGTCGTGGTCGGTCCGGGCGATATCGATCAAGCGCACAAGCCGGACGAGTGGATCCTCGTTGCGGACCTCGAGAAATGCAATGCCTTCATCCGGCGCTTGATCGACGAGTGCCGGGCGTGAGATACCCTCTCGCATGACAAAACCGATCTGGACAAAACCGAACTGGACAAAACGCACCCTGGCCGCCCAGGCCATGGGCAAGATCGATGCGGGCACCATGGGCATCGTGCCGCCCATCCACGTGACCACAACCTTCATCCGGGACGACGACAATCAGTATCGCACTGGCAACGTTTACGGGCGCCCCGACAATGCGACAGTGCGCGAAGCCGAAAGCATCATCGCCATGCTGGAAGGTGCGCCCGAGTCACTCGTCTTCGGGTCCGGCATGGCCTCGGCTGTTGCCTGTTTCCTGGCACTGGCACCGGGCGATCATGTTGTGGCTCCCAACGTCATGTACTGGGCCTTGCGCAACTGGCTGCTGACAGAAGGCAAGCACTGGGGCCTGGACGTTGATTTTGTCGACATGAGTGACCTCAAGGCCACAAAGGCCGCTGTAACGCCGAAAACAAAGCTCATCTGGGCGGAAACACCAGCCAATCCGCTGTGGTCAGTCACCGACATCGCGGCGGTTGCGGAGATTGCACACAAGGCGGGTGCAAAGCTGGCGGTCGACTCGACCTGCGCCACACCCATCCTGTCGCAGCCTCTGGCACTGGGTGCCGATATCGTGATGCACGCGGCCACAAAATATCTCAACGGCCATTCGGACGTCCTGGCCGGAGCCTTGGCCTGCCGCACACCGGATGCCTACTGGGACCGCATCAAGATGGTGCGCAAGACTGTTGGCGCGATCCTGGGGCCGTTCGAAGCCTTTCTGCTGATCCGCGGTATGCGCACGCTCGACCTCAGGGTGCGTGCGGCCTGCGCCAACGCGATGGACCTGGCGGAGCGGTTTTCGCAACACCCCCATGTCAATGCGGTGCTCTATCCCGGCCTCAAGGGGGATGCAGGCCATGCCGTTGCCACCCGGCAAATGCAGGGGGGCTTCGGTGGGATGCTGTCGATTCGGATGAAGGGCGGCGAGGCCGGGGCCATCCGTGTGGCAAAGGAAGTGCAGTTGTGGAAGCGTGCGACATCGCTGGGTGGTGTCGAGAGCCTGATCGAGCACCGGGCGTCCATCGAAGGGCCGGGTTCGCCCTGCCCTGCTGATCTGTTGCGCCTTTCCGCCGGCATTGAAAGCCCGGATGACCTGTTCGCCGATCTCGACCAGGCCATCAAGCGGGCGCATAACTAGTAGCCGCGCATATCCCCGTGACTTATGTGAATTCCGCGCTAGATTACGATTAGCAGGGCCGCCGGTGCGGCAGCATTTTCGGGAGAGTATCATGATGACACGCACACTCGCGCTGACCGCAGCGCTTCTCGCCAGTACGCTTTTGACGTCCTTTTCCGCCGAGGCCCGGCAGTTGCGCTGGGCCCGCTCGCAGGATGCCACCACGCTGGACCCGCATTCGGGCAACACCGGGCCAAACCATGTGCTGGCCCACAACATGTACGAGCCACTGGTGATCCGCGGGTTCGATGGCAAGCTCGTTGGCGCACTTGCGACATCGTGGCGGGTGCTGCCAACCGATCCGACGGTGTGGGAGTTCAAGCTGCGCCCCGGTGTGAAGTTCCACAATGGTGCCACGATGACTGCCGATGATGTGGTCTTCTCGATGGAGCGCGCCAAGAAGCCTGCGGCTGACATGAAGTCGCTGCTGGTCTCGGTGCAGTCCATCACCAAGGTCGATGACCTGACAGTGCAGTTCAAGACCAATGGTCCCAACGCGCTGCTCGTCAACAACCTCACCAACCTGTTCGTCATGAACAAGGCGTGGTCGGAGGCCAACAACGCGGCTGATCCACAGAACCTGACACAGAAGGTGGAAAACGGCGCGACACTCGCCGCCAATGGCACCGGCCCCTACAGCCTGGTGTCGCGCCAACCTGATGTGCAGACCACCATGAAGGCCTTCGATGGCTACTGGGGCAAGGCCGACATCAAGAACGGCTTTACCGAGATCGTCTATCGCCCGATCAAGGAAAATGCCACGCGCATCGCGGCACTGCTCTCGGGCGAGGTCGACTACGTGCAGGATCTGCCGCCGCAAGATATCCAGCGCCTGCAGACAACGGATGGCATCACGGTCAATGCCGGAGCCGAGAACCGCTCGATCTTCTTCGGCATGAATGTCGGCATTCCTGAATTGCGTGGCTCCGACGTGAAGGGCAAGAACCCCTTCGCCGACGTCAAGGTGCGCCAGGCCGTCAACACGGCAATCAACCGCGAGGCGATCCAGCGCATCACGATGCGCGGCCAGTCGACTCCGCAAGGCACCATCGCCACGCCGTTCATCAACGGCTACACCAAGGAAATCGATACCTGGCCGAAGTATGACGCGGCCGCCGCCAAGGCCCTGCTGGCCGAGGCGGGTTATCCCAACGGCTTCTCCGTGACGCTGCATTGCACCAATGACCGCTATGTCAACGACGAGGGCATCTGCCAGTCAGCCGTGTCGATGCTGGGACAGATCGGCATCAAGGCGACACTGGTGGCGCAATCGCTGCGCGTGCATTTCCCCGGCATCCAGAAGGGCGAATACGATTTCTACCTCCTGGGCTGGGGCATACCCACATTCGACAGCCATTATGTCTTCAATGACCTCTATCGTACGAAGAGCGCGACGCACGGCACCTGGAACGGCACGGGCTTCTCCAACGCAGCCCTCGACGCGAAGATCGATGGCCTGAACAACGAGGTGGACATCACCAAGCGCAACGCCACGATCGCCGATATCTGGAAGGAACTGCAGGCGAACAACGTCTATGCGCCTGTCCACATGCAGTTCATCGCTTACGCCATGCGCAAGGGCTTCAACATCCCGGTCGATGTGGAGAACACGCCGAAGATGCGCTTCGTGGTGAATTCGGGTTCGTAAGATTCTGTGACACAGGTCACGAAAAAGGCCCGCGAGCGCGGGCCTTTTTTGTTGGTTTGCACATCCGGTCGTGGGTCGATGCACCCTCACCCCTTGATCAACTGATACGCCGGCGTCGTCAGGAAATCCGCGAAATCCGGCGCCAGTGAGAGCTCCTTGAACAGCTTGGCCGCCTCCGGGAAGCGCCCGGCATCGTAGTTCGCCGGGCCGATCTCGCCGCGCACCTTGGCGAGTTCCTCGTCATAGACCGTGCTGAACCACTCGCGCGTAACCTTCTTTCCGCCATCGAGGTCCACGCCGTAGGCGATGAACTGCCAGATCTGTGCCCGGCTGATCTCGGCGGTCGCGGCATCTTCCATCATGTTGTAGATCGGCACCGCGCCGCGCCCGCGCAGCCATGCTTCCATGTATTGCACGCCGATGCGGATGTTCTCGCGGAAGCCATGCTCCGTGCGGTTTCCCTTGTGGATTTCCAGCAGATCCTTCGTGGAAACATTCACATCATCGCGCAGCTTGGTCAGCTGGTTGGCGGCAGGCATCATGCGGTTGAACACCTCCATGGCAACCGGCACGAGATCGGGATGTGCAACCCAGGTGCCGTCATGGCCGTTGCCTGCCTCGCGCTCCTTGTCCGTCTTCACCTTGGCGAACGCGGCGGCATTGGCCTCAGGATTGTTCTTGATCGGGATTTGCGCCGCCATGCCACCCATGGCGAAGGCACCCCTGCGGTGGCAGGTCTTGATCAGGAGGAGCGAATACGCCTTGAGGAAAGCCTCGCCCATGGTGACCTGCGAACGGTCGGGCAGCACATAGTTCTTGTTCTTCGCCAGCTTCTTGATGAAGGAGAAGATGTAGTCCCAACGTCCGCAATTGAGGCCGACGATGTGGTCCTTCAGCTCATGGAGTATCTCATCCATCTCGAAGGCAGCAGGCAGTGTCTCGATCAGCACCGTTGCCTTGATCGTACCGACCTTGAGGCCCAGCCTTTCCTGCGCGTGGACCATCACGTCGTTCCACAGCCGCGCCTCCTGATGGCTTTCCAGCTTGGGCAGGTAGAAATAAGGGCCAGACCCGGCGGCAAGTGCCTTCTTCGCGTTGTGGAAGACATACAGACCGAAGTCGAACAGACCGCCCGACATCGCTTCGCCATCCACCGTGACATGCTCTTCCATGAGGTGCCAGCCGCGCGGGCGCACCATGAGCACGGCGGGGTTGGGCTTCAGCTTGTAGGCCTTGCCCGTTGTGGCATCGGTGAAATCGAGCTTGCCGTCCCAGCGGTCCTTCAGGTTGATCTGGCCCTCGACACAATTCGCCCAGGTCGGGGAGTTTGCATCTTCGAAATCGGTCATGAAGACCTTGGCACCGCAGTTCAGCGCGTTGACCACCATCTTGCGATCCGTGGGACCGGTGATTTCGACGCGGCGATCCAACAGATCAGCGGGGATCTTGCCGACTTTCCATTGGCCCTCGCGGACATGCTTGGTCTCGGCCAGGAAATCAGGTGTTTCGCCCGAGTTGAAGCGCTTCTGGCGCTCGGCACGCAGGGCCAAAAGGCGCTTGCGTGTGGCATCGAAGCGCTTGTGCAGATCGGCCAGGAACAACAGGGCCTCGGTCGACAGGATTTCATCGAAACGGGGCTTCAGCGCACCCCTGACCGAGATCACCGTGTTGTCGTTGTTTGCCATTGCATCCTCCTGAGAATCTTGATCGGCAACCCATAGTCCAAACCAGTGGGTTTCCATAGTGAGGGGTAAAGCGAAGAATTATTGCCAGATCGGCAAGAGTGCGGTTATGCCTGGAGCCTTATGCGCCGCCTACGCTGGCCCAGTGACCCGTCAGCAGCGCCAAACCAAGCAGCGTCACCGCCACGGCAGCGATAACTTCCAGTCCGCGCAGGAGCCAGAGGGCCATCACCCCGCGCCCGGCGGCAAGCCTGACGGCCATTCCCTTGAAATAGACCGCAAAGGCGGCCACTCCCGCCGTGGTCAATGCCGTACCGGCTGACATGGATGCGACGGCGACAATGCCGGCCCACAGTACACCTTGAGAGAGCGTGAACACCAAGATGAGGATCGCGCCAGAGCAGGGACGCAAACCAGCCGCAACGATTGCAGCAGCAGCATCCTTCATCGACCAGCGCAAGACTTCATCCGGTCCCGGCAGATGAAAATGGTCGTGTCCGGCCAATGCGCTCGAACGCCCTGTCCACAGGGCGCGCAGTCCCGCGAGTTTCCGGATGAGCAACCAGAACCCGAATGCAGCGATACCGGCATAGCTCAGCGTCTCGATCCAGTTGACGGCACCCGTCATCATTTGCCGCGAGCCACTCAAGGCCATTGCGATCACGCCAACCAAGACCACCGCGACGAAGCCTTGCAGGGCCGCTGCCAGCACGGCGATCAACGCACCACGCTTCAGGGCGTTCTCATTGGCCACCACATAGGAAGCGACGATGGCCTTGCCATGGCCGGGGCCTGCAGCGTGAAAAACGCCATAGGCAAACGCAAGTCCTGCCAGACTCCAGATTGCGGACCAATCCGTCCGGATCATCCGCGCCGCAGCGGTCATGGCCTTGGTGAACTCGGCCTGCTGCGCCAGCAGCCACGCCGCCACGCCGGAAGCTGGACGTCCCCCCGCCCCTTCCAGGCCACCAAGCGAAAAGGGATTCTGGGGCTGTGCAAAGGCAGGCAAAGCGGGATCAAAAAGCAGCATCAGCACGGAAAGGATCAAGGCAAGACGGAACCGTCCTTCCTTCTCATGATCGAGAGAAGATGCAGCTGGCCCGAAAACAACCCTCAAGGGCACGCCACGATCGCCCGATTGCTGAAGGCGCCGGCGACTTCCGGGTTCCGGCCCGCGAGTTGCTGGAACATCTGGTCTGACAGCTTTGTATAATTCGACAGGTCACTTTGGTTGGGACGGCGGATAGTCAAGGTGCAACCCTCGGGTGCGCGCGACAGCACAACGGCGTCCTTGGCTTCATCAAAGGCAAAGGCCACGAAAAATGTCGGATCACCAACGTCGATGCTGAATGTCCTGCCAGGAGCGGGCTTTTTCAACGGCAAGGTGAGAAACAACGTCAGCGCATCGCCATTCTGCTCGATTCGGTAATTCTGCGGACCGGCAAATTCGACTTTCTTGCCCGCTGATTTTCCGTCGGTGAAATATCCGAAATCGCCAAGCGACTCGGCGTTTACCTTGGCAAGGTCCGCCAGTTTCGCGCTGTCGAACTTGCCGTCCTTGTCCTTCTGGAAGCCCATGGTGGCAAAGGCGGAGTAGCTTTCGTCGAAGGTCCAGACATGGTTGACACCCAGCACATTGCCTTGGCCATCGTAAAGAATTTCAGCCTTGGCTGCGACGAACACATGCGGATGTGCCAACGACAAGGTCGGCAGCAGCACGAGACTGGTCAGGAGCGACACCAAACGAAGCAGCATACATCGGACCTATCAGAAAACGTCATGATTTGCAGGAATAGTCCTGCGCCGCCAAACTTGCGGCGCAGCACGGATGTAGGCACAGTTGCTGCAGGATCAATGAGGCGCCGATTTGACCGCTGCAACCAGATATGTCAGTATTGCTGTCATATCTGGTTGGTGCCTGTCACCGACATTGCAGGACCGCCCGCTGGCCGGGCACGGAGGAGGTCCATCATGAGTGCCACGCTGCCCCTGCGCGAGGTTTCGCTCGACGACAAGTATGACCTGTCGAAGAAGCATATCTTTCTGAATGGAACGCAAGCCATTGTCCGTCTGCTGCTGATGCAACAGGTGCGGGACAAGGCGGCGGGTCTCAATACGGCTGGATTCGTATCGGGATATCGCGGTTCGCCACTGGGCGGGTTGGACCAGCAACTGGCCCGGGCGAAGAAGCACCTTTCTGGTGCGGAGATCGTGTTCCAGCCTGGTCTCAACGAAGAACTTGCGGCAACCGCGTGCTGGGGGACGCAGCAGGCCGAACTGACAGGCGAAGGCCGTTACGATGGCGTGTTCAGCCTGTGGTATGGCAAAGGCCCTGGCGTAGACAGGACAACGGACGTTTTCCGCCACGCCAACCTCGCTGGTTCCTCAAAAAATGGTGGCGTTCTCGCCCTCATGGGTGACGACCATACGGCGGAAAGCTCCACCGTGGCGCATCAGACCGAGTTCAATTTCGTCGACACGATGATCCCGATTCTCAATCCTGCCGGTGTGCAGGAAATGCTGGACTACGGGCTCTACGGTTTTGCGCTGTCGCGCTTCGCCGGCACCTGGACGGCGCTTAAATGCGTGAAGGAAAACGTCGAATCGACGGCGTCGGTCGATGGTTCCATCGACCGGGTGAAAATCGTCATCCCGCAGGATTTCGTCATGCCGCCGGATGGACTCAACATCCGCCATGAACTCGACATGCTGCTGCAGGAGGCCCGCCTGCATGAACTGAAGCGTGCAGCTGCTGTGGCCTTCATTCGCGCCAACCGGTTGAACCGTGTAGTCATTTCAGGGGGCAAGGCTCCCAAACTCGGCATCGTCAGTATTGGCAAGAGCTATCTCGACGTGCGCCAGGCCATGGATGATCTGGGCATCGACGAGGTGATGGCGAACAAGCTCGGCATCCGCGTCTTCAAGGTGGCCTGCCCGTGGCCCATGGTCCCCGAGGAAATCATCGATTTCGCACGTGGCCTGGAAACCATCGTCGTCGTGGAGGAGAAGCGCTCCCTCATCGAGGTGCAGATCAAGGAAGAGCTTTACGGAACGGGCATCCAGCCACTGGTCGTGGGCAAGCGGGATGAGCGCGGGGACTGGCTGTTTCCGGTCAAGGGAGCGCTCGACCCCAATGATATCGCCATCGCGGTGGGCGAGCGCGTGCTGAAATACGCCAAGAACGACGACGTTGCGGCTAAAGTTTCGGCGATACGGCAGGCCCAGGCGCGGCTGGCGGAAACGGTGGATGTCGGCACGCGCACGCCATATTTCTGTTCGGGTTGCCCGCACAACACCTCGACGCGGGTGCCGGAAGGATCTCGCGCCGGGGCTGGCATCGGCTGCCACTACATGGCGCTGTGGATGGACCGCGAAACCGTCGGGTTCACTGCCATGGGTGGCGAGGGTGCAAACTGGGTAGGCGAAGCGAATTTCTCCAAACGGAAGCACATTTTCCAGAACCTGGGAGACGGCACCTACAACCATTCCGGGGTGCTTGCCCTGCGTTTCGCGGTGTCGGCGAAAACCAACGTGACATACAAGATCCTGTTCAATGATGCGGTTGCCATGACCGGTGGCCAAACCCATGAGGGTGGCCTGACCGTGGACATGATCGCCCACCAGGTGCGTGCAGAGGGTGTGGAACGCATCGCCATCGTCACGGACGAGCCGGAGAAATATGCGGGGCGAATCACCTTCCCTTCGGGTGCAACGGTGCATCACCGTGCAGAACTCGACGCGGTGCAGCGCGAATTGCGCGAGATGGAGGGCGTCACGGTCGTGATCTATGACCAGACATGCGCCGCCGAGAAGCGCCGCCGCCGCAAACGCGGCACATTCCCCGATCCCGACAAGCGCGTCATCATCAACGAACTGGTGTGCGAAGGTTGCGGAGATTGCGGCGTGAAATCGAACTGCGTTTCGGTGCAACCCATCGAGACCGAGTTTGGACGCAAACGGCGCATCGACCAGAGCTCCTGCAACAAGGACTTTTCCTGCAAGGACGGCTTCTGCCCATCTTTTGTCACGGTGCATGGCGCGACGATCAAGAAGGCGGAGGGCCTGGCGAACCTCATCCTGAGCCCGTCGAAGGATGCTCCAGCCAGCACGGAAGCGCCCTCGACCCTTCGACAGGCTCAGGGTGAGGGCTTGGGGAGCTTGCCTCCAGAGCCAACACTGCCGTCGGTGGAGAAAGAGAATTGGGCCTGCATCGTCACTGGCGTGGGTGGCACGGGGGTCGTCACCATCGGGGCCATCATCGGCATGGCCGCGCATCTCGAAGGCAAGGGCTGCGGCATGATCGACATGGCCGGCCTCGCGCAAAAGGGCGGCAGCGTCTATTCCCACGTGAAGGTGGGGCGCAATCCTGAAGCGATCAACGCCATCCGCGTCAGCGCTGAGAAGGCAAGCCTTGTTCTGGGGGGCGATCTCGTGGTGTCAGGCACCAAGAAGGTGCTGGCATCCGTGAAACAGGGCAAGACGCTGTTCGTGGCCAATACAGCGGAAATTTTTGGCGGCGAATTTACGCGCAATGCGGATTTCTCGCTGCCCGTTGAACGCCTCAAGCGGGCCCTGATCTCGGCTGCTGGGCGAGACAAGGTGTCATTCGTCGATGCGACGGGACTGGCCGTGGCCCTGTTCGGCAATTCCATCGCGGCGAACATGTTCCTCTTGGGTTATGCGCAGCAAAAGGGTGGCGTGCCGCTGTCATCGGCCGCCATCGAGCGGGCAATCACGCTCAATGGCGAGGCTGTCGGCATGAACACCGAGGCGTTCCGGTGGGGCCGGAGAACCGCGCATGACCAGAATGCCGTCGAGGCGATGGTGGCGCAGTCACGCAAGGCGACCCAGGCTCCAGCCGTTTCCAGCACCTTGCAGGAGATGGTGGACCGTCGCGCTGCCTTCCTGACGGAGTACCAGGATGCGGCCTACGCCCATCGCTACAAGACCGCAGTGGCCCGCATCCAGAAGGCAGAGGCAGAACGCACGCCAGGCAAGACAGCCCTGACCGATGCTGCTGCCCGCTATTTCTTCAAGCTCATGGCCTACAAGGACGAGTACGAGGTTGCCCGCCTTTACACCGATGGCAGCTTCCTGAAGCAGATCAAGGCCGAGTTCGATGGCGCTGTCAGGCTGGAATTCCATCTCGCTCCACCCCTGCTCGGCAAGAAGGACGCGCAAGGCAATCCCGTGAAGACCTCGTTCGGGCCCTGGATGCTGAAGGCTTTCGGCCTGCTGGCGAAGCTCAAGCGCCTGCGTGGCACCCGGCTCGATGTCTTCGGCTACAGCGAGGAACGCCGGATGGAACGCACGCTGATCGGCGAATACGAGGGAATGCTCGATTTCGTCGCGGCACGGCTGACCCCAGCGAATCACGCCGTCGCAGTGGGGCTTGCCGCTATTCCAGAGAAAATTCGCGGCTATGGCCATGTCAAGGAACGCCACCTCAAAGTGGCATTGGCGGAGCGGGATGCCCTGATGGACGCTTTCAATGCGCCTGGCACCAAACCAATGGCCGTTGCGGCAGAATGACCCTCCGCGTTTTCCGAAATCTTGTCTTGGTGCGCGGAAGGTGAGAATAGGACATTGAAAAGGCGCGTTGCGTCGCCGGGAGACAGGCCGAATGACCTATGTGGTCACCGAGAATTGCATCAAGTGCAAGTACATGGATTGCGTGGAAGTCTGTCCGGTGGACTGCTTCTACGAGGGCGAGAACATGCTGGTCATTCATCCCGATGAATGCATCGACTGTGGCGTCTGCGAGCCAGAATGCCCGGCGGAAGCGATCAAACCCGACACCGAGCCCGGACTGGAAAGCTGGCTCAAGCTCAACACGGAATACGCCAAGAGCTGGCCCAACATCACGATCAAGCGTGAACAACCAGCCGATGCCAAGGACTGGGATGGCAAGCCGGGCAAGCTCGCGCATTTCTCGGCAGAACAAGGCGAAGGCGATTGAGTCCTCTGGTCCTTTTCCAAAGGGAGTAGGACCAAAGGGCCACCCTCACAAATCCGTGACGGCCTGTGAACGTCCTTGTTTTGCCGTCACACTGTCTCCACGGCACGTTGCGACAGACCCAAAAGGGGGCCTGTCATCGTGTCCGCAGCCATCGCGCCATCATCCGACAAACCGGTCCGCGACATGCGGCTTGACCTGGCGCGCGGCGTGATGCTGCTCATCATTTTCGTGGCCCATGTCCCTAACAATCTGTGGGCGGACTACATCCCGGCGCGGTTCGGTTTTTCATCCGGCGCTGAAATTTTCGTTTTTGTATCGGGAATTGCCAGCGGCATCGCTTTTGGCGGCACCTTCCTGAAGAGGGGCTTCGCGGCGGGCACCGTGCGCATATTCAAGCGGATCGGCCAGCTCTACGCCGCGCACCTTGGCACGCTGCTTGTGCTTGGTGGTGGCGCCTTGCTGATAGACCGGGCGACCGGCGGTCAGGTCATGACGCTGCGCTACGATTTG
Organism: Hyphomicrobiales bacterium; assembly: GCA_031378805.1. Lineage (GTDB taxonomy): Bacteria > Pseudomonadota > Alphaproteobacteria > Rhizobiales > Beijerinckiaceae > JADCCX01. Next base: position 14,881 of record JANNEO010000135.1, read on the forward strand.
GAATGGTTGCGCAACATGCCGATGGACGGCATCATCGATTATGCCACCCTGCGCTATATTCCCGCGTTTTTCGACATTCTGCCAATGTACGTGATCCTGCTTGGCCTAATTATTCCCGCGATGCTTCTGGCGCGAGCGTCACCACTGGCTGTGCTGGCCTGCTCTGGACTGCTCTGGCTGACCATGCAGGTCACACCGCTGCATTTCCCCGGCAATCCGGTGACAGGCGGCATCTGGTATTTCAATCCGCTGGCCTGGCAATTCCTGTTCTTTCTCGGTTTTGCCTTCGGTGTGGGCTGGCTCAAGGCACCCCGACGCGGCATTCCCTGGCTCCTCGCCCTTTCGGTGGCGTATCTGCTCCTTTCAGTGCCGCTGACTTTCTGGGGGGTGCATACCATCTTCCCCGAGGCCGAGGCATTGAACAAGCTGATCTATCCCGAAGAAGCGATCACCATTCTTCACGCCTCGCGGCTTCTGCACTTCCTGGCGCTGGCGTATGTGTCCTTCAGCCTGGTGGACCCAACCGCGCGCTGGATCCGCAGCGCCAGGCTGACGCCTCTTTTCCGCGTGGGTCGCAATTCCTTCGGCTGCTTCCTCGCAGGCCTTGGACTGTCGATGGCAGGTGGCGTGGCGATCGACCTGCTGGGTGTGGGCTGGATGGTGGCACATCTCGTCAATGTGAGCGGCATCATGCTGCTGCTTGCGGTTGGACTGCTTCTCGACAACCTGGGTGGGAAGGGAGCGAAAAGCTCCTCCCATTCCCAGCTACCGATACCGGATCACCGGCGCGAGTCCGCTCAGGTCGCTTGAGAACACGGCAGGCAACAGCGCCGGCGCATCTGCAAAGGCAATGTCCTCGCCGATCAATGAATCCAATCGCGCATCGCCCAGCAGCGCCATTGCCTTGGCCATGCGCCGCGCATAATCCCAGCGCGGGCGGCGGCTTGCTGCAATCTGGCCAACCTGCGACGAGACAAGCTTCAAGCGTCCACTGTGGAACTTGCGCCCTAGTGGCACCGTGACCTCCTTGTCTCCGAACCATGAGACCTCGACGATTGTCCCTTCGAATCCAGCAATCTCCAGCGCGGTCGCAAGGCCCTTCGGGTTGGCGCTGGCGTGAAACACCACATCGCACTCTGTCGGCGCCTGTTTGGGGTGCGCGAAACCGACACCAAGGGCCTTGGCGATAGCAGCGCGGCTCTCCACAGGATCAACCAGGGTCACATCCGCACCCGGCAATTGCCCCGCGAGAAACGCGATCAGACAGCCCACGACGCCGCCACCGACCACGGCGATGCGGTCGCCAGGACCAGCGGCTGCATCCCAAAGGGCATTCAGGGCCGTCTCCATGTTGGCGGCCAGCACCGCCCGACGTGCGGGGATGCCGTCAGGCACCTGCGTCAGCGCCGTGACGGGCGCAACGATCCTGTCCTGGTGGGGATGCAGGAGAAAAACGGTCCTGCCGAGGATCTCGGCCGGGCCGTTCTCGACAATCCCCACGGTGAGGTAGCCGTATTTCACGGGATGCGGAAAGGCACCGCCCATGCTCGGGCCGCGCATGGCGTCATACTCGGAGGCTGGAACCAGTGCCTGGAACACCAGTCTTTCCGTTCCACGGCTGATGCCGGAATAGAGTGTGCGGATCAGCGCCTCATGCGGCTGCCACATGGGCAGGACCTCGGACCGGAGTTCTGCCCTGGCATCACCGATATACCAGAGGGCGCGGGCAGTGATGGGGGGGCTTGGCATCGCGGAGTTCTAGCAAGTTCACAGCAGAATGAAAGACACACCCCATTCAATCGCCATTCACCTCCCCTGCCACATGGGCTATGCAAAACCAGTTTCAGCTCCATGTGTTGGACCCATGACCACGAATGATTTGTCGCGTACGCCCGCCATCCCGCTGACCCCCGCCGGGCTGCAATCCTCCGCTGAACTGATGTGGCGGCGCATCTTTGTCGCAACGCTCAATGTCGTGACATACCTCTTCATGGCGAACTGGCTGGCTGATGTGCTCGGCCATGGTGGCTGGTCCGTTGTCGACGCCATCATGCTCCTCTGCTTCCTCGTCGGCTTGCCGTGGACGGTGCTGGGCTTCTGGAACGCCGTCATCGGCCTCTGGCTTCTGATGGTTGCGAAGGATCCGCTGCATCAGACGGCACCCTATCTTGCCGCGGCCGACAGCACAGCGGACATCCAGATACGGACCGCTGTGTTCATGACGTTGCGCAATGAAGACCCCGAGCGCGCACTCAAGCGTTTCGATGTGATCCGGGAAAGCACCATCACTACCGGACAGGGCAAGGCTTTCGGCTGGTTCGTGCTGTCCGATACCCCCGATGGCAGCGACGCCGCCGCAACCGAGGAGGCCGCCTTCAACACCTGGAAGGAAAGCCAGGGCAATCCCACCGATCTCATCTACCGTCGCCGTACCGAGAACACGGGCTACAAGGCGGGCAACGTGCGCGATTTCTGTGAGCGTTGGGGCCAAGAATACGACGTGATGCTGCCGCTTGATGCCGACAGCCTGATGTCAGGCGATACCATCGTGAAGCTCGTGCGCGTGATGGAGGCCTATCCAAAACTCGGCATCCTGCAAAGTCTGGTCGTCGGTATGCCGTCGCAATCGTCATTCGCGCGCATCTTCCAGTTCGGGATGCGCCACGGGATGCGCAGCTACACCATGGGCCAATCGTGGTGGGTGGGCGATTGCGGGCCGTTCTGGGGTCACAACGCCGTGGTGCGCATCAAGCCCTTCCTCGAGGAGTGCCACCTGCCTGTGCTGCCGGGCGGGCCTCCGTTGGGTGGCCATATCCTCAGCCATGACCAGGTCGAGGCAACCTTCATGCGCCGTGCAGGCTACGAATGCCGTGTGCTGCCGGTCGAATTGGGCAGTTGGGAAGAAAACCCGCCGACGATTCTCGAATTCACCAAGCGCGACACCCGCTGGTGCCAGGGCAACATGCAATACTGGCCGCTGGTAGGCACGAAGGGCCTGCTGCCCATGAGCCGTTTTCAGCTGGCCTGGGCGATCCTGATGTTTCTGGGTACACCAGCGTGGACGCTGTTCATCGCGCTGGGGGCTATCAAGCCGTTCATGGCCGATGCAGCGGGCTTTCCGGCGGCCTCAGCCATTGCACTGTATGTCACGTTCCTGCTGATGTATCTCTCGCCCAAGATCGCGGGATTCATTGATATTCTGGCGTCTTCGACCGAAAGCGCACGCTATGGCGGGCGCTTCAAATTCATCCTTGGTGCCATGATCGAGCTGGTCTTCGCGTTTTTGCTGGGTGCTGTCTCCACCTTCCGCGTCACGATATTCATGGTCGGGCTGATCTTCGGCAAGACCGTGAGCTGGAACGGCCAATTGCGCGATGCGCAGCGCATACCCTGGGATGTCGCTTTTCAGGGCATGTGGCCGCAGCTGGCATTCGGTCTGGTTGTTATGACGCTCGCCTTTATCGGGGCACCAAGCCTGTTCTGGTGGGGCCTGATCATGACGGCGGGCTACATCGTCGCCATCCCGTTTGGCGTCTGGCTGGCCGATCCCGCTCTTGGGCGTGCCATGGCGAAGCTGCGGCTTTGCGCTATCCCCGAGGAGTATGACACCCCCGCCGAAGTGAAAGCCATACAGGGGATCACGTGATGACGCGCCCGCACACGACAAGTGCAGTGCGTCGCGCCAAGGAAGCCCTGGGGTCGCATCTTGGCCCACTCGAGCGCTCACTGGACCTCTATTATGGCAATCCCGCGCGTGATGCCGCAATGGATGCACTCTACAGCCATTTCGTCAAACCCGGTGGCCTTGCATTCGATATCGGTTCCCACGTTGGCGACCGCATTGCTTCCTTCCGCCGCCTAGGTGCGCGCGTCGTGGCGCTGGAGCCGCAGCCGATCTGTGCCACCGCCATCCGCGCCATCCATGGCGGCGACAGCGATGTCACCCTTGTGCAATCCGCATGTGGCGCGGCCGAGGGAATCCTGATGCTTCATATCAACAGCGCGAACCCGACTGTGACCACAGCGTCAACCGAGTTCGTGACAGCAGCAGATGGCGCGGATGGCTGGCAGGGACAGGTCTGGGACCAGACCATCGATGTTGCCGTGACGACGCTGGACGCCTTGATCGCCACCCATGGCCAGCCTGATTTCGTCAAGATCGATGTAGAAGGCTTCGAGGATTCGGTGCTGGCCGGACTTTCAAAGCCGGTGTCCGCGCTGTCCTTCGAGTTCACCACGATCCAGCGTGATGTGGCGGATCGATGCATGGTTCGGCTGGCCACACTTGGCTATGGCCGGTTCAATCTGGCACTTGGCGAAAGCCAGAGCATGACATTCGATGGCTGGATTTCTGGCGATGCCATGAGGCTTCACCTCGAAGCTCTTCCCCACGACGCAAACTCGGGCGATGTATACGCCATTGCAGCGTGAACAGCCGGGGAAGGCCATGAATCCAAAGGCCATGAATCCAAAGGCAGTGAATCCAAAGGTCATGAGTCATCAGCGCCTGTTTGCCACTCTCATCGCCATCATCGCCTGGGCCGCGCTTGCCATGCAACTCTGGCTGACATTGGGCATCGTCGCGGGCCAGGGTCGTGGCCTGTGGGCAGGCGTCTGGCTTTTTGTAGGATATTTCACGGTTCTGACCAACATGCTGGTGGCAGCGACAATGAGCCTTGTCGCCTTGCATCGCTGGCCTGGCGGGCCTCGGCCCAGCGCCAGTGCGCTCACGGCTGTTGCGCTGGCCATCACGATCGTGGGCATTGTCTATCATCTTCTTCTCAGCGGCCGGGTGCCGGACCTTTCATCCTTCGGCTGGGTTGCCGACAGGACAATGCATTATCTCGTGCCCGCCATGAGCCTTGTGTTCTGGGTCATGTTTGTTCCCAAATCGTCCTTCACATTGAAAGACCCTTTTCTCTGGATTCTCTATCCCTTGGGTTATCTGGTTTATGCCATGGCGCGCGGTAGCCTTGACGGTTGGTATCCCTATTTCTTCATCGATGTCGGTGTGATCGGTTTTGCCAGTGCGATGCTGAATGCGGCAATTCTGAGTGCCATCGTTCTCGCCCTCGGGTTTTCTATCGTGATCACGACACGCTTTTTCCCCACGCACCCGACCAAGGACTGAAAGGCTTCCCAGATGCTTTCGCGTCGCTCATTTTCTGTTGCATCGCTCGGTACCGCAGCCAGCGCGTTTCTTGCGCCATCTGCTTTCGCCCAGGGCCAGCCGCCAGCGCCCGTTGGACCCGTGCCCGGCGCGGTGGAGGCCCTGATCCTCAACCGCTCCGAGCATGTGCTGTGTGCGGAAAAAGACAATGTCGATATCCGCATGAGCCACGCAGGTGTGAAGAGTTTCCGCGTGCAGGCGATCCATCCGGCCTATATCGGCGGGCTCGTCGCCGACAATTTCGCGGCGGACTGGACGAATTGCGACTTCACGGCGGATCCGGCGTTCAAACCGCCCGCACCGCCACGGCGCGTGACGATCTTCGAGAACGAGTGGCTGTGGGTCATCGGCTACACCTATCCGCAGTTCTGGCGTCCGGCGGATGTGCCGGTGCGCATCGGCAACCGGGTGGAGCAGGGCCTGCATCTCATCCAGGTCTGGGTGCGCAAGAACGAGCGCTCGGAAGAGGTGGCGGTCGTCTATCCGCCGGATGGCTACTGGCGCATCCGTCCGTTGCCTCCTGCCCATCTCAAATGGTCGGCCTATGGCTCGTCTTTCGTGGCAGGCCCCATCGAGGACAAGGGCCGCCCCATCGTGGAGTTCAAGGAGGTGGTGTTCGATCCCGAGACCATGACCTTCACCACACCCTTCCGTCGGGGCGGGCAGGCCACGCTGAAAATCTCAACGCTCGACCGCGACCGCCTGACCATGGACGTCGCCTTCGACAGGCCGGTGACAGACCTGCCGTTTGCGGCGCTGCGCTCGATGTATGTGACCGAGTTCAACAACGACGCCTCGAAGGTGGCGATCCGCCAGAAGAACGCCCAGCGCTGGATCGAGGAACCGATCATGGACTTCAAGCAGGCGAACGGCCTGGAGTTCTGGGCCGGACGGCACAGCTATTCGCGGCACAACACGAGCGCGCCGGATATGGTGTTCGACCGGTTCTCGACGACGGGGTAGCAAACACGTGCTTCTAATTTTCACAAACGCGCTCACGCACTCCTAAGCGCCTCCACCGGGTCCAGCCGGCTTGCCCGCCACGCCGGATAGAACCCCGACAGAATACCGATCAGCCCAGACACCACCACGGCCAGGACGATGGCTGTGATATCCACATAAAGCGGCCATCCCGCGAAGCGCGACACGATCAGCGAGAGGATGCCACCCAGCACGATGCCCGCGACGCCGCCAATCAGCGCGAGCGTTGTCGCCTCGATCAGGAACTGGCCCATCACATCCTTTGGCGTGGCGCCCACCGCCATGCGCACCCCGATCTCGCGGGTGCGTTCGGTCACGCTGACCAGCATGATGTTCATGATGCCGATGCCGCCGACAAGCAGTGATACGGCGGCCACGGCGGAGAGGCCAATGGAGAGCACGCGGGCCGAGGCTTCCACGGTGGAGAGAATATCGGTGAGATTGCGCAAGGTGAAATCATCCTCGTCGCCCTCGCGCAGACGGTGGCGCTGGCGCAGGAGCGATTTGATCTCCGCCTCAGCCTCGGTCATGTCCTCGCCCTCGCGCACTTTGATCAGCATGGAGCCGATGCTGCGATTCTTGGCCCGGCTGGAGCCGATGACGCGTTGGCGGGCACTTTGCAGGGGAAGGAACACGCTGTCGTCCTGATCCTGGCCCTGTGCGCTCTGGCCCTTGCGCGCCATCACGCCGATGACCTCGAAGGGCACGTTCTTGACCCGGATGGTCTGCCCGATGGGATCATCCTCGCCGAACAACTGGTTCTTCACGGTGAGACCCAGCAGCGCCACCTGGCCTCCCCGCAGGTTTTCCTCGCCCGAGAACAGACGCCCGGTCTCGATGTCCCATTCACGGGCCTCGAAGAAGTTGTTCTCCACGCCGAAAATGCTGGTGCCCCAATTGGTGCCCCCGAAAACAACCTGCGCACCGCCGCGCATGGTGGGAGCGGCGACCTGCACCTGCGCCACCTCCTTCTCGATGGCCTTGGCATCATCGTCGTTGAGCGTGGCGGATTGTCCGGTGCCCAGCCGCACGCCGCCGGACGTGATGTTGCCGGGGAGAACGATGATCAGATTGGCACCCAGCGACTTGATGCGCCCCACGACCTCCTCACGCGCACCACCCCCGATGGAAACGGTGGCGATGACCGCTGCCACGCCGATCACGATGCCGAGCATGGTGAGGATGGAGCGCAGCTTGTGGGCACGCAGCGCCTCGAAGGCGGAACCGAGGGAATCGGAGAGCTTCACGCCGCCGCCTCCTGCTCGCGCGCGAGTTGCTGCAACGCCGCAACCGCATCGCGCGGAGTCTGGGTCTTGTCCGAGATCACCTTGCCATCACGGAAGCGGACAACGCGGCTGGCGAAATCCGCGACATCCTGCTCATGCGTCACCACCAGTACGGTCATGCCCTCATGGTTGAGCTGCTGGAACAGGGCCATGATATCGAGCGAGGTGCGGCTGTCGAGCGCTCCGGTGGGCTCATCCGCCAGCAGGATCTTGGGGTCGTTCACCAGCGCTCGGGCGATGGCGACACGTTGCTGCTGGCCGCCCGAGAGTTGCAACGGCGTGTGGCCCATGCGGTCCGCCAGGCCGACCCGGGCCAAGGCCGCTTCGGCCTTGCGACGGCGCTCCTTGCGGTCGGCCGAGGCATAGATCATCGGCAGCGCAACATTGCCCACGGCATCCGTGCGTTCCAGCAGATTGAATTGCTGGAAAACGAAGCCGATGCGCCTGCTGCGCACCCCCGCCAGCGCATCGGCAGAGAGCGAGGACACTTCCTCGCCCGCCAACCGGTAAGCTCCGCCATTGGGCTTGTCGAGACAACCCACGAGATTCATGAAGGTCGACTTGCCAGAACCGGACGGTCCCATGACGGCCACGAACTCTCCTTGGGCGATATCCAGGGAAACGCCTGCAAGCGCTGTCACCGTCTCGTCACCCATGGTGTAGGTGCGGCGCAGATCACGAACCTCGATCAGGGACATCGTTGCGGCCTCAGAAAATGCGAGACCCGCCGCCGAAGCCCGACGATTTCGCCTTTGCTCCGCCGCCGATGATGGCTTTCTGCCCATCAGCGATGCCGCTGATGATCTCGGTATTCGTGCCGTCGGTTGCGCCCAGGCGCACCGCCACGAGCCCGGCCCTGCCTTCCGTATCCACCATGTAGATGCGCCCCGGAACCCCATTGGCACCGGCGACACGGACACCGGCGCGCTCGGCCCTCCAAGCCTCGAACAGGATGGCTTGCTCGGGCTTGAGCAGCGGCTTCAGACGCTCGCCAATGTCCAGCGCGGATTGCCGCCCGCGCTCACGGCGCGCTTCCGGCGTGTCCGCAGGCCCTGCTGCGGCAGCCGATTGGCGGACTTCCCGGGCGATGGTTTCGAGCGCTTTCTTTTGCGTGTCGTCGAGCTTCAGCTCCGTGCCGATCCGCTCCAGGAACTGGCGGCCCTGGCCTTGTCCACCGGGAGCGCCACCGCCCTGCGGTCCACCAGCTTGAGGTGGTGCGGCAAAGGGATTGGGCATCGCGGCCGGTTGGGCAGGCGCGGCGTTGGGTTGCTCGCCCGGCGGACGCCAGCGAAGCGCGGCATTGGAGAGCCGCAGCACGTTCTCGCGCCGTTCCGTGAAGATGCGCAGCGTCGCTGTCATGCCTGGCTTCAGCGCCAGATCGGTGTTGGGCACCTCGATGATCGCGGTGTAGATCACGACATTCTGCAAGGTCTGGGAGCCAAGCCGCACGGTCTTCACTTTGCCTGTAAACTCGCGTGCCGGGAACGCCGTGACACTGAATGTTACCTCCTGACCATCCTTGACGCGGCCCACATCGGCCTCGTCAACATTGGCGTAGATCTCGATCTTCGTCATGTCCTGCGCCACCAGAAACAATGTCGGCGCTTGCAGTGACGCGGCCACAGTCTGTCCCAGTTCGATGTTGCGCTGGATGACGATGCCGTCGACGGGCGAGCGGATCTCGCTGTTGCGGATATCCACCTCGATCTGGCGCACCATGGCCTCGCGCTGGGCGATCTGGGCGCCGATGGACAGAAGCTGCGACTGTGCCACCTTGAGTTCGGCCGCCAGTGCCTGTTCCGTCGCATCGACAACCCTGGTCTGCGCCATGGCCTGATCACGAACCGCCGCCTGTGTCTGCGATTGCAGCCTCGCCTGCTGCAAGGTGACCTCGGAAGCGATCTGGCGATTGTTGAGCGCGGTCTGCCGTTCCAGCGTCTTCTGGGCATCCGCCACCGTTGCATCCGCCTTCTTCACGTTCGCCATGGCATCAGCGCGCGTGGCTCCCAGCTTCAGGATATCAGCCCGGACCTTGTCGATCTGCGACTTCTGAATCTCGAGTTGCGCCTTGGCCTGGGCAAGGTCGGCCCGTGCCCCGTCGAGGCGGGCGCTGGTCTGCTCGGCATTCAGACGTGCGAGGATGTCACCAGCCTTAACCTGGCTGTTGTAGTCCGCCATGATTTCCAGAACCTGACCGGACACTTGTGAGCCCACAATCGCCGTTGCGGTTGGGTTGATGGCTCCGGTCGCACTCACCGCCGCAATGATGGAACCACGCTCGACAGTGGCCGTCCGCCAGGCCATTTCCGGACCGGCACTGGAGCGGGACTGGCCGACACCGTACCACAACCCACCTCCGGCAAGGACCACAGCTCCAATGAGCAAAAGCAGGCGGGGCATGACGATTTTCCGGTTTATCTCGCGGCAGTGTAGCACCAGGCCATGCGGCGGTCATCTGGCGCTTGCAAGGCAGGGGCGTGGCTTTACATATTTTTACACGGGCCATCGAGACTTGCCCTTCGCATCCCGCCATGGTTTCTGGGCGCTGTCTACAGACAGGATATGCCATGCTGCGTGCCACCAAAGCCGGTCACTTTCATCTCGCCGTCGCCGACACGGTCGTGCTGGATTTCGAGGAGCGCCGCCGCAGGCGTGGCGTGGTGAAAACCGTGTCGGGCTTTGAATTTCTGGTCGATCTCGCCGATCCGCCCCTGCTGGGTCGTGGCGATGGCTACGTGCTGGAGGATGGACGCTTGATCGAGATCGTGGCTGCTGCCGAGGAACTGCTCGAGGTGCGCGGCAAGGATGCTCTGCACACCACGCGTCTTGCCTACCATCTGGGCAACCGCCATCTCGAATGCGAGATTTCCGCCCGCCATATCCGCATCCGCCGCGACCATGTCATCGCGGAGATGCTGGCGGGATTGGGTGCCAAAGTGATCGAGGTGGAAGCGCCGTTCCATCCCGAAGGCGGGGCCTATCATCAAGGCGGGCAACATGAGCACCATGACCATGGGCACGAACATGGTCCTGATTGCGGGCATGATCATGGCCACACGCATGAGCATTGAGCGCCTCCTTGTCTGGTTCTCGCCTGCTTTTCCCATCGGCGCGTTCAGCTTTTCCCATGGCCTGGAATGGGCGGTGGAAACCGGCGATGTGACAGATCGGGGAAGCCTCGAACATTGGCTGGCCGCGCTCGTGCGCCATGGCAGTGGCTGGACGGACGCAGTGCTGTTTTCAGTCGCCCACAGGGCGACGGTCGACAAGCAGCCATTGCGGCTGGCGCAAGCGGCGGAGCTTGCAGTGGCACTGCAACCCTCTCGGGAGCGGCGGCTCGAAGCCACCATGCAGGGCGATGCCTTCGTCAAGGCCGTGGAGACAGCGTGGGTCAATCCTGGACTGGAATTCCTGCGCCAGACAGCGCCATTGCCCTTCGCTTTGAGCATAGCGGCGGCCTGCGCTTCTGCCGGAGCTAGCATCGCCCGCGATACTGCTGTTACCGCATTCTTGACGGTTTTTGCCCAGAACCTCGTCTCCGCCGCCGTTCGCCTCGCTCCTATCGGCCAGAGCGATGGCCTGCGCGTGCTCGCCGCGCTGGAACCAGTGATCGCGGAGACCGTTCGCCGGGTGTCACGAGCCTCGCTCAAGCACGTTGGCGGGCTTGCCTTCCGCTCCGATATCGCTTCCATGCGACATGAAACTCAGATGACGAGGTTGTTCCGCTCATGATGCACTCGCCCGCAGGAAAATCCCCCCATGGTCCCCTGCGTGTCGGCGTGGGTGGTCCTGTCGGTTCCGGCAAGACCGCCCTGATGGATGCATTGTGCAAGAGCCTGTCGAAAACATATGATGTGGCTGCCATTACCAACGACATCTACACCAAGGAGGACGCGGAGTTTCTCACCCGCTCTGGCGCACTGCCGCCGGAACGCATCATGGGCGTGGAAACCGGCGGCTGCCCGCACACCGCGATCCGCGAGGACGCCTCGATCAACCTTGCCGCCGTGGCTGACATGCGCGGACGTTTCCCAAATCTTGACGTGATCCTCATCGAATCAGGCGGCGACAACCTCGCGGCGTCCTTCAGCCCGGAACTCGCCGATCTGACGATCTACGTCATCGACGTGTCGGCGGGCGACAAGATCCCCCGCAAGGGCGGCCCCGGTATCACGCGCTCGGACCTGCTGGTGATCAACAAGATCGATATCGCCCCCTATGTGGGGGCAGACCTCGGTGTGATGGACCGCGATTCGAAGATGATGCGCAAGGAGCGCCCCTACGTGTTCACCAATGTGCGCGGCGGTGTGGGCGTGCAGGCGGTGGAAGAGTTCATTGTCCAGCGGGGCGGGCTGGGGGTTTGATTTTTCCCTCATTCCGCAAGGGCGCGGAGAAGGACTCAACCCCCGCCCATCCGGCACACCAGCGCCCACTCGGCCTCCGTCACAGGCTGGACTGACAGCCGCATCGAGGTCACAAGACTCATCTTCGCCAGTGCGGGCGTTGCCTTCACCTGCTTGAGCGACACTGGCTTCGCCAGCGCCTTCATGGCCTTGAGGTCCACCAGAACCCACGGCTCGCCCGGTTCCGCAGCCGGATCGGGGTAAGCCTCGCGGATCACCTCGACAATACCGACGATCTCCAGCCCTTCGTTGGAATGGTAGAAGAAACCCTGATCGCCCTTCTTCATCGCCATCAGGTTCAGCTTGGCGGAATGGTTGCGGACACCGTCCCAGTGCGTGCCTTTCGCGCCAGCCGCGACCTGCATGTCCCAGGACCATTTGAAGGGTTCTGACTTGTAGAGCCAGTATTTCATCGTTCCTCAGCCCTTATCACTCTGCCCGTTGCGGGCGATTCAACAATGCTTCCAGCGCACCGTCCACGGTTACCCAGCCGTTGAGCAGCGCGTCCACCATACCGGAGATCGGCAGGTCGATGTCGCGCGTCTTCGCCAGTTCCATCAGGGCGGATGCAGTGGCGGCACCTTCCGCCAGCTTGCCAGCCTTGATCGCTTCACTCACGGCCATTCCACCGCCGAGCCGCAGGCCCAGCGCATAGTTGCGCGATTGCGGCGAGGACGCCGTCAGCAGCAGGTCGCCGAGGCCTGACAGCCCCATCAGTGTATCGGGCTTCGCGCCGAAGGCGTCGCCAAAGCGGCGAATCTCGGCGAAACCCCGCGTGATGATTGCGGCCCGCGCGCTGTCGCCGAGGCCGCGCCCTGCCACCACGCCCGCCGCAATCGCCAGCACGTTCTTGGCCGCCCCGCCGATCTCGACGCCGCGCACGTCCGTGCCGTGATAGATCCTGAGGGCAGGTGTGTTCAGCGCCTGCGCCAGGGCCTGCGCCAGATACGGGTCTGCGCAGGCCAGCGTCACGGCTGTGGGCAGGCCAGCCGCGATATCCACCGCAAAGCTCGGCCCCGACAGGATCGCCGCCGGATGACCTGGCATCAGGTCTATCACGAGATCGGTGGCGAAGAGCAGCGTGTGCTGCTCGATGCCCTTGGCTGTGCAGATCACGGGCAGCGCCTTGGGCAGGACCAGCGCCAGAGCCTCCACGACAGGCCGCGTCGCCTGCATCGGCAGGGCGAGGATGATGGCATTGCAGGCCGCCAGCGCCGCCAGATCGCCCGTGGCTTTCACGGCGGGATCGAGGCGGCAGCCCTTCAGCGCCTTGCTGTTCTCGTGTTTCGTGTTGATTTCGGTGACCTGTGCCGGATCACGCGCGAAAAGCGTCACCCGCCGTCCGGCCCGCACGGCGGCTTGTGCGAGGGCGGTGCCAAAAGCGCCAGCGCCGACGATGCCGATGTGCTGGAACACGGTCGCTGTCATGGGGTGACTCTCCTTCTCCCCTTGCGGGAGAAGGTGGCCTTCGCGTCAGCGAAGGTCGGATGAGGGGTCGCGCCGAGCTTTCCGAGTGGCGATGTGTAGTGCTGAAAAGCTGCGCGGATAGGGCAGCGCAACCCCTCATCCGTCATGCTTCGCATGACACCTTCTCCCGCAAGGGGAGAAGGAAAGATTTCTCCAGCCCACATCACACCTTCGCCCCCAGCCGGCCCGATCCGACAATCGCCTCGACCTTCGAATCCAGCGGCCACCGCGCCCGTGCAGGCGCATCCATGCCATCAATGAGGTTCAGCGACAGGCGCTCGATGCCAGCCCAGGCGATCATCGCGCCGTTGTCGGTGCACAGATGCGGGGGTGGCACCACCAGCCGCAGCCCGGCCTCGAACGCCAGCCGCTGCAAGGCCCGGCGGATCGGCTGGTTGGCTCCCACGCCGCCTGCCACGACAAGCGCCTGTGGATGGCCAAAACGCTCGCGGAACACGCGCAGGCCGCAGCGAGTGCGCTCCACCACCACATCCACGACAGCGGCCTGGAACGAGGCGCAGAGATCGCTCACGTCTTCCTTGGATACCGGCGCAATGTTGTCCGCCGCCATGCGCACTGCTGTCTTGAGGCCCGAAAGCGAGAAATTCGGCTCGGGCCGCCCCTGCATCGGCCTTGGCAGGTCAAATCTTTCAGGATTGCCCTTTTCGGACTCGCGCTCCACGTTCGGGCCTCCGGGGTAGGGCAGGCCCAGCATCTTGCCCACCTTGTCGAAAGCCTCGCCGATGGCATCATCGATGGTGGTGCCGATGCGGCTGTATTCGCCCACGCCCGTCACCGCGACGAGCTGCGTGTGCCCGCCGGAGACCAGCAGCAGCAGATAGGGGAACTGCACACCGTCGGTCAGGCGCGGGGACAGCGCATGCGCCTCCAGATGGTTCACCGCCATCAGCGGTTTGCCGCTCACCAGTGCCAGGGCCTTGGCGGTCGTCAGGCCCACAAGCACGCCGCCGATGAGGCCGGGACCTGCCGCTGCTGCGATGCCGGAAAGGTCCGAAAGCTTCACTTCGGCCACATCGAGCGCGCGCCGGATGATCTTGTCGAGATAATCCACATGGGCGCGCGCCGCGATTTCCGGCACCACGCCGCCGTAGCGGGCGTGCTCGGCGATCTGCGACAGGATCTCGTTGGAGAGGATGTCGCCCCGGCCATCGGGCAGGCGGCGCACGACGGATGCGGCGGTTTCATCGCAGGTCGTTTCGATGCCGAGCACCAGCATGTCGTTCATTGATACCTGTCCAGTCTGTATGCGCCGTCTGTATTCTTGCGAAGACCCTTATGCTTGAAGAAGCGGCGTCAAGCGTTTAGCCCTGTATGGCGTGCGCTTGCAGCCGCGACAACCCGTGAAAGACACTTCGTGCCCGCGTCCAATATTCTCTTTTCCATCGGCACCCGTGGCAGCCCATTGGCCATGGCGCAGGCGTATGAAACGCAAAAGCGGCTCTCTGAGGCGCTGGGCGAACCGAAAGAGCGCTTCCGCATCGACATCATCAAGGTGATCGGCGACCAGATTCTGGATCGTGCTCTGGCTGAGGCGGGCGGCAAGGGCCTCTTCACCAAGGAGATCGACGAGGCGCAACTGGCGGGCCTTGTCGATATCTCGGTCCATTCCGGCAAGGACCTGCCGACGAAACTGCCCGCAGGGCTGATGGAGGCCGGCTTTCTGGAGCGCGAAGACCCGCGCGATGCCTTCATCTGCCTGAAAGCCCGCACCTTCATGGACCTGCCCGCAGGCGCCATCGTCGGCACGGCCTCGCTTCGGCGGCAGGCCATGGTGCGCCGGATGCGGCCTGATCTGAGGGTGGAACTGCTGCGCGGCAATGTGCAGACACGGCTGGCCAAGCTGAAATCCGGCGAGGTCGATGCCACAATTCTGGCGTTGGCCGGTCTCAACCGCCTGGGCCTCGCACATGAAGCGGCATCGGTGATGGAAGCCGATGACTTCCTGCCCGCCGTGGCGCAAGGGGCCATCGGCCTCGTGGTGCGCCAGGGGGACGAAAGGGCACTCGCGGCGGCGCGCGCCATCACCCATGTTCACACGACGACCTGCGTGACGGCAGAGCGGGCATTCCTGACTGTCCTGGACGGCTCCTGCAAGACACCCATCGCAGGCTTTGCCACGGTTTCCGGTGGTCGTGTCACGCTGAAGGGGCTGGTGCTGTCGCCAGACGGCACGAAATCCTTCGAGGGCAGTGAAGTCGGCACGGATGCGGTCGCCGTGGGGCAGGCGCTCGGCCACAGGATCAAGGCGCAATTGCCGCCGGACATTTTCCACGTCTGATGGTTTTTGGAAAGCAGGAGCGATCGTCGGTCAGTGTCCCTTCTCCCCTTGGGGGAGAAGGACAGGTTGAGGGGGTTGCTGAGCCATCCTCGGTGAGTGCAGTTCCCCCTCACCCTGCCCTCTCCCCCAAGGGGAGAGGGTTCAAGAGGGGTCTTGTTTGATGCACGTATTGGTTACCAGACCGTTGGAAGACAGTGAGCGCACGGCTGAGGCGCTGCGGGCGGCGGGACATGAGCCGCTGGTTGTGCCGCTCTTTGAAATTCAACCGCTGGCGCATGATATTCCAGCATCTGTGGATGCTTTCATCGCGACCAGCGCCAATGCGCTGCGGCATGCATGTCTGACGCCGGAACATTGTGCCATCCCCGTCTACAGCGTCGGCGACGCCACGGCGGCGGCGGCGAAACAGGCTGGTTTCCGGACGGTCCACTCTGCCGGAGGCGACAGCGCGGATCTGGCGGTTTTGCTCAAGGACAGGCTGAAGCCCGGTAACCGCATCGGTTATCTCGCGGGCCTTCCCCGGCAGGATGATGCCCTTCAGGCCTTGTCCGGGCATTTCACGCTTCTTACTGTTGAAACCTACGGTACGCTTGCGGTTGAAACGCTGCCGGAGGAAATCTCTTTCAGCCTGCGCAAAAGCCAGATCGACGCAATCCTGCATTTCTCGCCACGATCCGCCCAGGTTTTCTCTGATCTCGTCGACAAGGAGCAGCTTTTTGCCGAAGCTGACCGCGTTCTGCATGTCTTCATCTCGCAAGCCGCTGAAATTCCCCGCCTGACGCACCGAAAGATCGCGGTGCGGCCCAATCTCGCCGCAATGATCGCGGCTCTGGGCGCACCGTGAGGCTGCGACGGAGAAACGTGGGTTGTCTTCGCTTCGCTCTTGTGGTCGGACGTGAATTGCCATCAAACTCCATTTCGGGGGTGTGTTATGCCTGACCAAGATAAATCCGCCGGCGAACGCAAATCCGCACGCTTGCGGCGTCGTGCGCCGGTGATTGAACTGAAGGCGGAGGAAATTCCGGCTGTGGAAACGCCGTCGGAGGCTGTCGCTGCTGCGGAGCAAGTGCCGGAGGCTGTTGTTGCAGGTGATCCGCCGGTTGTTGAAACCGCACCCGTGCCAGAGCCGGAAATCACCGGGCCGCAACCCGAATCTCAGCCCGAGCCGCTGATCGTCCCGCCACCTCCGCCACCAAAGCCTTCCATGGGCCTTCCGTTGGCCATCGCAGCCATTCTTGGCGCTCTGTTCGGCGGCATCGGAGGGACTCTCGCACCGCGGATATTCGGTTCCGGCGCTGGATCAGATGCAGTGAGGCTTGGCGCGCTGGAGCGCAGCCAGCAGGATCTGTCGAAGCAATTGCCCGACCTGACCAGCGCCACTGAGCTTGAAAAAGTCCGCCAGTCTCTGACGCAGCTGGTCAGGTCGGGCAATTGCTTCGACAGATCCTGCTGGCTGCGCTCCAGCGCGCCAAGCCTCACTGCATCTGATCCAGCGCCGGAACCGAAT
>JANNEO010000080.1:0-82467 GCA_031378805.1 Hyphomicrobiales bacterium
ATGGCGAGAAAGTTGAGACAGGTCACGCCGCGCCCCAGCAGATGGTCCGGAAAGAACTGGCGGCCATGGCTCAGCATCAGACTGTAGGTAAGGCCGAAGAAGCCAAGCGCCACGAGGATCAGCGCGGATCCTGTGCCGCCAATGGCTGTGCCGAGACCAAGCATCATGAACAATCCGGCG
Organism: Hyphomicrobiales bacterium; assembly: GCA_031378805.1. GTDB lineage: Bacteria > Pseudomonadota > Alphaproteobacteria > Rhizobiales > Beijerinckiaceae > JADCCX01. Next base: position 181 of record JANNEO010000080.1, read on the forward strand.
GTAAGAACGTTGCCGATGACCGCCGGTGTCTTGGGACCGGAAAACCAGCGTGCGGCCGGTCCGCAGGCCAACGCGCCCAGCGCCATTGCCAATGACATGGCGAAGACCCAGTTGCCGCGCGTGAGGGCATCCATGCCATGCACCTGGTCCAGGTAGGGCCCGACCCACAGGCCGCGTTCGGTGGCGATGACACCATAGCTCACGAGGTGCAGGGGAAAGGCGAACCACAAGGGCCGGATGCGGGCGATGGCCAGGATATCACCCAGGACGGACGCCTTGCCACCATCGGTGCGGACGACCTTCGGCGGGTCTTTCAGGTAGAGCAGGATCAGGGCTGCTGCGATCGACATGGCGATCCCGACGCCTGCCATGCTCCAGCGCCAGCCGAAAGTGACGGCGGCGAGCGTCAGGGGCGTTGCAGCGGCAAGATTGCCGATATTGCCGAAACCCACCATCATGGACGACAGCACCGCAAAACGCTCCGGTGGCTCCGTCCGACCAAAGATGTAGAGCGATGCCATCAGCATGGGAGAGCAGCCGACGCCGATGAGCGCCATGCCAATCACGCTGACCCAGAAGCCCGGCGACACCGCGAACAGCAGCGCACCCGCCACACCCGCCAGCATCAAACCACCCATGGTGCGGCGCGGACCGATGGTGTCGAGGAGATAGCCCACCGGAAACTGGAACAGCGCGAAGCTGATGAACCACGCCGCGCCCACCCAGCCGAGTTCAGCCGGGCCAAAACCGAGGTCGCGCGTCAGGTCACCCGCGATGATCGTCAGGAACGAGCGGAAGAACTGGCTGAAGAGATAAGCGAAGAGGAGGAGGGCAAAGGTCACGGCAGCGGCTAACCGTCTCGCAATGAAAACAAAATCTCGACCTTCCCTGATTCGCTCCTCCGACTGACAGTACTGGAACTGGCCGCTTCCAATGCCTGTAGGCCAAATCGATGGAACCAAGGCCTAACATCAGTCAGCGCATGTTCAAGCGACAGAACAAGGCTGCGTTTGTCCGTTCTGGCAGATGCCAATCGCATCAACCCTTTGTCCAAGTCCGAGTTATCGAAGATGACAGATCTGTTCGCTACCTGCATCGCCATTGGCAAAAGTTCCAAGGTTCTTTGGTAACGTGCAATGATTTTGTCCTCAGGAACGTCATGGCCTCCACGTGCGACCCTTTGCGCCACACGTTTCACATTGATGCTGGGATCATCCACCGCAACAAAATAAAGAACGACTTCATACCCAAGCGACTTGGCTTCCAGCATCTCGTCAATCTTGCTGGGATGCGACATGACGGTTTCGAAAGAATAGCTTTTTCGTTCGTCCAGCATGGCCCGGCGCAATCGGTCAGCTTCAATCTGGGCCTGCCGCGAGGCTTCAGGCGCAGCTGCCTTGTTGTTCGTCAGCAGGCGTGCTGCAATTTCGTCGGCATTAATATAAGTACCGAAATCCAGTTCGAGGCTTCTCATCCGATTGGTTAGAGTTGTTTTCCCGGAGCCGTTTGGTCCAGCGATAACCAACAGGAATGGTGGACGAGTCATGCAGCGCGGGCACGCTTTCTGGCTGGCACGACTGGGTTTTGCTCATTGAGGATCGCACCAGATGGGGCTTTTAAGGCTGGTCTTGTCCGAAACTCACCTTCAGCATCGCGATAGGTCACTGATCCGCTGATCGAAAGACCGCATTGAGCAGCCTCCAAGGCAGCATTGCGTGTCGCTGCTCCAAAGATGGAGGTCAACTCTTCATCCGTCAGATCAATCGCACGCTTCTTCATGACGTTCCTTTACACCAATTTGACAAGAGTAGCGACTCTCACCGCACCCGCTCCAGCACACTCGTGTAGTTCGCCACCGCCGCACCGCCCATGTTGAAGATGCCGCCGAGCTTCGCACCCTTCACCTGGATGCCCTCGGGGGCTTCACCCGTGAGCTGCATGGCGGTCAGAACATGCATCGACACCCCCGTGGCCCCGATGGGATGGCCCTTGGCTTTGAGGCCGCCTGATGCATTCACCGGCAGCTTGCCGCCGATCTCGGTCCAGCCCTCCTTGATCGCGGTCGCGCCCTGCCCTGGCTTCGTCAGACCCATCGCCTCGTATTCGATCAGTTCGGCGATGGTGAAACAGTCATGTGTCTCGACGAAGGAGAGGTCATGGATGGAAAGACCCGCCTGCCCCAACGCCCGTTGCCACGCGACGGTGCAGCCTTCGAAGGCGAGAATATCGCGCTTCGACATCGGCAGGAAATCCTGGGCATGGCCAACGCCGCGGAAATAGACCGCGCGTTTCATTCTGAGCGCCGTGTCCATGTCGGCCAGCACCAGTGCAGCTGCGCCATCCGAGACGAGACTGCAATCCGTGCGCTTCAGCGGCCCTGCCACGAAGGGGTTCTTTTCGCTCTCGGTGCGGCAGAAATCATAGCCGAAATCCTTGCGCATCTGGGCGTAGGGGTTACCGACGCCGTTCTTGTGATTCTTGGCGGCGATCATCGCCAGAGCGTCGGACTGGTCGCCGTATTTCTGGAAATAGGCCCCGGCAATCTTGCCGAAGACACCGGCGAAACCAGCAGGCGTCTCGCCATCCTCCGGCAGATAGGAGGCGCGCAGCAGATTTTCGCCGATCTGCGGCCCCGGCGTCTTCGTCATCTGCTCGACGCCGACAACGAGCACGATCCTGGCCTTCTTCGCGGCAATCGCCGTGATACCCTGATGCACGGCGGCCGAACCTGTGGCGCAGGCATTCTCGACACGGGTCGTTGGCTTGAAGCGCAGCCGATCATCCGCCTGCAACACCAGCGACGCCGTGAAATCCTGGCGGCTGAATCCGGCGTTGAAATGCCCCATGACGATTTCATCGACATCGCCAGGCTCGATTCCCGCATGGGCCATGGCGTCTGTCGCCACGCGCACCACCATGCTCTCCAGCGTCTCGGTCTCGTGCTTGCCGAAAGGCATATGGGCCCAGCCCACGATGGCAGCGGTCATGCGTCACTCCTGTCAGGTCGGGCCGCAAGAATGCCCTGTTCGGGCAAGCGATTCAATCGCGCCTTTGGGCTCAGGGTATTCGTCCCAGCAGTGACCGTGCGGAGAGGACAAACTTGATCTACCGCCGCCCCAATGCCTGCAGGATCAGCGCGACGCCAGCGCCGAACGCCGCGCCGATCAACCCGCCCAGCATGTAGCGCGGTGCCGGCCAGGTCCAGAAGAACTGGCCGGTCTGCTTGAACAGCGGCACCAGAACACCGTTTCCGAGCAGGAACGGCCCGATCAGGCCATAGATGATGCCGCGCAACGCTGTGTTTGCCACCGGGATCAGGTGACCAAGGGCCGCGAAGGCCACGCCCCACAGGCCACCCCAGAACATCTGGTTGGCGAGCAGCGGCAGGCCCATCCCGGTCTTCATAGGCGTGATGTTCCACGGGAAGTTCGGCGTCTGGCCCATCAGCCAGAGCAGCAGAACCATGCCTTGATGGAAGATCAGCACCGCCAGTACCCCCGCGACAAAACCGAGGACAAGCGTTTTCCCGCTGAGATTCATGTGCTGACAAGCCTTGCTGTGTGATCACACAAGAAGACCCGGGAAAGTCCCGAACGTCAAGGGTTGAAGCTGGAACCGAATGCGTTCCGACTATTCTATCGAAGCCGCTGGAATGGCTGGTTGCCCGGCACGAACTCCAGCGGGGCGAAGGCCGGGATCACCATCTGCGGCTGCACCTTGGCACGGGCAACAGCCACGGCGCGGGGTTGCTTCTTCTGGGCCACCATGGTGCGGCCGGTATCGGGAGCCACACCGTTGATGGCGATGCGCGTGGAGCGCTGCCCATGCTGCTTCACCAGGCTGAACAATTCACGTGCGTTGCCCGGGGCAAGACGGATGCAACCATGCGATGCCGGCGCCCCCAGGCGACCGACGGCCGCGGTGCCATGGATGGCGAAACCACCCTTGAAGAAGATCGCATGGGGCATCGCGCCCTGGTACTTGCGTGACCAGTGATAGGTCTTCAGCATGTAGGGGCGATAGGTGCCGCGGATCGTGGGGTAGCCCTTGCGCCCGGACGAGATCGCCCATTTGCGCACCGAGCCGTCCGGCGTGGTGGCAGTCAGTGTCTGGCTTGCCAGGTTCACGCGGATATCGACACCCGCTGCCGCAGGCGTGGCACCCAAGACAGTCAGAAGAGCAGAGACAGCCCAGAAGGCTGCAACAAACCGGCGCATCATCATGCTATCCTCCCGGATACTGTGCGACAGGACAGTAGCATGAAGCTTGGCACAGGTCGGGAAAAACACCGATTCAGCGTAAATCCGGATTAAGGATCGACAGGCTCGGCCTCGGCGGGAGTGACGGAATAGCGTGTCGAGCAGAACTCGCAGGTGATGCCGATCTGGCGATCCTCGCCCTGCATCTCCAGCCGCTCCTGCGGTGAAAACCGCCGCAGCATCGTGAGGATGCGCTCTTGCGAACAACGGCAGGCCTCGATGACGGCTTGGCCTTCATAGATGCGCACGCCGCGTTCGTGAAACAACCGATAAAGCAACCGTTGGGACGAGAGCGTCGGGTCCAGCAGCTCATGGTCTTCCACGGTATCGGCCAGCACCTTGGCCTCGGTCCAGGCATCATCCTCGGCAAAAACGTCCCTGCGGGCGTCAGCTGGGGCATCGCCGGGGTCGAGATCACCTTGGCGCATCCGTTCCGGAGCCTCGGGGAGGAATTGCAGGAAAAGCCCTCCGGCCCGCCACGCCATTCCGCTGGGATCGCCATCACCAGAACCTTTGCCGCCGGGAATCGCCACTTCGCCAACGGCCAGCTTGATCCGTGTGGGGATTTGCTCTGACTGGCGGAAATACTGGTGAGCGGCGGCCTCCAGCCCCTCGCCCTCCAGTGGCACGACGCCCTGATAGCGGCTCATGTCACCGCCCTGGTCAATCGTCAGCGCCAGATGGCCCTTGCCCAGCAGGGCCGCCGCAGACGTCTCGCTCTGGATCGCCTGAGCGTCGAACTGCGCATAGGCCCGCAACTTGTTGGGCGCGTCGAAATCAACGACCAGCATCGCCAGCGGGCCATCCGTCTTGGTCTGGAGCTGGAAACGACCCGACAACTTGAGGGCGGACCCGAGCAGGACGGTCAGCACCGCCGCTTCAGCCACCGCACGTGACACTGCACGGGGATAGGCATGGCGCTTCAGCAGCACGTCGATTGCGGGGCCGAGGCGCAGCACGCGCCCCCGCACATCCAGGCCATCCACCTGAAATGGCAGCAGGAAATCATCCCCGCCAGCGCCGTCACCGACGATGACGGAGCCGAGCGCTTCGTCGATCATCGCGGATCAGCCCCGAAAACCCAGGCCAGAATGCCCTTCTGTGCGTGCAGCCGGTTCTCGGCTTCGTCGAAGACCACGGATTGCGGCCCGTCGATCACGTCTTCCGTCACTTCCTCGCCCCGATGCGCAGGCAGGCAATGCATGAAGATCGCATCCTTGTGCGCGGCCTGCATCAAGCGACCATTGATCTGGTAGGGCTTGAGAAGGTTGTGGCGGCGTCCCTCGTCTTTGTCTCCCATCGACACCCAGGCATCGGAGACGACGCAATCCGCGCCATCCGCTGCCTCGAACGGGTCTGCCGTGAGATGCACATCGGCCTTGTTCTTGCGCACCCAGTCCAGCAGCGCCTCGGAGGGCTTCAGTTCCGGCGGTGTGGCGACATTGAGTCGGAAATCGAAACGCTTGGCCGCGTGCATGAAGGACGCCAGTACATTGTTGGAATCCCCGCTCCAAGCGACGGTCTTGCCTCTGATGTCGCCGCGATGCTCCTCGAAGGTCATGATATCGGCCATGACCTGGCAGGGGTGCGAGCGCTTGGTCAGCCCGTTGATCACCGGCACGGTGGCGTGCTTTGCCAGTTCGACCACCAGATCATGCTTCAGGCTGCGAATCATGATGGCATCAACATAGCGCGACAGGACCTTCGCCTGATCGGAAATCGCCTCCCGTTCGCCAAGCTCGATCTCCTTGCCCGTGATCATCAGCGGATCGCCACCAAGCTCACGGATGCCGACCTCGAAGGAGATGCGCGTGCGAAGCGATGGCTGTTCGAACACCATCGCCACCTTCTTGCCCGCCAAGACCTGGTCCTTCGCGGAAGCCACCGTGCGGCGGCGACTTTTGATGGCACGGCTGTTGTCGAGGATCAGGCGCAGTTCGTCGGCGGGGATGTCCGAGAGGTCAAGGAAATGCCGGGTTTCCCCGTTTGATCTTGACATGCACCTTACTCCGCCGCGGTCCGTGCCTGCTCGCGCAGACGCCGATCGATCACGGTGCAGGCTGCCTCGATGCGCTTCACTGCTTCGCCCACATCGGCCTCGTCGGCGGTCAGCGGGGGCAGCAGCCTCACGACATTGTCGCCCGCACCGATCGTCAGGAGCTTCTGCTCGCGCAGTTCCGCCACAAGGTCCGTATTGAGGCCGATGGTGCGAATGCCCACCAACAGTCCCTTGCCACGGATTTCGGCGATCACGCCGGGGAAGCGGTCCTTCAGTTCGGCCAGGCGCTGCTTCAGAAACAGCGCCGTCTGCTCCACCTTGGCCAGAAACGCCGGTTCCGCCACGATATCGAGGACGGCGTTGCCCACCGCCATTGCCAGCGGGTTGCCGCCATAGGTGGAGCCATGCGTGCCCGCCGTCATGCCCTTGGCCGCCTCGGTCGTTGCCAGGAAGGCCCCCATCGGGAACCCCCCGCCGATACCCTTGGCCACCGCCATGATATCGGGCGCAATACCAGACCATTCATGCGCGAAAAGCTTGCCCGTGCGGCCCACGCCGGACTGCACCTCGTCGAAGATGAGCAGGAGGCCCGCCTTGTCGCACAGTTCGCGCAGACCGCGCAGACACTGGGTCGGCAGCACGCGCACGCCGCCCTCGCCTTGAATGGGTTCGACAAGGATGGCCGCCGTCTCCGGCCCCACTGCTGCTTCCAGCGCCTTGTGGTCACCAAAGGGCACCTGGTCGAAGCCGGGTGAAACGGGGCCAAATCCCTCGAGGTATTTCTTCTGTCCGCCCGCCGCGATGGTCGCCAGCGTCCGGCCATGGAAAGCCCCCTCGAAGGTGATGATGCGGAAACGCTCGGGGTGGCCGTTGGCGGAATGGTATTTACGGGCCGTCTTGATCGAGCCTTCCAGCGCCTCCGCACCGGAATTGGTGAAGAACACCACATCCGCAAAAGTGAGATCGGTCAGGCGCCGGGCCAGCGTTTCCCCCTGCGGAATCGAATAGACATTGGAGGTATGCCACAGCTTCTTCGCCTGCTCGATCAGCGCGTTGACAAGGTGGGGATGCGAATGCCCGACGGAAGACACCGCGATGCCGCCGCCGAAGTCGAGATATCGCTCGCCATCCGCCGTGTAGAGCCAGACTCCTTCTCCGCGCTCAAACGAGAGCTTGGCGCGTGCATAGGTTGGCATCATGGCGGAGGTCACGGGCGAGGTTCCTTTCCCCAAGAAACGGTGCGATCAGAAGCGTTGCGATCTTCCAAAAAGAAATGGCCGCCCAATGCTGGACGGCGTGGTCAGATTATCCTTTTTGTGGGGCTTGATGTCAATAAAGACGCGGAATACCTGTTCAGATGACGGATGCAGACCCGAACCACGCAGCCATCTGCGCCTCGGTCACATTGCTGCCGCACAGGATGGTCGCAACCCGCTGGCCCGCAAACAGACCCCGATGGCGCATCAGTCCCGCGATGCCTGCGGCGCCAGAAGGCTCCGTGATCAAGCCAGCTTCGCGGTAAACCAGCTGCATGGCAGCGACAATTGTTGCGTCATCGACGAGCAGGACATCATCCACCAGGCCCTTCATGTCGCTGAGGGCCTCCGGGATGGGGACACGAACACCGATCCCGTCGGCAATCGTCTGGATGCTTTCGGGCTCGACAATGGTACCGCCGCGCCAGGACTTCTCCATGGCATCGGCGCCCACGGCACAAATTCCATAGATCCGGGTTGCAGGCGATGCCGCCTTGAACCAGCGGGCGATGCCCGTGAGCATCGCGCCGTTGCCGAGCGGCACCAGCACCGCGTCATAGGCTGCACCTCGCGCCAGAAGCTCCACCGCCATCGTGCCCGCCCCTTCACTGGCAGCCACGTCAAGCCCGTCAGCCACCATGCGCAGGGCGGTGATTTCTGCGAAGGTCTTGGCCGCAATCTTTGCGGCGTCGAAATCGACTCCTGCCAGTCGCACCTCCGCCCCAAGCGCCCGCATCCGCTCCACCTTGAGCGGATTGGCATTGACGGATGCATAGAGAATGAGCGGCAGCCCTGCGGCGCGGCAGGACCAAGCCAGTGCCTGGCCCCAGTTGCCCGCGCTGGCCCCGACGATGGGCTGGCCCGTGCGTGCTGACTCTTCCTTCAATCCATGAATCAGAAAATCTGCGCCGCGCCCCTTGAAGCTGCGGATCGGATTCAGGGTTTCGACCTTGAGGGTCAGCTGGCAGCCAAGCAGCGTGCTCAGGGGTTCGCACGCGTATTGCGGCGAGTGAAGGAACACAGGGTCGATCACCGCGCACGCACGCTCGATCTCGCTCAGCCTGATGCGGTGCCCAGGCATCGGATCGACGAAAGGGCGATTGGTGACACTTCGGTCAGGCACGACTGGCTCCGGCGTTCGTCAGGACAGACCTCTCGATAGCAGCACGTCTGCGGTTTCAGAACCACACTCTCCAGACCACATGTGCGCACAACCATGCACGCCTTGTTGCCGCCTCAATGAACTGATTCGACCAGAGTCAAGTTTTCCCCAGCGATCTTGCGGAAATACCGTCGAGGAATCGTTACGGCATTGCATGAGATTCACTGGATATTGTAGTCACCTTGGAACTGCATAGCGATATCTCGTGCGGGGCAATCCTCAGTTTGGGCGCGTCGAGCGCTGCGGAAGCCTTTGTGGCTTCCGTGGGATACCCGGATTCGTGATCGCCAACGAGCAATGGGACGGAGGCCTGAATGTCCTGGAACGACGAGCGCGTCGAGCTGCTGAAGAAGCTCTGGACCGATGGGCTGAGCGCCAGCCAGATCGCGGGAGAATTGGGGGGCGTCACGCGCAATGCCGTCATCGGCAAGGTCCATCGCCTGGGCCTGTCCGGGCGCGCCAAGTCTCCGGCCGCGTCCGCTGCACCGCGCCAGCGCAAGGTTCCTGCGCCGCGCCAACCGGTGCGGACAACGAGCATTCCCCAGGTTCGCGGCAATGTTGCCCTGGCGCCGATGGTGTTCTCGGAAACATATCTTCAGCCCGCCCTTCGACCACAGGCAGAGGTCGTGGTTCCCATGTCGCGCCGCGTGCAGATCATGGAACTCAAGGAAGCCATGTGCAAATGGCCGATTGGTGATCCGACGCAGGCTGACTTTGTCTATTGCGGCGCGGATTGCAGCTTCGGAACGCCCTATTGCACCCACCACTCGGCGATTGCCTATCAGCCAGCAGCAGACCGTCGCCGGGCGCGATAAGCCGGGGTTGCAGAGGCACGTAGCGGCTTGCCTGCCACTCAGACGTTTCGCCCGAAGGTTTCATCAAAGGCATACCCGGCCCCGCGCACCGTCCGGATTGGATCACGCTCGCCCTTCGACACCAGGGCCTTGCGCAGGCGTCCGACATGGACATCGACGGTGCGGTCATCGATCTCCGCATCCCGTCCCCAGACCTGATCGAGCAACTGGTCGCGTCCATAGACCCGTCCAGGCGAGCGCATCAGGCATTCGACCAACCTGAACTCCGTTGGACCCAGCCTGACCTCCCGACCCGCGCGGTGGATCCGCCGTGTCACACGGTCCAGCGTCAGGTCTCCGATGGCCATCACGTCGGCCGTGAGGGCCGGATGGGCGCGGCGCAGCAGGGCTTTCACCCGCGCCATCAGTTCCGCCACCGAAAAGGGCTTGACGACATAGTCATCGGCTCCCGTGGCAAGGCCCCGGATGCGTTCGCTTTCCTCGCCCCGCGCGGTCAGCATGATGATGGGCAAGGACTTGGTTTCAGGGCGCTGACGTATGCGCCGACACAGCTCGATGCCGGAAAGCCCAGGCAGCATCCAGTCGAGGATCAGCAGATCGGGGATAACGTCGTGCAAACGCGAGACGGCTTCATCACCGTTCGCCTCCACCATCACCTGATAGCCCTCGGCTTCGAGGTTGTAACGCAGCAGCGTCACCAGCGGCTGTTCGTCCTCGACGATCAGGATCCGCGGCTTCACGATCAGGTGTCCGTCTCGATCGTGGCCATGGTCGGGCCATCATCGCCTTTCGGGCGCGCGGCTGTCAGCGTCCCGCCGGTGACGACGTAATAGATGCGTTCCGCAATATTGGTGGCGTGATCACCGATGCGCTCGATGTTCTTGGCGGAAAACAGGAGATGCGTGCAGAACGTGATGTTGCGCGGGTCTTCCATCATGTAGGTCAGCAGCTCACGAAACAGCGCATTGTAAAGCTTGTCGATGCCGCCATCATTGCTCCAGACCGCGACGGCAGCATCGACATCCTTCTGGGTATAGGCATCGAGAACGGCCTTGAACTGACCCAGCGCCATCAGGCTCATGTTGCGCAGGCCCGACAGCAGGCTCTTGGGCGGGAACTGCCCCTCCATTGCAATGATGCGCTTGCCGATGTTCTTGACGAGATCCCCGACACGCTCGATGTCACCAGCGATCTGGGACACCACGAAGATATCCCGCAGATCGATCGCCATGGGTTGGCGGCGGGCAATGGTGAGGATCGACTGTTCGTCGATCTCGCGTTGCAGGCCATCGAGGCGGGCATCGGTCAGGATGATCTGCCGGGCGAGGTTGACATCCCGTTTTTCGATCGCTTCGAGGGCATCGGAGAGCATTTTTTCCGCAATGCCGCCCATTTCGGCGATTTTCTTCTGGAGATCCCTGATCTCGGAATCATAGGCGCTGACGATATGCTGGTTCATGACTGTTTCCCCGCCTGTGATCAGCCGAACCGGCCGGTGATGTAATCCTGCGTGCGCTTGTCGCGCGGCGTGGTGAAGATCGTCTTGGTCGGCCCCTCCTCCACAAGGCTGCCCAGGTGGAAGAACGCGGTCTTCTGCGACACGCGGGCCGCCTGCTGCATGGAATGGGTCACGATGATGATGGTGTAGTTCTGGCGCAATTCATCGATCAATTCCTCGATCTTCGCAGTTGCAATGGGATCGAGCGCCGAGCACGGCTCATCCATCAGGATCACCTCGGGACTGACTGCAATGGCGCGTGCAATGCACAGCCGCTGCTGCTGGCCGCCTGAGAGGCTGGTGCCCGCATCATGCAGGCGGTCCTTGGCCTCCTCCCACAAGCCCGCCTTGCGCAGGCTGCTCTCGACGATGGCGTCAAAATCCGCCTTCGCCCGGGCAAGGCCATGGATCTTGGGTCCGTAAATGATGTTTTCATAGATCGATTTCGGGAACGGATTCGGCTTCTGGAAAACCATCCCCACCCTTGCGCGCAGCTGCACCGGATCAACGGACCGGTCATTGATGTTCACGCCGTCGATATTGACCACGCCGGTGACACGCGCGGTGGGAATCGTGTCGTTCATGCGGTTGATGCAGCGCAGGAACGTCGACTTACCGCAACCCGACGGTCCGATAAACGCGGTCACGGCATTGGCGGGAATATCCACGGACACCTTGAACAGCGCCTGCTTGGTTCCGTAATGCACATCCACGTCACGGCCAGAAACCTTGATTGTTGCAGCATTTGTCATGCTGGCAGCATCCAACCGTGTCGCTTGCGCAACGTTGATATTGATCTGGTTCATGACGTTGCTTCCAGCCCCGAAATTCCGCATGTGGTCGAATGTCCGCTGCATACGCCTACCATTTGAGCTTCTTTCTCAATTGGTATCGGAAATAGATGGCAACCGCATTGAGCATCAGCGTGACGGCCAGCAGGACCAAACCCGCCGCCGCCGCATTCGCATGAAAGTCCTGTCCAGGACGCGACACCCAATTGAAAAGCTGGATCGGCAACACGGTGAACCCCTCGAACATCCAGGCGAAGGAGATGAACGGAAATGTTCCGGTCACCGGCGCGGGCGGAAGGAAGGCGATGAAGGACAGCGCACCGATGGTGACAAGCGGTGCAGTTTCACCGATGGCACGCGATATCCCGATGATGACACCGGTGAGAATGCCCGGAACAGCAGCAGGCAGCACATGGTCTCTCGTGACCTGCCATTTGGTCGCGCCAACCCCATAGGCAGCTTCCCTGAGGCTCCACGGTACGGCCCTGATGGCCTCGCGCGTCGAAACGATGATGATCGGTAGGATCAATAGCGCCAGAGTCAGCCCAGCCGTGAAAATGCTGCGCCCTGTCCCGAAGCCATAGACAAACAGGCCCAGGGCCAGCAGGCCGTAGACGATAGAGGGAACACCGGCGAGGTTGCTGACATTGATCTCGACGATATTCGTCCAGATGTTCTTTGGCGCATACTCTTCCAGATAGATGCCAGCCGCCACGCCAAGCGGAATGCCGATCGATGCCGTCACGAGGATGACAAGCAATGATCCCACCCATGCCGAGAGGATCCCGGCCTGACTGGCGCGGCGCGACGGGAAATTGGTGAAGAAATCGAGATTGATCCGCGTCAGGCCGCTGATCGCCAGATCGACGACCAGCATCGTTAACGCGATCAGACCGACCGATGTTGCCATGATGCCGAGCACGATGAAGATGACCTCACGGCGGTGACGGCGTTTCAGATGGTCCGCAAAGGCCTGGCCTGAGGCAGCGCCCGATGAAATGGGTGTCGTGAGCGACATCAGTAGGCTTCCCGAAACCGGTGGCGCAGCCAGAAGCCGATGACGTTGAAGACAAGCGTGATCAACAGCAGCAACAGACCTGCGGCAAAGATCGTCTGGTAGGCAATGCTACCATGCGGAAGATCGCCAAGTGCGACTTGCACGATGTAGGCGGTGATGGTCGCGGCAGGCTCCCGGGGATCAATCGTCAGGTTGGGCTGCTGCCCGGCAGCGATGGCAACGATCATCGTCTCGCCGACCGCCCTGGATATTCCCAGGATGAACGACGCTGCAACCCCAGAGGTGGCGGCTGGAAGCACGACCTTCAAGGCTGTTTCCAGCCGCGTGGCACCCAAGGCCAGCGAACCATCCCGCAAGCTCTGGGGAACAGCCCGCAGCGCATCTTCCGACAGCGACGCAACATACGGAATGATCATGATTCCGATGACGATACCCGCGCTGAGGATATTGAAGCCCGGAAGTCCCGGAATGAAGGTCTGCAGCGCGGGCGTCACGAACAGCAGGGCAAAAAACCCGTACACGACCGTTGGAACGCCACTGAGAATCTCGAGGATGGGCTTGATCGTTTCGCGGACGTTGTTCGAGGCGAATTCGCTAAGGTAAATCGCGGTTGCGAGCCCGATGGGACCGACAAAGACCAACGCGACGAGCGTGCTCAGCATGGTACCGCCCAGCAACGGCAGGATGCCGTATTTTGGATCGGCAAAAAGCGGCGTCCATGTCGTCCCGAACAGAAAATCCGTGATCGGAACCGCGACAAAGAATCCAATGGATTCATAGACGAGCACGAACACGATGGCGAGCGTCACGAACACGGAAGACACCGCCGCCAGCAGCAGGCAGAACTCCACGATCTTCTCGCGCAGCTTCTGGGCATTGCGTTCTCTTGCCGTCAGGGCCGATGCCATGGATGATTCCTGTCAGAAACGATGGGGAGCCAGATCAGTCCTTCGAATCCCGCTTCATCAGCTCCTCGATGGAAATGCCGACCTCTGGCACACCACCAAACACGCTGCCCTTGCGTCCGTCCTTGAAGTGTTTCAGGGCCAAGGCATAGGCCGCGTCGGGAAGTGGCAGATATTTCACTTCCTTCACCAGCGCTGAGCCCTTCGTCATGATGAATTCAACATACTCCTTCACCTCGGGCTTCTCGGCTGCCTTCGTGCTGATGTAAATGAACAGCGGGCGCGCCAGGGGATTGTAGGTGCCTGCTGTCACGGCTTCAAGCGACGGCTTCACGCAGCCCTTGCCCTTGCCTTCATCGATGGCAACGGCCTTCAATTGCTTCTGATGTGGCTCGTAATAGGCGTAGGGGATGTAGCCCAGAGAATTGACGTCGCGCTCAATGCCGGTGACCAGCACATTGTCATCCTCGCTCGCCGTGAAATCTGCGCGTGTTGATTTGGCCTTGCCGTTCACGGCCTCGGTGAAATAGTCGAACGTCCCTGAATCCGCTCCCGCGCCGAACAGCGTCATCTTGCGATTAGGCCAGGAGGGGTCAACGTCGCTGAAATTCATGATCTTGCCCTGGGCCGCGGGCTCCCAAATCTTTTTCAGCTGTGCGACGGTCAGGCAGGTAATGAAGTCGTTCTTGGGACTCACTGCGACGGTGAGTGCATCAAAAGCAATGGGCATCTCGATGAACGAGACGCCATTCTTGGCGCACTCTTCGATTTCCTGCTTCAGGATGGGGCGGGAACCGTTGGAGATATCGGTTTCGCCTCGGCAGAACTTCTTGAAACCGCCGCCGGTACCGGAAATACCAACGGTCACGCGGACGACGCCCTTTTTCAGCTTCTGGAACTCCTCGGCATACGCTTCCGAAACTGGAAACACCGTGCTGGATCCATCGATTGTGATCGTTCTTGTCTGCGCCAAGACAGCGCCAGACAGGCCCGCAGCGAATGCTGTTGCACACAGACCGGTCATCAAGAATGTCTTGTTCATGGGAGGCTCCTGTAAATTAGACGTTTCCCTTGGGAAAGCGAGGTGACACTTTTATGACGGATGACATGCGGTGCATGCGAAACGCCTCTTTCAGCCGATACCGGTTTCATCCATAGAAACCCCCGCGACGATCTTATGACGGTGGCCTCACGCCTTGAAACTCCCGACAGACAAGCTCGACCTCATCCTGCGGCGCTCCGCCGAGGTGGAAGCGCGGCTGAACAGCGGGCCGCCGACGGACGAAATCATCAAGCTGTCGAAGGAGCAGGCGGAACTCGCCCCTCTCGTGGAGGCCATCGGCAATCTGCGCGTGGCCGAGGTTGAACACGCTGACCTGTCCGCCATGGTTGCCGATCCTGCCACGGATTCCGAGATGAAGGCGTTGGCGGGCGAGGAAATCCCCGCGCTTGATGACAAGATCGCAGCCCTTGAGCAATCCTTGCGTATCGCGCTGCTGCCGAAGGATGCCGCCGATGACGGTGATGCCATACTCGAAATCCGGGCTGGCACTGGCGGCGACGAGGCTGCGCTTTTCGCCGGTGATCTCTATCGCATGTATCAGCGTTATGCCGCATTGAAGGGCTGGCGCCTCGAGCCGGTGTCTGAGAGTGAAGGCACCATGGGCGGCTTCAAGGAAATCATTGCCGAAATCTCAGGCCATGGTGTCTATGCCCGCATGAAGTTCGAGTCGGGCGTCCACCGTGTGCAGCGCGTGCCGGACACCGAGACCCAGGGGCGAATCCACACGTCAGCGGCCACAGTCGCCGTGATGCCGATGGCGCAGGATGTGGATGTCACGGTCGATGACAAGGACTTGAAAGTGGACACCATGCGGTCCCAGGGCGCAGGTGGGCAGCACGTCAACAAGACGGAAAGCGCCATCCGCATCACGCATCTGCCATCGGGGCTGGTGGTCTTCTCGCAGGATCAGCGCTCGCAGCACCAGAACCGGGCCAAGGCCATGCAGGTGCTGAAATCGAGGCTGTTCGATTTTGAGCGGCAGAAACTCGATGACGCCCGCGCGGCGGACCGCAAGGCCAAGGTCGGCTCCGGTGACCGGTCCGAGCGCATCCGCACCTACAATTTTCCGCAGGGGCGTCTGACCGATCATCGCATCAATCTCACGCTGTACGCGCTGGAAAAGATCGTGGCGGGCGATCTGGATGCCGTGATCGAACCGCTGATCACAGAGCATCAGGCCTCACTCCTGGCCGAGGAAGGCTTGTGATGCCCTCGAGGATGCGGGCACTGGCCGATCGGCTGCGCCCCGTCGCGGCAGAGGCAGCCACGCTGGAAGCGCGCTGGCTGGCTGAGGATGCCGGAAATGACGCTGCAACACTGGAAAGCTTCGTGCAGCGACGCCTTGCCGGGGAACCCGTGGACCGGATCATCGGCCATCGCGGCTTCTGGACGCTAGATCTGAAGGTCGGGCCAGCCACGCTCTCGCCCCGGTCGGACACGGAAACCGTGGTGCGCGCCGCGCGTGACCACATGGTCGCTGCACGCGGCAGACTGGCACCGTTGCGCATTCTCGATCTCGGCACAGGCACGGGGGCAATCCTGCTCGCACTCCTTGCCGAATTTCCGCAGGCGAATGGTCTTGGCATCGATATCAGCGAAGATGCTTTGCGCGTCGCAAGGGTGAATGCGGAGCGCAACACGCTGTCCGCTCGCGCCAGCTTTCTGCGCAGTGACTGGACGCAGGGCCTCGAAGGGCCGTTCGACCTGGTCGTGTCCAATCCACCCTATATTCCAACCCACGAGATTGCGGTGCTTGACCGCGAAGTCCGCGATCATGATCCCCATCTGGCGCTCGATGGCGGCGAGGACGGCTTGGAGTGTTATCGCCGCATTTTGCCTGGTATCGCGGCACTTCTGGGAGGCAATGGCCTTGCGGTCCTGGAATTCGGACAAGGACAGGGGCCCTCCGTCCTGTCCTTGGCCGAAGCCGCAGGTTTGCGCTCCTGCGGATTTCTCAATGATCTCAATGATGTGGAACGAGCAATCATTTTGAATAAAAACTGATTTATTTCAGTATATAAATCACTTCGTACGATGCAGGTAAGTTGCTTTATTGAATTTAACTCATTTCAATTTGCAGATATTAACTCGATTCAATTCTATATATTAGGTAAAAACCAACCAGAGCGTTGCATCAACAAAGAATTGCGTCATTCTCAGAACCGAGGGCCAGTTAACCCCGTGGACCAACCCGGTCACCGGCACACCATCGGAGAACTGATATGAGCAGCAACGCCCACCTGAACATCGACCAAGACTTCAAGCGCATTGATCCTTCGCTTCTGGGCACGCACCCCTTGCGCGGCCAGCTGAAGGAGAAGGTACGGCGCGAACATCTGCTGCGCCGCGAGGACAATGATCCGCAGCGCGAGAAGATCGCCATGATCCGCGATTTCGTCATCAGCGTGCTGGGCGGCATTTCCGCTTCTATACCCCTGGTGGTTGCCTTCCAGAGCGCCATGGGGGCCTGATGATCGGACCAAGGGAGCGCGCAAGTCCGTAGACCGGACTCCCGATGACCGGACTTGCGCGTCAGACATTGGACTTCAGCCCGATCAGACCACGACGGTGATGCTCTCCGCCGCCCGCGTCAGCGCGGTGTAGAGCCAACGGTCCCGGTGCTCCCGGAAAGCGAAGCTCTCGTCGAAGAGCACGATCCGGTCCCATTGCGACCCCTGTGCCTTGTGGACCGTCAGGGCGAAGCCATAATCGAACTCATCAGATTCCCGCCGCACCTGCCAGGGCAGGGTCTCCTCCTGGCCCAGGAAAAATTCGGGCAGGACGGAAACCTTGACGTTGAGCGCCGAGATGTCGTCGGGATCAAGTCGCATCGTCACCATGCCGGTCCTGGCCTTGCCCACCGCCTTCACCGTGAAGGTCGCACCGTTGAGCAGGCCCTTGGTCTTGTTGTTGCGCAGGCAGACCACCTTGTCGCCCGCAACAGGCAACGGGTCTGTGCGCCCCTTCAACTCCCGCATCCTCAGGTTGAAATCCCGCCGCGTCTTGTTGCGCCCCACCAGCACCTGATCGGCCGTCAGCACAAGATTGGCCATGTCCTCCTTGCCGAGCGCACCCCGGCGGACGACCTGGCTTGCGCCATAAGCCCCCGGCGCGAGCGACTGGCCGGCCCGGATATCCATTGACATGCGGATGATCGGGTTGTCCCGCGCCTGGCGGTGCACCTCGGTCAGCATCACATCGGGTTCCTGCTCGGTGAAGAACCCGCCACCCTTGACCGGTGGCAATTGTGCGGGATCGCCCAGCACCAGCACCGGCGTGCCAAACGACATGAGATCGCGGCCCAGTTCCTCGTCCACCATCGAACATTCGTCGATGATGACGAGATCGGCCTTCTTCACATCGGACTGGCGATTGATGGAGAAGCTTGGCTCGCCCGTGTCATCCTCGGTCTGCGAGCGATAAATCAGCGAATGGATGGTGGAGGCCTCGTTGCAGCCCTTGGCCCGCAACATCATCGCCGCCTTGCCGGTGAAAGCCGCAAACTTCACCTCGCCATCGACCTGTTCCGCGATATGCCGGGCAAGCGTTGTCTTGCCCGTGCCGGCATAGCCGAACAGGCGGAACAATTGCGGTGCCTTGCCCGTTTTGGCGGCCTTCAGCCAGCGGCTGACGGCCAGCAGCGCCTCGTCCTGCTGGGGAGAGAAGGTGGTCATGCCAGCCCGGCTTAGCTGAGTCGGCGGAGCCTCACAGCCGGATTGTGGACGAGGCCACAAAAAACCCGGCCTGATGGACCGGGTTCCTTGGGGATGCCGATGTCGCCCGATCAGAACTTGTAGGCGAGACCAACCTGCACCTGGTGCGTCTTCAGGCTTGTGCTGACACCAACAGCGTCAATGGTCGCCGGGAAAAACGTGAAGTTTTTGTTGCCATAATCGGCGTAGCGATACTCGGCGCGACCGAGCCAGTTGCCCCAGAGCTGCGCTTCGACGCCTGCTCCAAGCGTCCATCCGACGCGGGTCTCTGATTCGGTCTGAGCACGGTCGGCCACACACCATCCCGGCGTGGCGGCTGCACAGGACATGCCATACTTGGCCTGCTGAAAGGCCACACCGCCCGTAGCATAGAGCATCACGGTCGGCATCACCAGGAAGCCGAGACGGCCGCGCAGCGAACCGTTCAGGCCAAGCTCGCCGGTCGTCGCGTCAACGGAACCGGCGGGGTATGGGCCGAAAAAAGTTCCGGGAATGCCGTAAAGCGATTTTTTGCCGCCAAACGAGCCGCCGATATCCGCTTCAAGGCCAACCACGAAGCTCTGGTTCAGCTGATAGTTGTAGCCGACATAACCGGAAAGCTGGAAGCCCGTCTTGTCAAAATTGGACGGGTTGTCATTGGTACCAGGCGCACCGAGCACGCCGGCCGGATTGATGGCGATGCCCGTCGTGGTCCAGGTATTGTCACTCATCAGAACGCCACCGGCGACACCGACATAGAAGCCGGTCCAGCTGAAGGCCGGTGCCGCGGCGAACACCGGAGCCATCGTCTTGCGCGGCAGATCAGCGGCGTAGCTGGCAGTGGAGAGAAGAGTGAATGCGGACACAGCCGCCAAAAGTGTTTTCACGATCATCTGAAGCCCCTCGAAATGGTTCGACGCGGAGCCTTCTAGGCGAAGGTCTTTTGATATCCCTATTTCTATACGAGATTGCGAATGGCGACTATGCTGAATTTAACACATCTCCGGGCACTCGGCGCGCGGTCAACGAACGATGAATGGCCCTAGAACCTGAACAGCTTGGCCGCGTTGTCGCCCAAGATCATCCGCCTCTCGTCCGCCTTGGGCACCATTTTCTCGAAGAACGCCTTCTGGTTGGCGTAGTTCACCGTGCTCTCGAAAGCCGTGTGCGGCCAGTCGCTGCCAAAGAGCAGGCGGTCGAGGCCAAGCGCATCGCGCAGCATGGGATAGGCCGAAAGCGCAGCAGCTTCGCCCACTCCGTCTTTTCCGTTGCGATAGGCCGCCGACACCTTGACCCACAGGCGCTTCGTCGCGCCTTGCTTCAACAGGTATTCAAAGCCCGGATCCTTGACACCCAGCGCTCCATCGAAACGCCCGAAATGATCGACGACGACACTCACGCCCGCTTTCAGCAGCGGCCCGACGATGGCTTCGAGATCCTTGGCTTCGCGGTGAACCTCCACCTGCCAGCCGAGCGCGGCCACGCGCTTGAGGTGCTCAGGCCAGGGATCGACGGTGAAATCGGGGATCGGACGCCCCACCAGGTTCAGCCGCACGCCGACGATGCCTGCGGCATCAAGCGCCTTCATGTCGGTGTAGAACAGCGTGGGATCGACGACCGCGATGCCCTTGAGGCGACCCTTGGACTGCTTGATGCCATCCAGGATGAAGCTGTTGTCGGTGCCGAGAAAACTGATCTGCACCAGCACGCCGTTCGTCATGCCGTTGGCATCGAGCTGCTTGAGATAATCCTCGACCGGCGCATCATAGTCAGCGGTGTAGCGAGCCCCGGGAGCGAGCGGCAGACCGCGCCGGAAGATATGGGCGTGTGTATCGATGACCTTTGGCATCACCTGCGCCAGGGCCGCGACGGGTGCTGCGGAAGGCGCTGCAGCCAGGGCAACTGCACCCAGAAGGGCGGATCGACGGGTGATCATGGCGAAACTCCGGGAGGAAACGACTGCGAGTGATCCCTTTATAGGCGCTTGCACGCGCAGGCATCAAGGCCGACCCGGTGCTTCCAGTCAGCCTGCGTGGCCTTCGATCAGCGGTTTCTGCCGCACAAGCTCGCGTCCCATGAAATCGATGAAGGCGCGCACGCGGGCGGAATTCTTGAGATCGGGATGCGTCAGCAGCCACAAGGAGGAATCGAACACCATGGGGGAGCGCAGCAGGCGCAGCAGGCCCGGCGTACGGTCGCCGATGAAACAAGGCACGAATCCCACGCCAAGCCCGGCTTCGATGGCCTGCGACAGGCCCAGCACGGTGTTCAGTTTGTAGAAGATCTTGGACGTGCCGACAGCCCGGGCCATCCAGCGGGCCGGGCCGATATTGCCGATGGCGTCGCCAAAGCCGATCCAGGTCTGATCTGCGAGATCGGCAGGATCATCCGTCGGATCGATGCCACAGCCCTTGCTGCCATAGACCGACCAGGCAATGGAAGCGATCCGCCGTCCCACCAGGGTCTCAGGCGGTTCCGCCGTGGCACGGATCGCCACATCCGCATCGCGCCGGGAAAGATTCAACGCACGGTTGTCGATCACCACGTCGAGCTTGATCTCGGGATACTGCCGACAGAACGCGCCGAACAGGGGCGTGGCAAGGTGCGCCACAAGCGAGTCATTGGTGGTCACGCGCAGTTCACCGGAGGGTTTGACATCCCGTCCGGCCACGCGACGCTCGAAATCCGTGATGTCATCGAACATCCGCGTTGCGAGCATGACCATCTCTTCGCCCGCCGGAGTTGGCACATATCCGGTGCGCGCCCGCTCGAACAGTCGACTGCCCAACTCCTGCTCGAGTGCATTGAGGCGACGAAACACCGTCGAATGATTGAGCGCCAAGACGTCGCCAGCGCCAGCCAGCGATCCCGTCTCGGCTATTGCCTTGACCAACCGAAATTCATCCCAGGAAATATTCTGCATGGTCCCCTTACAATACACGGGCAGCGCGAAGGGCAAAACCAAAGGTTGAATTCTGCCTTGCGGAATTATGAAAGGGAATCAGGAATGTCTCGAGGGTGTGACGCGCGGGACAAGCGATCATTGATGGCTTCGCCGAGGCCATCCGACGGGATGGGTACCACGGCAATTGTGGCAGGTTGGCGCGCATCTAATTCTCGAATGGCGGAAAACAATCGCGCTGCAGCTTGGCGCAGATTTGCATCAGGGGAAAGGTTTACAACCAACCTTTCGGCAGGAAATTCAGGCAAGATTACGTTACCGAATGCAATTATAGCATCATCATCGCTAAAATTGATCGCATTCATCCGCATTGGCGCAAACGGCGCATAGTGAGATGCCAACAGGCCCGGTGACCGTAAGGCTGTCCCAGGGGGGGAATCATCCAATGGACGCCCCAACACGGCCACGATCTGTTCACGTGACACGCCACCTGGACGCAGCTGGGTCACGCGATTGCCGAAGCAACCGACAATAGTCGACTCGACGCCAACCTCGCAGGGGCCGCCATCGAGCACGACGGACACCCGGTCGCCAAGATCGTGAACGACATCCTCTGCCGTGGTCGGGCTGACCTTGCCCGAAAGATTGGCCGAGGGCGCCGCCAGAGGTCGGCCTGCAGCCGCAATCAGGGCGCGGGCAACGGGATGAGAAGGAACACGCAGCGCAACCGTGTCAAGACCAGCCCGAGCGAGGTCCGAAATACCCGAACCAACCTTGAGCGGCACAACCAGCGTGAGTGGTCCTGGCCAGAATGCTGCAGCCAGCCGCAAGGCATCCCGGTTGAAGACACCATGCTCCAAGGCCTGCGCAAGATCAGCGACATGGCTGATCAACGGGTTGAAGGCGGGGCGCCGCTTCGCCTCGTAGATAGCAGCGACGGCCTCGCCCTGAGTGGCGTCCGCCGCCAGGCCATAGACGGTTTCCGTCGGAATGCCGACGAGTTCACCCGCTTGGATCAAGCCAGCTGCGGCAGTGATATCGTCTGGCGTGGTTCCGACAACGCGGCCGAACACCCTGTCGCCGCGCCGAGAACTGTCATTGGGACCAAAACTGCGTGACATTGGTTTACATATGAACTAATTGAGTTTACCGTTGCCGATGGCGGTAGGTGAGGCTAGCGTCGTGGGTCAAGAAGAATGTCCGGCCGAGAAGAATGTCTGGCCAAGAAGCATATCTTGCAACGTGTCTGTAATATCAGGCGTGTCTGCAAAATCAGGAGGGAGATCATGAGCTACACCGCGCCGGTCAAGGATATCGCCTTCATGATGCGCCATGTTGCGGGCCTCGCACGCGGTCAGGCCGACGGGATCTATCATGATCTCGACGATGAGACGGCGGAGGCCATTCTGGCGGAAGCGGCGCGTTTTGCCGAAGAGCGTCTGGCACCACTGAACTGGCCTGGCGACCGTGCGGGCGCCCGCCACGAGAATGGCGGCGTAAAGACGGCACCTGGCTGGAAGGACGCCTACACGGACTGGGCCGCGGCCGGATGGCTGGCGCTGCCTGCTGCTGAAAGCTTCGGCGGACAAGGCCTGCCCATCCTCTTGAATTCAGCCTGCACGGAAATCTGGAACGCCGCGAACCTCGCCTTTGCACTCAATCCGCTGCTGACCATGGGTGCCATCGAGGCGCTCAGCGCCCATGGCTCGCGGGAATTGCAGGACCGCTACCTCACCAAGCTGGTTTCGGGCGAATGGACCGGCACGATGAACCTGACGGAGCCGCAGGCGGGGTCTGACCTGGCCGCCTTGCGCTCCCGTGCCGAACCGACAGGCGAAGGCACCTATCGCATCACGGGGCAGAAAATCTTCATCACCTATGGCGATCACGACATGACGGACAACATCGTCCATCTCGTGCTCGCCCGCCTGCCGGACGCCCCGGCTGGCACGCGCGGCATCTCGCTGTTCCTGGTGCCCAAGATTCTGCCCGACGGCACCATGAACGATGTGCGCTGCCACAGCATCGAGCACAAGCTGGGCATCCATGCTTCGCCGACCTGCACCATGGTGTTCGGCGACAAGGGTGGGGCTTTGGGCTGGCTGATCGGTGAAGAGAACAAGGGCCTGGCCTGCATGTTCACCATGATGAACAACGCGCGCCTTGGCGTCGCGCTGCAAGGTGTCGCCATCGCCGACCGCGCCTATCAGGGCGCCCTGAAATACGCGCAGGACCGCCGCCAGGGAAAGGCACCCGGATCGACTGCCGAGGGCAATAAAAGCACCGGCATGAGCCCGATCATCGAGCATCCCGATGTCAAGCGCATGTTGATCGACATGCGTACGAAGACGGCAGCCGCTCGCGCCATCTGTTTCGTGACGGCAGCCGCACTCGACCGCAACCACCGCGAGACCGACCCGGCCCGAAGGAAGGCCGCGCTGGAGGAAGCCTCCCTGCTGACACCCGTCGCCAAGGCCTTTGGCACCGATATCGCCATCGAAGTGGCATCGACCGGTGTGCAGATTCATGGCGGCATGGGGTTTGTCGAGGAAACCGGCGCCGCCCAGCATTACCGCGATGCCCGCATCCTGGCGATTTACGAGGGCACCAACGGCATCCAGTCCATCGACCTCGTGATGCGCAAGCTGCCCCTGGCCGGCGGAGACACCGTCAAGGCCGTGATCGCCCGCTACCGCAAGGCGGCGGATGAAGTGGCAATGCTGAATGATCCGGCGTTTGGCAAATCAGGCCAGCGCCTGCGCGAGGCCGTGGACAGCCTGGAGCGTGCCACGGAATGGATGCTGAAGACCATGGGGCCAGCACCCGCCGAAGCAATGGCGGGGGCCACACCCTATCTTCGCCTGTTTGGCCTTGCCGCTGGTGGCGCTTATCTGGCGGAAGCCGCACTCGCAGCCCGTGCCGCCCTCCAGGCGGGCGAGACCGATCCGGCGCATCACAGCCGCATCCGCGATTGTCGCTTCTTCGCGGAGAATTCCGCCTCGATCGCGCTGGGCATAGAACATGCCGTCATCGATGGAGCCGCCTCGGTCAACGGCGCTTACGTCGATGCAGCCGAATAAGCCGATGTCAGATCACATCGAGCTGATCCGCAGGGATGGTGTTCTCGCCATCCGCATGAACCGCCCGGAAAAAAAGAACGCCCTGACCGCCGGCATGTATGGTGCCATGGCCGAGGCCCTTCTGGGAGCCAATGGCGACGCATCCGTCGGCGCCGTGCTGTTCCTTGGCCTGCCTGGCGTCTTTTCGGCGGGCAATGACCTGAAGGATTTTGCCAGCTTCGCGGCCAGCGGCACCCTTGGGCAGGACGTGCTATCCTTCCTGCGCGCCCTGGCGATTGCCGAAAAGCCGCTTGTGGCAGCTGTGGATGGCATGGCTGTTGGCGTGGGCACCACGATGCTGCTGCATTGCGACCACGTGCTGCTCAGCGAACGGGCGAAACTGCATACCCCGTTCGTCAACCTGGCGCTTGTGCCGGAAGCCGCCTCCAGCCTGCTTGCACCGCGCATCATGGGCCATCACCGCGCTTTCGAAATGCTGGTCATGGGCCGCCCGTTTGGGCCGGAACAGGCGGTAGCGGCAGGCATCGCCAATGCCGTTGTCGCGTCAGCGCAGATCGAGGCCGCAGGGTTCGCTGCCGCCGCCGAGATCGCCGCCAAACCGCGCGAAGCCGTGCGCTTGTCGCGGCGCCTCATCAAGGGGTCGCCGGACGAGATCCTTGAGCGAATCGACGAGGAAGCACAGATGTTCGGCCAGCGCCTGCGCTCGGCGGAAGCACAAAAGGCCTTCATGGCCTTCCTGAACAAGACGGGGTGACAGCATGACCGCAACTCTCAAGGGCAAGACCCTCTTCATCACAGGCGCCTCCCGCGGAATCGGATTGGCAATCGCGCTCCGCGCCGCCCACGATGGTGCCAACATCGTCATCGCGGCGAAGACGACAGAGCCTCATCCCAAGCTGGAAGGCACGATCTACAGCGCAGCAGAAGCCATCACGGCCGCAGGGGGCAACGCCCTGCCGCTGGTCGTGGACGTGCGTGACGAGGAAAGCGTGAAGTCCGCGATGGACAAGACCGTCGAGACGTTCGGCGGGATCGACATCGTGGTCAACAACGCCTCTGCCATCAATCTCGCTCGGACCGAAGCGGTCGACATGAAGCGCTATGATCTGATGAACCAGATCAACACGCGCGGCACTTTCATGGTTTCGAAATTCGCCATCCCTCATCTGTCCAAGGCGGCCAACCCGCATGTCCTGATGCTGTCGCCACCGCTCGACATGAGCGAGAAATGGTTCGCGCCGCACCTCGCCTATTCCATCGCCAAATACGGCATGAGCCTGTGCGTTCTTGGCCTGGCGGGAGAGTTGCGCGGCAAAGGCATCGCGGTCAATGCGCTCTGGCCCCGCACTACCATTGCCACCGCCGCCGTCAACAACCTCTTGGGTGGTGATGCGCTGATGAAAGCTTCGCGCACACCGGCGATCCTGGCAGATGCCGCCCACATGATTTTCACCACCCCGTCGCGGGAACTCACGGGGCAATTCCTGATCGACGACACCTTCATGGTGTCGCGTGGCGTGATGGATTTCGACAAGTATCGCGTCGATCCGACCCAGCATCTTGCCCCCGATTTCTTCGTTCCCTCCGACAGTCTGCCCCCGGTGAGCTTGAAGCCTTTGACATGACGGGTATAGGGTGCTGACCGGACAGCCCCACCAGCGAGCACAACCATGATCGTCATCTACAGCGCCCGCAAGGGCGTCACCGCCGATCAGAGTTGCCTTGACCGCCACATGCTGGAAGCGGGGCAGTCGATTCCCGCCGATGCCTTATGGATCGATCTCATGGAGCCGACGCGCGAAGAGGACAACCTCGTCGAGCAGCATCTGGGGATCGAAATCCCCACCCGAGACGAAATGCAGGATATCGAGCCGTCCAACCTGCTCTATCAGGAGAACGGCGCGCGCTACATGACGGCGCGCATCCTGTGCAGTTCGGACACCTCAACGCCAAAGCTTACGCCAATTTCTTTCATCACCACGGACAAGGCCATGGTGACCGTGCGCTATGATGAGCCGCGCTCCTTCCTCGGGTTCTCCAACCGCGTGCTGAAGCCTGGCACGTGCAGTGCCCTTCCCGAAGCCGTGCTGGACGGTCTGATCGAGGCGATCATCGACCGGGCTGCTGAAGTGCTGCGCAAGGTGGGCGACGAGATCGAGACCACGTCACGCGCCGTGTTCGAGGCAGAAGCGGCCACGGCGGATCGCGGCAGCGGCTTCCAGCAGGTGATCCGCAATCTGGGCCGCCATGGCGACCTGATTTCCAACGTGCGGGAAAGCATGGTCTCGCTGGAGCGGATGCTGCTCTATCTCTCGGCCAACACGATCCGGCCAAAGCGCAGCTCGGGGTTCGAGGCAGAATGGCGCACGACTGTGCGCGATGTCCAGACCATCGAGGAACATGCCTCGTTCCTGTCCAGCAAGATGCAGTTCGTGCTTGATGCGACGTTGGGTCTGGTCAGTCTGGAACAGAACCGCATCGTCAAGATTTTCTCGGTTCTGGCCGTGATCTTCATGCCGCCCACGCTGGTGGCCTCGATCTACGGCATGAATTTCAAGACCGGCATGTGGGAACTGGAATGGGCCTATGGCTATGCCATGGCGCTGACGCTGATGCTGTGTGCGGCAGTCTTCCCCTATCTTCTCTTCAAATGGAAGAAATGGCTCTGAACGCAGGCTTTCAGGTTCAGGGCCATTTTGCTACATGTCCGTTCGCTGGCGCAGCGCCGCAGACAGGGTTCCCTCGTCCAGGTAATCCAGTTCACCACCCACCGGCACGCCGTGCGCGAGACGCGTGACCTTCACTGGCAGATGCGCCAGAAGATCCGTGATGTAGTGCGCCGTGGTCTGGCCATCGACCGTGGCATTCACGGCGAGGATGATTTCCTTCACCGAGGCATCGGCGGCGCGAACTGCAAGCCGGTCGAGATTGAGATCCTTCGGGCCGACACCATCCAGCGGTGACAGGGTTCCGCCCAGCACATGGTACTGCGCTTTCATGGCGCCAGCCCGTTCAAGTGCCCAAAGGTCAGCGACGGATTCGACGACGATGATCACTGACACATCGCGGCGAAGGTCAGAGCAGACCGCGCAAGGGTCACGCGTGTCGATGCTGCCGCAGGTCGAACACACCAGGATGCGCTCGGCAGCAACCTGCATTGCCTGGCCGAGCGGCCCCAGTAGTTCGTCCTTCTTGCGGATGAGATGCAAGGCAGCGCGGCGGGCCGAGCGCGGACCCAGCCCCGGGATGCGGGCGAGAAGCTGGATCAGCCGTTCGATCTCGGGTCCTGCGACGGCTCCAGACATGGAGGATCAGAACAGCTTCATGCCGGGCGGGATGGGCATCCCGGCGGTTGCTGTCTTCATCTTGTCTTCCATCAGGCGCGCATTCTTGGCCATGGCGTCGTTATGAGCGGCAATGATCAGATCCTCGAGGATTTCCTTTTCATCCTCCTTCATCAGGGACGGATCGATGGTGATGCCCTTGAGCGCACCCTTGCCGGACAGCGTGACCTTCACCATGCCTGCCCCTGCCTGCCCTTCGGTCACTGAGGCCTCCAGTTCGACCTGCATGTCGGCCATGCGGGCCTGCATCTGCTGCGCCTGCTTCATCAGTTTCATCATGTCCATCGCACGCTCTCCTACAGATCGTCTTCGGTGAATTCGGTTTCGCCCGCAACCACGTCGCCGTCCTCGTTCACGATGGCTTGCACGGATATCGCCGCAGCACCTTGTGGAAGGTCGGTCTTCGGCGCGGCAGGCAGCACACGCGCTCCGGGGAAAGCGGCCAGGACCGCCTGGACCACAGGATTCAGGTGGCGCAGGCTCTCCGCCTCCGCCCGCTTTGCCTCGACCACTTCGCGGATCGTTAGATCGCCAGGCTCATTCGACAGGGCCACCGTCCAGCGGCGTCCTGTCCATTCCTGCAGGCGCTTGCTGACGCGCTGGACGATGCCTGCATCAGCATTGGGCACAAGATTGAACTCCAACACACCATCCTCGAAGCGCACAAGGCGCACATCGCGCTCCAGCGCCGAAACGAGCATCGGATCGCGCTTCTCGCCAGCCAAGGCGACAAGTGCCGTGAACTGGTTGATGCGCAGGGCAGGTGTCTGCGCTTCTGCCGACGCAACGGGTTGCAGCATCGGCGCAGACTGGACCGGAGACTGGGGCAAAGACTGGGGCACCGGGTTGCTTGCCGCGATGACCGGACGCACCAAGGCTGCCGTAGCCCCGCCGCCTCCACGTGGGGGCGGTGATGATGGCGCGGCAGAGACTGCGCCCACACCATCTCTCAGCATCCGCAGCGCTTCATCGGGTGTCGGCAGGTCAGCGGCATAGGCCAGTCTGACCAGCAGCATTTCAGCCGCGACAATCGGACGAGGCGCGGCCTGCGTTTCCACCAGGCCCTTGCTGAGAATCTGCCAGGCCCGCGTCAAGGTGCGGATGGACAGGTCACGCGCGAAGGCCGTGCCGCGCGCCTTTTCGGTCTCGCTCAATGTCAGATCGTCTTGGGCGCCGGGTGAAAGCTTGAGGCGCGTCACGGTGTGGACATACTCGGCAAGGTCGGTGATCACGCCCACGGGATCTGCGCCGGAGTCATATTGCCCGGCGAGTTCGGATAGCGCAGCTGCGATGTCGCCCTTCATCACCTGCTCGAACAGATCGATGATGCGGCCGCGATCCGCCAGCCCCAGCATGGTGCGGATCTGCTCGGCCTCGACGGCGGCCTCTCGTCGTGTCGCCTCCGTACTGCTCTCTTGCGTGCCGCTCTCTTGCGTGCCGTGGGCGATGGCCTGATCCATCAGCGACAGCGCATCGCGCACGGACCCCTCGCTGGCGCGCGCAATCAGCCCAAGCGCCTCTGGGCTGATCGAAACCTGCTCCGCCCCTGCGATGCCCGCGAGATGGCGAACCATCAGGGGCATGTCGATCCGCTTGAGATCGAAGCGCTGGCAGCGCGACAGCACAGTGACGGGCACCTTCTTGATTTCAGTCGTGGCGAACAGGAACTTGACGTGCTCGGGTGGCTCTTCGAGCGTCTTCAAAAGCGCGTTGAACGACGCATTGGAGAGCATATGCACTTCATCGATGATGTAGACTTTGGTGCGTGCATAGGCGGGCCGGTAGCGCACCGCCTCGATGATCTCGCGCACGTTGTCGACGCCGGTGTTGGACGCCGCATCCATCTCGATCACATCGACATGGCGGCTTTCGATGATCGCCTCGCAATGCTTGCCGAAGGACGGCATGTCGATGGTGGGCCGGGTGACGGAACCATCATCCAGCTCATAGTTCAGCGCACGGGCGATGATGCGTGCCGTGGTTGTCTTGCCCACCCCGCGGACGCCTGTGAAAATGTAGGCCTGGTGGATGCGGTTGGCTTCGAACGCATTGCGAAAGGTGCGGACCATGGCCTCCTGGCCGATCAGATCCTCGAACCCCTTGGGCCGGTACTTGCGGGCCAGGACGCGGTAGGCGCTGGAGTGAGCGTTATCCGCCATCGGGTCCGCTGCTTTCAGGAAAAATGCGCAGGAAAATGCGGTGGGAGGCTGGACATTGACCCGCCCGGTTCTCGTTAGGGCTGCTTCCTTCCGGACCTGACCCGTTTGGCGAGTGGTACGTCCAGCGCCAACCTCCCGGTCGCTATATCGGTGAAAAGACCGGGTGATGCAAGTGGTCGGGATCGAAGTCTCCGGCAAGCCGTTGAACCGCCTCATTTCAACGAGGAGTGAGAGACTGCTTGTCTTTGCTGCCCCGATGTGGTCGCCTCTACTCTCCAGAAAAAGCCTGATCCAGGTATTTCTGGCAAAACGGGAGAAGCAATCATGGAATCACTCATCATCCAGCTCATTTCGGGTGCGGTCGGCGGCAATGCAGCCGGCGCCCTCTTCAAGAATCTTTCGCTCGGAATGTTGGGCAATACCGTCGCAGGCGTCGCGGGCGGGGGTATCGGCGGCCAGATACTTGGCGCGGTCTTGCCATCGCTGGCGGGGGGCATGGTCGGCCAGGCCGCAAGCGGTGGCATTGGTGGCCTGATCCTGATGGCAGTCGTCGGCTTCATCAAGAACAAGATGGCGAGCTGAAACGCGGGTGTTTCGCCCTTCTTCGCTGTAGAAGAGGGGCGTAAGCCTATGGCGCGAGGGCCGCGGGCCTTGGCGCAAGGCGGGACACTTGATCCGCGAGGCGTGACATCGCCTCGGCCAGCATCGGCCCGCCACACACAGTCAAAAACTCCGGAATGACGATTCGCCGTTCTGGCGGAAACATTGATGCAATCGCTGGATGCAGCAGCATGGCGCTGCCCTGGTCTTCGGCCCGGCCATCCTCCCTGGTGATCAGCAGGGCGTCTGGCCTGAGCTTGACAATGGCCTCGAGCGACAGGAAGCCACCCTCCCTGAGGCCACTGTCCTGGGTGGCATTGACGAGGCCCGCATGGTTCAGCAGATCGCTGATCAGGCTTTCGCGGCCCGCCACCCAGCCACGCCTCGACAATGGCAGGATGCGCAGCTTGCCTTGTGCGGACATCGTCTTCAGCCGCACTGACGCGGCCTCCAGTTCGTCGACGCGCATCTGGCCCTTGGCCTCTGCCCCCACGATCCGGGCGACGCGGATGATCTGCTCCTTGGCCTGCGCGATGGTTAGCACGGCATCAAACTCCTCGAGCGGCACGGCCTGCGCCCGGATGAATTCACGCGTTGCCCGCCGGGTGTGGCGCCCTGACAGGACGACATCCGGCCTGATCACCATGACCTCTTCAGCCGTGCCCGACAGCACCGGAAGATCGCCCACCAGGCCAGCCGCCCAGGATCGGGCCATATCGCGTACAAAAGGACTGAGACCGGCGATCTGTGCCGGCCTGGCAAGATCCAGCAGCAGTTGATCCGTACACATGTTGATCGAGATGATCCTGATCGCAGGACGTGACTCGTCGCCCTTTGCAAACAGGCCCGAACAGGCCAGCAACACGACAGCCAGGCAAGCCCGCGCCCTCATGGCAGGGACCATGGCAGTTGGAATGTCCTGCCACCCACAGTAACAGGGGCTGCCTCGATCCCGTAGACACGGCTCAACACGGCGGCACTGAGGGCCACATCCGGAGGGCCTTGGACCACGAGCTGACCCTGATCCAGCACGATGACCTCATCGGCAAACCGTGCCGCCAGCATCAAGTCGTGGGTCACCGCGATGACCAGCCGACCACGCGCTGCCTCGGCCTTCAAGACAGCCATGAGGGCCAGTTGATGCCGCGGATCCAGCGCCGCCATCGGCTCATCCGCGAGAATCACGGCGGCATCGACGGCCAGCACCCGCGCCACCATCACGCGGGCGCGTTCGCCGCCCGACAGGCTCTGAACGGAGCGCTCCGCAAGGGTGAGCGTATCGGTGCGGACCATGGCATCATGGATGATGGCCTGGTCTTCCGGTCCAAGACGCGATGGCTCCCTGCCACCATGGGGAAAGCGCCCGAGCGCCACCACGTCGCGCACCGCGAGCGGCCAATGCACCTGATGTCCTTGCGGCAGATAGGCGATACGGCGGGCACGCTCTGCCGACGTTATCGCGTGGATGTCTTGCCCGCGCAACAACACCCGGCCTGTCGCTGGCACGAGGGCTGCCAGCGCCCTGAGCAGGCTTGTCTTTCCCGCGCCGTTGGGTCCGACCAGTGCCACCAGCCGGCCAGCACCAAGTGAGAACTCCACGGGCGCAACCACCTGTCGTCCACCGAGAGCGACGCTCAACGCTCTCACAACAAGACAAGACTGGACCGGGTGCGGGTTCATACCAGACCACCCGCCAGATTGCGCCGCTCCCGCAGGATCAGCCACAGGAAGAAGGGCACACCGATGATGGCGGTGAGCACCCCAACCTTGATGTCCGTGGTGGCAGGGATCAGCCTCACTGCGATGTCTGCCGTGGTGAGAAGAGCCGCTCCGCACAGCGCACTGGGCAAGAGCAATCGTGCCGGGTCATGATTCACCAGCGGGCGCATGAGATGAGGAGCAACCAGCCCGATGAAACTGATCGTGCCAGCCACCGCGACCGACGCGCCGACGCCCAGCGCCACGCCAAGGATCACCAGCAGGCGCAGCCGATCGACATTCACCCCGAGGCTCTGCGCCGCCTCCTCTCCCAGTGTGAGCGCCCGGAAGGCACCGCGCTGGCTGAACAGGATCACCGCGGCAAGCACAATGAAAGGCAAGCACAACGTGACATGACGCAGGCTGCGGTCCTCCAGGGAACCCAACAGCCAGAATGCGATCTCAAGGGCTGCAAAGGGATTGGGCGCGAGATTCATGGCCAGCGACGTTCCCGCCCCCGCCAGCGCAGAAATGGCCAACCCCGCCAAGATCAGCAGGACAAGACTGGCATTGCGCCCCGCGACGGCCAGCAGCAGGAACACGGAGGCGAAGGCACCCAGAATCGCGGCCAGCGGGAGGCCCCAGGACAGGGCATCGTTGAGGCCGAGCGACATGGTTGCCACAGCCGCGAACGCTGCGGTCTGTGGTGCGCCAAACAGCGACGGTGCAGCGAGCGGGTTGCGCAACAGCCCCTGCATGGCTGCTCCACTCATGCCAAGGATGGCGCCGATGAGCAGCGACAGCACGAGGCGCGGCAGGCGGATTTCCATCACGATGATCCGGGCGGGATCGCCGGGCGTGGCCCAGAACGCTGCAACGATTTCGGCGGGCGAGAGCTTGACAGGCCCGATGCCAAGCGAACCCAGGGACAGCCCGACGAGCAGCAGCACGAAGGCCGGGAGAAGCCAGCGGCGCTCCCGAACCAACCGCACGTGCCCGTCACTGTCCTCCATCACCACGAGGTCCGGATGCCGCCATAGACTGATCGTCCCGGCGTTCCGTAGTTGAACACCTCCTGGTAACGGGCATTGGTGAGGTTTTCGCCTCGGGCATAGACGCTGACATGCCGGGTGACGGCGTAATCAACCTTCATGCCAACGGTGGCATAAGGTGCGAGATCGCGGCGAAAGCTGTTGAACGTTCCCGGCAGCCTCACCTGGTCCACCTGACGACCGACAAAGGTCACAGAGGGTTCAAGCGATAGGCCACTGAACGGCGTGAAGGTCAGCGCGAGAAACCCTTGCTGCTCGGGACGGCGCAGCAACTTGTCGTTGGCCTGCAGGCCACCGAAGGCTGTTACATTCCGGGCGTCCTGCCAGGCGAAGGATGCGCGCGTCTTCAGCAGCCCCTCAATCAGGATCGCTTCGCCCGAGAGTTCAAGTCCCCGCGTCACTGCCCTGGAGAGGTTCACATACTGCCCGATCGGGAAGGTGAAGGGCGCAAACACGCGGTTGATCAGGCCAAGGCTGGCATCATATTCGATGAGATCGCGGACGCGGTTCTCATAGAGGGTCACCGAGAGCTTCAATCTGCCGCCCAAGGCTTCCTGATCGATGCCAGCATCGATGCCGAAGCTACGCTCGGGCCGAAGTGCCGGATTGTTTGAGGCGAGCGGACCATAGGCGCTGAACTGCTGATAGAGCGAGGGGGCCTTTGCGCCTGTTCCTGCGCTCGCGCGCAATTTCGTTCCCGTCTCGAGGATGCGGTGCGCAGCCGTGGCCCGCCAGGTCAGGAATGAGCGCGTATCGTCGGGCTTGTCCAGACGACCACCAATCGAGACGTCCGTGCGCTCGCCCAGCGGCAGTTGGTGCAGGGCGAACAGCGATTGGGTGATGCGGCTGGCACCATAGCGGTAGCCGGGCGACGGATTGGGCGACAGTTCGATAGCAGAGAAGCGAGCCTCCTCGCGCTCATGCCGCGCCCCATAGATCAAGGTGCCGAACGCCCCGAAGCGCAGGTCGCCCTGGTATTCCACACCCTTGCGCTCGCCACTGAACTTGCTGTCCGCGATGTTGGCTTCCAGGAAGTTGGTGCGATCCGAAGGATCCTGGTAGAAGCAGTTGAAGTTGAGGGCACCGCAGCGCGAGCGCCGTTCCGAGCGATGGATGAAAGCCTGAAGACTGTGCTTCCAGTTGCCGTCGAGCGTGTCCACGCTGGCCTTGACGAAGCCCGAACCGCTCTGCAACCGATCCTTTCCCGCCGTGTCTTCCGCCTTACCGAAGGCATTGTCGGTCTGCGTCAGTGTGCGGGAAAGAGTGCCGCCGATCTCCAGCTCGAAACCCTGGACGGGCCGCCAAGCAAGGCGACCGGATGCCCCGCTGCGCTTCACGCCGTCCGGCTCGAGCTTCCATGGGCTGGCCCGCTCGATGCGGGGCACACGGTAGCCGAAACGCGAGAACCCGGCGCTGTCCAGATGGTCCAGCGACAAGGCGTAAGTGACGGTGCTGGTGCTGCCGGACACCCCGGTGCGGACGGATTTCGTGCCATGGGAACCGCCTTCGACCTGCAGGAAGGACCGTGGCTCGCCGCGTCCGCGCCGGGTGATGATGTTGACCACGCCACCGATGGCATCCGATCCATAGAGCGCGGATTGCGGGCCACGCAGGACTTCGATGCGGTCAACGTCGAAGGCGGACAACACCGCGAAATCGAAGCCGCCACCAACACTGGTGGGATCATTGACGCGCACGCCGTCGATCATCACCAGCGTGTGGCGGGCATCGTTGCCGCGCAGCCTCACTGAAAGAGGCGTGCCTGGCCCGCCCGTTTCAGTGAGCGAGAGACCCGGAACCTGGCGCAGGCTGTCGGCCAGCGACATCGGGCTGCGGCGATCGAGCTCGCTGGCCGTGATGACCGTGATGGCGCTCCCCGTGCGCTGGATGGCTGTAGGCGAGCGGTTGGCCGTGACCGTGACCTCGAGCGCCCCAACTTGGAGCGCCCCAATCTGGGGCGGAGGTGGCTCCGTGTTGTCACGCTGGCGGGCGTCTTGCGCCGCTGCTGACTGAATCGAACACGCGAATAGGGGAAGGGACGCACAAAGCGCCCTGAACAGGGACCGGGACATCGTTTTCCTTCGTCGGCCCACCGCCGACTGTCTGGGTTACACGCTGCTTCCGGCCGGTCTCCTGGCTCGCGGCTCAACGAAGGTTTCGACCTTCCCGGTTCGATGAGGAACCAGTGGATCATGCGAAACCGTCTCGCCGCTTACAGTTGCGGGGGCAGCCACGGCATGGGACGAGAAGCTCGTCCGCACCGTGTTCCCGTTTCACCCATTGCGAAGTGGGCACCGAAAGCGCTGTAGCTGTTGCACGCCCCGCCATGGTTGACAACACTGGGTTTCCCGAAGGTCACGCCCTTATGCCGACGCGGCCCAGCGCTGCCATGCGCTTCGCACGGGAGGCGACCAGCCTTCCTTTGCCTCAGAGGCATCCAAGCGTTTGGTGGCAGACACGCGCTCCCGTTCGAGTATTCCCGGCAAGTCCCAGGCACCCTCGGGTCGGATGGTGACGAGTGGCGATGCGCCAAGGCCAATGGCGCTTTCATCCCTGGCAATTTCCAGCAGCATCTCGCAATACTTGTATCCGCTGAATGAAAAGGGGCTGCTGTTCACGATGCGTCGCGCCCCGAAGCGGGACCAGAAATCCTCCAGCCCTTCCTGGGCATGTCCATAGATTCGGGTATAACCCTTCCTGGCGACAAGCCCGATGGCGTACCGGACAATGCGGAAGGCCATGGAAGAGCGGCGATACTCCTGGCGTACCGCAAGCCGTTCGATCTTGGCGAAATCCGCAAAAAACCGGATGCGAATGCACGCGACAGGTTCGCCACCAAGCCAGCCAAGAAGATGCATGGCGCAGAAATCATTGCCATCGAACTCCTCACCATGCGGGCAATCCTGGCCTGCGATGTAGACGATGGAGCGAACGGACACGACCTTGAGAAAATCGTCCACGGTGCGCACCACCGTGATGTCCTCAGGAGTATCGGTCGATGGCGCATCCACGATAGGCATCTTCAGGGGCCGCTGCGGTCATACTTGAAGAAAACCCGGTCGCCCTGCCCCATGGCTTTGAAGCCGAGCTTCAGCGCCAGTCGCTCGCCCCGTGGCGTGACCGCGCGGGTCCAGATATCGACGCGGCGAAAGGCAGGGGTTTCAAGAAAGTCCAACAGCCCTGAAAGGCCAGCTAAGGCACTGCCCTGCGCAATCAAGGCCCACAGATAGAGGATGGCTGGGCGCTCGGGATGGACGGAGATGCAATCGATATCGGGATCCTGGAGATCGAGCTTGCCATAGATCAGCTTGTAGAGTCCCAGCGCGTTCAGCGGCAGGAAGGCTGCACCGCCGATCAGGCCATCCTTCGAATGGATGGACCAGAGACTGTTCGCCCGCGCCCGCTGGACCGAACATGCGGCTTCCGCCCTTGCCAGAGGCATGTCCAGATGCTGCCCAAGCATGGCGTGCAGATCATGGATGTCGGATTGGCTGGCCGGTTGCGAATAGACACCGCGGCGTAGCGACAAGCGCCTCAACCGTGCGGGATGACTCGTGACATTTGACTCGTCGCGGAGGCGCTCTGTCCTTTGTGCCAATCCAATCTCCATTTGCATCAC
This sequence comes from Hyphomicrobiales bacterium, assembly GCA_031378805.1. Classification (GTDB taxonomy): domain Bacteria; phylum Pseudomonadota; class Alphaproteobacteria; order Rhizobiales; family Beijerinckiaceae; genus JADCCX01. The sequence continues at coordinate 37,093 of JANNEO010000080.1, forward strand.
TCATGCCGCACAGACACTCCTGGAAAACGGTCCGGAGCCTGACCAACCCCTCAGCCGGATGCCTGCGGATGACTGGTTTCGATTTATAGGATATAAATCTCCTATCGACAGGGTATAGATAGGAAGATATGACTTATATCGGTATTTTATTTTAGTAAATCCCACTTGTATCAATTCATTCCTGCAACGGAGACGTTCCAATGCCGCAACACCCAGGGCTGCCAGGTCTCGAGAATGTCAGCTGGGACGATATCGGCCTGATTGCCGCCATCGCGGACTTCTCCAGCCTCCGGCAAGCGGCAAAATCCCTTGACCTGAATGTCTCGACGCTCGTTCGCCACGTGGAAAGACTTGAGAAAAGCCTGGGCACCACCATCGTCGATCGTCTGCCGCAAGGCTTCCAGCTCAATGCTGCAGGACAGATCATTGCTGGCATCGCCAAGGATATGCAGCGCCACTTTCTGCGCTTGCAGGACGTGGCTGGCAGCGATCTCCATGCCCAGGGCCAGGTCAGGATCGCCATTACCGAAGGCCTTGGCACCTTCTGGATCGCTCCTCGCCTGCCGCAATTCGCACAGGACAATCCGGACATTCTGATCAACATGGATTGTTCGATGGAACTGCGGAATTTGCTGCGAAATGAAGCGGATATCGCCATCCAGTTCAGAAAACCCGACAACCCCGATCTCGTCGTGTCGAAGCTGTGTACGCTGCACATCTATCCCTTCGCCTCGCTCCGCTACATCGAGAAGCATGGCCTGCCGTCCCTTGGTGATCGCGCAGCCCGGCACCAGATCGTGTTTCAGGAATCCGAGCAGCTCGCCAATGACGCCATCACGGCCTTCCTTGGAAAAAACCGGATCGACCGGAACATCTCCTTCATCACCAATTCCAGCATTGCGCATCTCTATGCCATCGAGAGCGGGCTGGGCATCGGCGGACTGCCCAGCTTCGCCTTGGCAATGGGCGCACGCCTGGTCCCGATCGACGTGGATTTCCACCATTCCGTCGAAATCTGGATCAGCTACCGCAAGGAAATGCGCAGGATCAAGCGGATGTCTGTCGTGATCGACTGGCTCAGGCAAATTTTCAATCCGCACAGGTTTCCCTGGTTTTCACCAAATTTTATGCACCCAGCCGACGTGTTGAAAACTGTCATGAATACAATGAACCGCCACGATATATTTGATTCACGCTTCATAAGTAATTTTATCGAGATAAAAGAAAGTGTATCGATTGGAAATTTTCGTAGAAACGTAGGAAGACCAAGAAATAATACTTCATAATAATTATTGAGTGCAATCATTTGGACTGAAATAAATTATTTGTTGTCTTTTCCATTCATTCGATCGTTATTCGAAATTTCCCATCGAAAAGACACCCTGAGTTGGAGCGGAATTTTCCGTGTCTCTTCAGCCAGAAGGTGTCTCCATGAGTGTTTCCCTCTCCTCGGGCGTTCGCAACGCCCTCTCCGCGATCCAGAACAATACGTCCGCAGCCGAGGTGCAGCAGAAGCGCCTGGCGACCGGCAAGAAAGTCAACAGCGCCATCGACAATCCTGCGAACTTCTTCACATCGCAAGGCCTCAAGAGTCGTTCGTCAGATCTCAGTCGTCTGCTCGATGGCATCGCCCAGGGCGCCAAAACGCTTGAGGCTGCCGACAAAGGCATCAAGTCGCTGACCAAGCTGGTTGAAGCTGCCCAGGGCGCTGCCCGCCAGGCGCTGCAGAATGCCTCGACCAACCTGACGGCAACCAGCTCCGTGCTGGCCGGCGGCGCAACCAAGACAGCTGTGTCAGGCGATGCCGGTACCCTCTCGGTCAAGGCAGGCAGTGTCACCACAAACGTGACCATTGCCGCAGGCGATACCATCCAGAAGATCGCCGATGCCTTCAACGCGGACGGCACCGGCCTCAAAGCCGAAGTCGGTTCCGACAACAAGCTGGTGGTCACCGCGCAGAACGGCGAATCCCTCGAAGTCCTTGCCTCATCGACCGATGCAACGTCGGCTTTCGCGGGATTGACCGAAGGCGCTGTTGCTCGGACGAGCAACACGACGAACGCGACCCGTGACAGTCTGTCGAAGCAATTCGATGACCTGCGCACGCAGATCGATCAGCTGTCGAAAGACACCGGCTACAACGGCATCAACCTGCTCAACGGCGATTCGCTGAAAGTCGCATTCAACGAGAAGAACACCTCGTCGCTGACGATCACCGGCGTCAAGCTCGACTCGACTGGCCTGGGCATCTCTGGTGCAGCCAACAAGTTCCAGTCCAACTCCGACATCAACACCGCGATCTCTCAGCTCACGGCAGGTGTCGACAAGCTGCGCACCCAGGCTTCGACCTTCGGCTCGAACCTCTCGGTGGTGCAGAACCGTCAGGAGTTCACCAAGGACTTCATCGATACGCTGGAAACCGGCGCGGACCAGCTTGTCCTTGCGGATCAGAACGAGGAAGCCGCGAAGCTCTTGACGCTCAACACGCGCAACCAGCTTTCGCAGACGGCGCTCTCGCTCGCCTCGCAGGCAGATCAGGGTGTCCTGAGGCTCTTCTAGCCTCCTGACACACCTGGGTTTGACCGGCCGTCTGGATCTCGGACCCCACCCGATCCAGGCGTCCGGTCAAGCTTGAATGTCGTCCGTGCGAACAACCGGTGAACCCTCATGAAAAGTGCCTTGATCTGCACGTCGAATGACACGCTGCGCTCCGCTTTGCTGGCGAGCCTGGCGCAGGCGGAGTTCGCGGTATCGCATGTTGCCACGCAAGATGAGATTCTCAGGACATTGAAATACGCCACCCATGACCTGCTGATCGCGGAGCAGCCCAAGAGCAGTTTTTCCGAACTGCTGAAACTGACGATCCGGTTGAATCCGCGGATCAGCGTCCTTGTGATGAACAACAGCCAGATTTTCTGCTTGTACCCATTCCAGCGCCAATCCGCCGATGTGATCCAAGCCATCAAGGAAGCAGGCGTCAAGATTTCGAACCAGCTCTTGCGACACACCAATCCGGATTGGCCTTTTCCCGATGACGTTGTCCTTCTGCCGTGAGGTGTGAGCACACGATGACGAAACCGCACACCATCGCTCCATGCGATCACCCTGGCGCAACCTTCGCGGCCAGGAGCCTGCTGTCGGATCAGGCCCGGTTACTGGACGTGATCCGTCTGGCGAACCGCCAGCTTTCCGACATGTGCAGCATGATGGCAGACAGGCTTGGTCCCGTAGGCAACCCGGCCGCGACAGCCCATCTCGCCCTCTCAGGGGCAGGGACAAACGTGGACCAGTTGCGCAGCACAGAATTGTTGCGGCAGGTCAGCCGAACCCCCGCGCTGCTCCTGCAGGTGGCTCAAGCGAGCCGCAGCGTCGGAATCAATCTCGACACGGTTGCCGCGGGCCTTCAGCAGGCGATCAGCCGCCTCGCGCTGGCGGATCCTGACGGCCGCCCCGGCCCCGTGCGGCCTGCATCCTCCGGCCAACATGTTGTCACCGACCAAATCGCCAACCACCAACTTGTCGACCGGATCGTTGCCATCGGCGCATCGACGGGCGGCATCGAAGCGATCCAGTCCGTGTTGTGCGGATTGAAGGGCGCACCGCTGGCCTTTGTCATCACGCAGCATCTGCCGCCCGGCTTCGTCCGTGGCTTTGCCGAACAGCTGACGCGTGTCACGGGTTATGACGTCAGGCAGGCCGAGGATGGCGATCTGATACGGCCTGGCACGGTATTCCTGGCGCCTGGCGACTGCCATCTGACCCTGACGGGCAGCCGGAACACCCTGTCATGCCGCCTGGATGACGGGCCTCCCGTTTCAGGCTGCAAGCCGTCTGTCGATGTGATGTTTGGTTCTGTCGCACGAACCGTAGGTGCAAAGGCCATCGGCATTCTCTTGACGGGCATGGGCCGCGATGGTGCGGAGGGCCTCCTCACCATGCGCAACTTCCGCGCCTTGACGCTGTGCGAGAGCGAACAGAGCGCCGTTGCCTTCGGAATGCCCAAGGCTGGTCTGGCAATCGGGGCCGCGACGGAAAGCGTGCCTCTGGACGCAATCCCGGACTGGATCCTGGAGGCCGCCGCAGAGCGCCCGATGCCGCCGCCACAGATCGAGGAGGTTGCGTCCGTCAGGGATGAGACAGAGGCGAACACTCCCGACTCCCAGTCGGTTCATTTCCTGCCGTAGGCCTCCGACGCGGACAGGGCTGCCATCTGGCCGACGGTGACAGGCTTGACCGGCGCACGGATGCGCATGTGACCGATGTCGCCCGGATCGCGTCCGCTGGCGTGCGCCATGATCTCCGTGACACTGAGGGCGCAGCCACGCCCCTGGCATGGTCCCATTCCGGCCCGCGAGAAGGCCTTGGCCTGGTTGGGGCCTTGCGCACCCCGGGCTGTCAGGGCGCGAATTTCGCCCGCCGTCACCTCCTCGCAACGGCAGACCATCACGTCGTCGGCAGGCATCCGAAACTGCGGCGCGGGCCGATACAGCCGATCCAGGAACGCCCGTCCCCGCATAGCCTTCGCCAGTGCGGCCCTGGCCTGGCTGCGCACGCGCTCCCGCTTCTCCCGATCAGGAGCCTCCAGCCGATCAAGGATTGCCAGCGCAGCGACCAACCCCCGGTGTTCGGCGGCATCGGCACCGGCAATGCCCGCACTGTCGCCCGCGATGAACAGCCCGGCAACCGTGCTCTCGCCATCCGCTGTCACGCGGGGCTCGAAAGCCAGCCGAGTCTCGTTCCAGTGATGCGCGGCACCCGCCGCCAGGGCGAGATTGACCTGTGGCACCACACCTTGGTGCAACAACAGAGTCTGCGCCACAAACCGGTGTTCGCGCCCTCCCACCTGTGCGGCGACCTGCTCCAGACGACCATCGCCTGATGCCGCAAGCCCACCGACATTGCGAAGAATGGGATGCGCAGAAGCCTCGCGGAGCAGTCGAAGGCCCTTGCGGACATTGCGGCTGACCAGAAAGCCGGGGAGCGCCGTCAACGCCGCGCGCCAGTTCGCTGTTGGCGTCGTGTCCAGCAGAGCGACGAGCTTGATGCCCGCGCGGGCGTACTGGGCAGCGAGCAGATAGAGCAGCGGACCTGTCCCGGCCAGAACAGTCGGCCCTGAGGGGACAGCGCCGCTCGCCTTCAGCATTGTCTGCGCACCACCCGCCGTCATCACGCCCGGCAATGTCCAGCCCTGGATTGGAAATGGCCGTTCCAGCGCGCCAGTAGCGATCAGCACAGCCCGCGCGGTGATCATCCGCGCTGTCGTACCCGAGGAAACCCCGATCTCGAACCCGCCCGTATCGCGCTTCTCGATCATGAACACCGCCGTATGACTGAGATAGCGCATGGCGCAGGCCGAGAAGGCATCGGCGAGAGCGCGTCCAGCGGCATATTCCGCACCAAGGACCGAAACGAGCGGATGCGGCATTGTCTGGACGCCACGATAAATCTGGCCGCCAGGCCTCATGCCCTCGTTCACGACAGTGACGCTCAGCCCGCCATCACGGGCGGCAATTGCCGCACGCATCCCAGCAGGCCCCGCGCCAACGATGAGCAGATCGCAGTTGCCCTCACCCATCGGCGTTTTCCGCCGTGAGTATTGCCATGCCATCCTTCACGGGAACCATGCAGGCCTGTTGCCCAGACTGCCCGTCAATGGTCACCAGGCACTCGAAACAGACGCCCATGCCACAAAAGGGGCCACGCAGCTGGCGGCTGCGCAGGGTACGCCGAAAGACCGAGTGTCCGGCCAGCAGCAGGGTGGCCGCCACGCTGTCTCCCGAGGCGGCCAGGACATCCCGGCCATTGACAGTGACCCGGATTGTGGTGGGCACATCAAGCAGCCTGCGAAACATCCGCAAACCTCGCTGCACTGAACACGTCAAGTGCTGTCGGCCACTGATCGCCAGCAATGGCTGCCGCCACCACGGTGGCATGGTTGGCGGCAAGCGTCACGCCGCTGTGGCACGTCACGAGATAAGCGCCGGGACACTGCACGGACCGGTCATAGATCGGATAGCCATCCGAGCTCATCACGCGCAGAGCGCCCCAGCTGCGGATGACCTGCGCCCGCTCCAGCAGCGGAAAGACCCGCACGGCGCGTGCCGCGATAGCGGCAAGCACCTCATGTGCCGTTCCCGTGTCGTAGCCAACCTCTTCCTTTGAATCACCGATCATCACCCCACCCTCGTCCGTCTGGCGGATGGTGCCCAGCGGATAGCGCAGGAATGGCTGCAGCTTCTCCGTCACCATGATCTGCCCGCGCTGCGGTCGCACGGGTGCCACAAGGCCGACCATAGGCGCGAGTCGGGCATTGCCCAGACCCGCCGCGAGCACGACCTTTCGCGCTCGGATTTCACCCCGCACGGTATGAATCGCAAAGCCATCGCAACGGGGCGTGATGTCCGTGACGTCGGCGTTCGGGCGATAGGCCGCGCCATGCACCAGCACGGCCTGATGCAGGGCGGAGAACAGCTTCAATGAATTGACATGGCCATCATGGGGGCAGAACGTTCCACCCGCGACGCTGGTGCCGAGATCCGGCAGCAATTCTTTCATCCCACGATGATCGAGCACTTCGAACGTGCCACAATCAGGAGCGCTGTTGTGCAGGCGTCTCAGCTCTCCCGCGCGTGTCGCCAGCTCATCCTCAGAAAGGCAGGCCGTCAATCCACCATTGCGGGCATAGGCGAGGCCAAGGCCGGTTTCGTTCGAAAGGTCATGGGCGAAATCACGCCAGAGGTTGGAGGATTGCAAGCTCCAGCGGGCATAGTCCGGCATATCAAGACCCTTGCCCTGCACCCAGATCAGCGCAAAATTTCCCCGTGATGCACGGTGTGCGACATCGCCCTCGTCAACGACAGTGACGGCCTGTCCAGCGCGGGCCAAGCCGTAGGCCACCGCCATGCCCACGACACCGCCACCGATCACGGCAATGTCGCAATCCTCGCCTGCGCTGCTCTTCGCACTTGTCGTCATGGCTGCGACCAAACGATCCTGGGATCGGCGATCAAGGTGCCTTGACGTTGGCGGCGCGGATCACCGGGGTCCATTTTTCCACCTCGCTGGCGACAAACGCCCGCAGCGCATCCGGTCCGCGTTTCTGCGGGATGACGGCGCCAATGGCCTCCAGCTTAGCCCGCGTCGCGGGATCATCAAGGGCCGCACTGACGGCTTGCGCCAAACGATCGACGATCAGGCGCGACGTACCCTTTGGCGCAAACATGGCATTCCACCCGGAAGCCTGGAAGGCAGGCACGCCTGCTTCCGTGGTGGTGGGTACCAGCGGCAACACATCGGCACGCCTTTCCGAGGCCAGGGCCAGCGCCTTGATCGACCCGCCGAGAACATGGGAAACGGTATGCGGGATCTGGTCGCACATATAGTCATGGGTACCCGCGATCAGGTCATTGAGGGCGGGCCCCGAGCCACGGTAGGGCACGAGCTGACCACTGGTGCCGGTGATGGCGGAGAACAGCAGGCAGCTGACATGCGAGGTGGCACCCACACCGCCATGCCCGTTGTTGAGCTTGCCGGGATTGGCTTTCAACATGGCGATCAGTTCACCCAGCGTGTTCACGGGGAGCGTTTTGCGCACGAAGACGGCAATCGGCGTGTCGGTCAACTGGCTCACATGCTCGAAATCCGTCACCGGATTGTAGCCAAGCGTGGGATAGAGCGCGGGGGCCGCGCCGTGGGTTCCCATCTGTCCGACCAGCAAAGTGTAGCCATCCGCTGCGGAGCGGGCGCCGCGCAGCGATCCCGTCGTGCCACCCGCGCCTCCCATGTTCTCGACGATCAGGGGCTGCTTCAATGTCGTCGCCATATGGTCAAGCACGATGCGGGCGATGACATCGGTGTTGCCGCCAGGCGCATAGGGCACAATCACTGTGATCGCCTTGTTGGGAAAGGTGTCCTGGGCGTGGGAAGCCGTTGTCACGCACCCAAGCAGGAAGGCCGCGACAAGCAGAGGGAAAAAAGGGCGGCGCAATCCGGCCATGGTCAGTCTCCAGGTTGGTTCGAACGCATCATGGCAGGTAGAGCCCGCCATTCACATGCATGGTCTGGCCGGTGAGATAGCGTGCTTTAGGCCCGGCAAGGAACCGCACCATGCCCGCCACGTCCTCGGGCGTGCCGCGACGGCCCAGAAGCGTGGTGCGTACCGCGTGATGGCCTGGCTCGTGACCGACACGGATTGTCTCGATCAGTCCGGGCGACACGAGATTGACCGTGATGCCAGAAGGCCCAAGATCATGCGCCAGCGCCTTGGTCATGCCATCGAGGCCCGCCTTGGCAGCGATGACATGCACCCGGTCTCTGGCCCCGGTATATGCCGTCAGTCCGCCGATGTTGATGATGGAGGCGGCATCGCTGGCCGACAGCGCTTCGAAGGCTGCCCTGGCGCACAGGAACGGCCCTTCGAGCGCCACGCTGGTGACGGCGCGAAAATCCTTCAGTGTCATCACTGCAAAGGGTACTTCCGTTCTCACAGCTGCGTTGTTGACGAGGATGTCCAGCCTGCCGAAGGCTGCCAGTGTTGCCGACACCAGCGCCGCGACCGACGCTTCATCGGTGACATCGGCAAGATGCGCCACAGCCTGTCCCCCGGCCGCCTCAATCAGACCGACCGTCTCGCGCAACCCGTCGCTGTCGGATTGCGCCGTGACCATGACGGATGCGCCGCCCCCCGCCAGATCAAGCGCGATGGCCCGCCCGATGTTGCGTGCAGCGCCTGTCACCAGCGCAACCCTGCCCTTGAGTTCGTGGGTCATGTCAGGTTTTTCATCATGCAGATTTTCCATCATGCAGGGTTTTCATCATGACCGTGCATTCCCCAAAGCAACGGGCTGTCCCTGCGTGATGGCCTCGATGGCGACCAGCAGCCGTTCACCCCGGGCCGCAGTCCAGCCACCAAAGCGGATATTGGCGCGATACTTTGCGATGATCTCGGCGTCTGAGAGCGGCGCGTTGACGCCACCGCGCATGTGGCCCTGCCGGAACTCACGGATTTCGCCATTGCGCAGGGTGGCACGGATATGCCCGGTGAAGGCGCGCGGATAGGGATTGGCGGGATCGATGACATAGCTGACCCGCGCTGCCAGCGCCCGGCGCAGCGGATCGGAAATGGCGGCATCCTCGAAAGCCTCCAGGCCAGCGTCACCCGTGAGGAACCCCACGGCGATGCAGTCCGGCGTCGAGAATTTTGCGCCGTAACCGTTGGGCGGCGACTGCTTGAGGGCGAGCGGTTCCCACAAACGGTGTACGGTCCCTTCGCCCACCGCGCAGACCAGCGTGTCGATCTCTTCGGCACGCACGCCGCTTCGGGCAAGCGCGATGGCGCAATCCACGTAAGGCTGGGTCATGGTACCACAGGCGAATGGCTTGAAGGCGAGGGACGCGCCCACCCAAACCTTGCCCAGACCGCCGGTGATCTGTGTGAAATCTGGCGTGCGCGACGGTGCGAAGGCTTTGTAGAAACCATGCGTCCCTTCGATGACCGTCAGCGGACCAGACACGCCACCCCTGGCCAGCGCCACGGCCCTTATGCCGCTTTGCGCCGCAAGCCCTGCATGGAGCCGCTTGGTCGAGGAGCCATCGGCAAGATATTCGATGATCCCCGACGCCATGGACCCCGCGATGCCCAGCGCCCTGGCCGTTGTTTCAGCCGGGAGCTTCAACAATGTCGCCAACGCCGCCGTCGCCGCCAGGGCACCCAGCACCGCGGTGGGATGGAACCCCGCCTTGTGGATGGCCTGCGGTGCCACCAGCGAGCCACGGCACATGATCTCCACACCGACCGCGATGGCGCGAACAACGGCTTCGCCCGCGATGCCCTCCCGCTCGGCAACGGCCAGCACCGCGGGCACAACCGGCGCTCCGGCATGGACCGGGCCGCCTTCGAACGTGTCGTCGAAGTCCTCGCCATGCGCCGCAGTGCCGTTGATGAGCGCGGCATCAATGGCGGTGAAGCGACCGCGATGGCCGATGGCCGTTGATGCACCCCGGCCTTCGACAGCGCTGAGGCAGCCTTTGACATAGTCGGTATTGCGCGCAGCGGCGCACAATCCTGCAACATCGATCAGCAGCCGCCGCACCATGGCCCTGACCACTGCGGGAACCGGCGTCTTGCCTGCGGCCACATCATTGCAGAACGCTCCGATCAGCAGCGCCAAGGGTGGTTGGGCATATGGCCCGACATGGGACGCTGCGGTCATGCGGAGCTGTCCTTGAGCTTCCGTCCCTCCCGGATTTCGCGGGTCAGCGAAACCACGACGAAGATCGCTGCGACGACGAGCAAGCCAAGGCCGATCCTGTCCTCGATGAAGATCGCGTGGTCTCCACCCGACAGCAGCAGCGAGCGGCGATAGCTTCCCTCGATCATCGGGCCCAGCACCACGCCAAGCACGGCTGGCAGAAACGGAAAGTCATTGAGGCGCATCAGGTATCCGATCACCCCGCCCGCCAGCACCAGGCCGATATCGAACATCGTGGCATTGATCGTGTAGATCCCCGACAGCACAAGGGCGAAGACAAAGCCCGCCAGATAGGGCCTTGGCCGGTTCACCAGCCACATGCAGAGCGGAAGTATGAGTATCCCCACGAGGATCTGCGCAAGGGTCGCAACGAGTGATCCGGTGTAGAGTCCCAGGATCACGTCATTGTGCTGCTCAAACAGCCGTGGACCGGGCAGCAGGCCATGGATCAGCAGACCGCCCAGCAGCACGGCAGCGGAGTTCGAGCCGGGAATGCCGAAGGACAGGAGCGGGATCAACGACGTAGACGCCACCGTGTTGTTGGCGGCTTCCGGTGCGGCCACGCCTTCAGGCGATCCCTTGCCGAACTCATCGGGGTGAGACGACCAGCGCTTGGCCTCGTTGTAAGCCATGAATGCGGCGATGGAACCACCGCCGCCAGGCATCAGCCCCTCGAACGTACCGGTGACGCAGCCGATGGCTTGCGGCTTTGCCAGCCGCTTCATCATCGGCCAGCGCGGCAGCACGATGCGGACCTTGCTTTCGGCCGTGGTGCCAAGACCCTTGGTGCCGGATTGCATCAGGAGTTCACTGACCGCGAACAGCCCGACCATCACCAGGATGGGCTTGATGCCTCCGATGAGGTCAGGCAAGCCAAAGGTGAAGCGCGACACGCCGGAGATGGGATCGGTGCCCACCGTCGCCACCATCAGGCCAACAAGAGCAGCCGCCAATCCCTTTAGCAAAGAGCCTCCCGACAGCGAGGCAATGATGCTGATGCCCAGGATGCCCAGGCCGAAATAGGACGCTGGCGTGAACAGCAGGGCGAGCCGTGACAATGGCTCGGTCATCACGACAAGCAGGGCGAGGCCGACAAGGCTGCCGACCACGCCCGACCAGAGCGAAATCCCCAGCGCCTCGCCAGCCTTGCCCTGGCGCTTCATTTCGTAACCGTCGATGACGGTGGCGGCAGCCGAGTTGGTGCCCGGCGTGCGAATCAAAATGGCGGGAATCGAGCCGCCATATTCCGCGCCGATATACGTCGAGCTGAGCAGCACGATCGCAATCATCGGGTCCATGCCGTAGGTGAAGGGCAAAAGCAGCGCCATCGTGATCGACGCGGAAATGCCCGGCAAAGCGCCGCCGATGATGCCCCAGACCAGACCCGCGATGGCAGCGGGCACCAGTGGCGTCGTCACGAGAAGGGCAAGGCTGCGGTAAAGATCGTCCATCGCCGACTCAGCCCTTTGTCAGCAGGGCGAGGAGCGTTGACATCGGCTGCTCCGTGCCCAGGAACAGCACGAAGATCAGCCAGAAGCCGAAGCCACCTCCGGCTGCAACGGCAACCAGCTTGAATGACAAAGCCTCGCGCTCATACAAGCCCACCGCGATGACCAGCAGGGCGATGCCAACAGCGAATCCGACTATCGGCGCGACAGCCATGTATCCGATGCCGATCACGACGAAGCCCAACGCCCGCAAGATCGGCGCATGGTCTTCCGCTTCCTCCATGTCAGTGGCAACGCTCGCCTCTACGACAGGCACAGCGCGAGAACGGACCAGCAGGCTCTTCGCCACGATGAGGCTGGCCACAACGGCCAGCAGGACCGCCAGCATGATCGGCAGTCCGTCGGCACCAACCTCGTCTGACAGCGAACTCGCCGGAATCGAGCGGGACAACCAGTAGTATCCAGCCGCCAGAACCAGCAGCAGAACACCGCCGATGCCGTCGCGGGTGCTGGCTGCTTTTGCACTCACGGTGTCATGCCCTCGCAGGTCAATGTTTGCATGGTTGTGCCATCCTCAATTCTTGATGACGCCCGTCTCGCGGAAAAATGTCTCGGCCTCGTCGGCAAAGGCGTTGACGAAGGGCTCATAGGCGGCCTGTGGCATGAAGTCCGCGACCAGACTTTCCGCGCCATAAACCTTCTTGTAGTCCGGATCCGCGAGCAGTCCCTTGATCGCCGTTTCCCAGATCCCGATGATCTCGGCAGGCAATCCCGCTGGCCCGGCAAGGCCGCGAAACTTGCGGACCACGACATCATAGCCCGCTTCCTTCACAGTCGGCACATCGGGAAACCCCGCTAATCGCTGCGGATTGAACACGGCCAGAATGCGCACACGGTTCGCTTCCAGCTGTGAGCGCAGCTCCTGGATTTCGCCGACACCCATTTCCAGCGTGCCGTTGAGCACATTGATCATCATGTCGCCGCCACCTTCGTGCGAGACCACGGCGGCATTGACATTGGCGGCCCTGCGCAAGCGTTCCGCCGCCTGCCGTTCCAGCGAAGCGGGATTGGCCGCGCCCCAGCGGCCGCGCTTCTCCTTCGCATGGGCGATCAGGTCGGCCAGGGTCTTGAACGGGCCATCGGTGCGGGTGAACACCACCTCCGCATCGCTGAAAACATTCACCAGCGGCTGGACGTTCTTGTAGGTGTGCTGCGGCTTGGAGAGCAGCGATGTGAAGATATAGGTGGGCGTCGTGGCGTAGAGCACGCTGCCGTCGGGGCGGCTGGTTGCCAGACGGCTCAGGGCCCGCGCCCCGCTGCCGCCCTGCACGTTCTCGATGACAAAGGTGGCGTTGATGTAGCGCACGAGATACCTGCTCATCTCGCGCAGGAAGACATCGGATCCGCCGCCGGGGCTTGAATGGGTGATCAGCGTGACCGTGCGGTGGGGATAGCTGGCCGGTGCGGCAAAAGCCGGGGACTGCATCGTCGTCGTGACCGCGGCTGTCAGCTGGCCAAACCTGCGTCTCGTGATCATATGGCTTGCGCGTTTTCCGTTCGTCATTATCCTAACGCCTCCCCATGGGTTTCGGTGCGCACCACCTTCAACAAGCGGTCCTTGGCCGATGCGACATGACGCCAATGCGCTTCCTGCGCCCAGACCGGATCACGTGCCGCGATGGCAGCGACCATCTCGCGGTGCTCGCGATTGGACACGGCGAGGCCACCGCCCTGCACCAGGCTGCGGGCGCGAAACAAGGTGAGCCGCTTGACGAAAGCGCGATACTGCGCTGCCAGTGTCGCATTGCCAGAACCGTCGACAATGGCCTCGTGAAAGACGAGATTGAGCGGATAATAGGCATCGAAATCCCGCTCTGCAGCGGCCAATTCCATCGCTGACACAAGATCATGCAGCCGTGAGATAGTCGCCTCGCTGGCCCGCTCCGCCAGCAGGCGTCCGGCGAGGCCGAACAGCGCGGCACGCACATCATAGAGCTCACGCACCTCCGCCACGGTCACCCGTCGCACGAACACACCGCGATTCGTCACGGCCTCGACGAAGCCCGCACCTTCCAGCGCCCGCACTGCCTCGCGGATAGGCCCTCGGCTGACGCCGAACCGCTGCGCCAGCTGCTGCTCGTTGAGGCGCTCGCCCGGGCGCATCTCGCCTGCAACGATCATGCCTTCCAGCGCATCGACCAGCACCTTCGACAACGGCACGGAGCGCGTGGCATCTACGGCTTGCACGGGTGCGAGGTGGGCGGAATTCATGCCTCACCATCACCAGCTTGCCCGCAAGTGTCAACACTTGAAAGGCATGAAAACTGAAATTGCCTTTGAAATTCACGAAAACCATTATTCGGACGATAATTTACCTGAATATGGCAGAAGGAGTGTTGACATTTTTGCACGCAGATACGCATGGCTCGATCATCACCAAACCCCTTTTGCCCTTCGAGGAAACATGAACGCCCATGCACCTGTCGTGAAAGCCATCACCCGGCACATTGCGGAGTTCGTCGTCAAATCGAAAGCAGCGGACATTCCGACTCCCGTCTACACCGAGGCGACGCGCTCGTTCCTCAACTGGTTGGGATGCACGGTGGGCGGCTCCGCGCATCCTGCGATCGACATTGCATGGGCGGCAGCCAAACCGTTTGCGGGCCAGAGGCAGGCGACAGTCCTGGGCCGGGGCTTCCGCACGGATGTGCTCAACGCCACGCTGCTCAACGGCATCGCCTCGCATGTCTTCGATTTCGACGACACCCACCTGAAAACCATCATCCACCCCGCCGGTCCCGTGGCGTCAGGGCTGTTGGCCCTTGCCGAGACACGAGCGATGACCGGACGTGATTTCCTGCATGCCTTCATCCTGGGCATCGAGGTCGAGTGCCGCATCGGCAATTCCATCTATCCCGATCACTACGACCGGGGCTGGCACATCACCGGCACCGCAGGTGTGTTCGGTGCCGCTGCAGCCGCGGGAAAGGTGCTGGGCCTCAACGTCCAGCAGATGACCTATGCGCTGGGGATCGCGGCGACCCAGTCCTCCGGCCTGAGAGAAATGTTCGGCACGATGTGCAAGCCTTTCCATCCCGGCCGCGCCGCGCAGAACGGTACCTATGCGGCGCTCCTGGCCAGGGAAGGCTTCACCAGCTCCGAGCGTGGCATCGAGGCCCCGCGCGGCTTCGCCCATGTGGCCTCCACCAAATTCGACCCGACCGAAATCACCGAAGGCTTGGGAACACATTGGGAAAGCGCCCTGAACACCTACAAGCCCTTCGCTTGCGGAATCGTCATCCATCCCGCCATCGATGCCTGCGTGCAATTGCGCAACGCCCATGGCCTGAAGGCGACCGATGTGGCCTCCATCGACCTCAAGGTGCATCCCCTGGTGCTGGAACTGACAGGCAAGACCGCGCCGCGCACCGGCCTCGAAGGCAAGTTCTCGGTCTATCACTCCTGCGCCGCCGCCATCATGCATGGGCGCTGCGGCGAGCATGAGTACGCCGACACCTGCGTCGCCGATCCGGTCATCGTGGCTCTCAGACAGAAGGTGAAGGCCGTGGTCAAGCCCGGCATCCACGAGCATCAGGTCGACGCGACACTGACGACGGTGGATGGCCGTGTGCTGCACCTCTTCATCGAAAACGCCATCGGCTCTCTGGGTCGACCGCTGACCGACGCGGAACTCGACGCCAAGCTGACGGATATGTGCGATCCCGTCGTCGGCGCGAAAGGATCGAAAGCCCTGATCAAAGCCGCAAGAGCCATCGCCGACGCGCCTGATCTGAAGGCGGTGATCAAGGCGGCGAGGCCGCTGGCTTGAGAGGAGAAGCGTAGGATTTTGCCGGGATGTTTCACCGGGTTCCAAGGCGTTGGTGCGGCAAGCAAGAGGAAGACATGCACGCGCGGCCGCAATGCTCGATGAGGTCTTTGCGCTCTGGGTGGCGGGGTTTCGTCATGACTTCGAGGAGGTTTTCAAAGCCCGGCCAACCGCCGCTGTCTTCCCGAGGGGCGCGGCGCGAACCGTCGATGAAGCGAGGACAGCTATGGGTGGAATCGGCCGCGCCGACTGAACCGCCCCGGGTTTGCCGGTTTCAATTGCCATGAGAATCCGCAACACCCTAAGCCGCGCTCCATCAAATCACAGCATCGCGCTGATTCTCAGGACGATGGCCTGCGTGAGCCCGATCGCACCGGAGATCGGGCGGAAGGGCGCGGAGCCTTCAGCGTCGACATAGAACACGCCTCTCGCGCCGATCGCCAGAGGACTGGCGGGTGAATCCGTAATGGCGAGAATCGTCAGATCGCGCATACCAGCATCACGAACGGCATCCACAACCGGCGATGAGTACGGTGGAAAGGCGATGGCAATCAGAAGATCGTCATGGCTCATGTTGGCAACCTGCTGCCCGGCCATGCCTGAGGAGGTGATGTCCTCGCTGCTGCTGGCATGGCGTCAGCATCATGCACGATGATCTGGGATACATCGTCCTGGAGCAGAGAACCTTGCAAACCACCAACAATCCGCTCGGCACGAGATTGTTGCCAATCTCTCCGGGTCGGACAAGGAGTGAGTGGTGCCGCTTGAGGGATTCGAACCCCCGACCCCCTCATTACGAATGAGGTGCTCTACCAGCTGAGCTAAAGCGGCATATGCGGTGCTCCATAGCGGCCAAAGCGGCCCAGCGCAACCCAGCACCATCACCCCTCTTTGCGCCCCTCATTACAGCCGTTTCAGCACCATCCCTGCCTGCGTCCTCCAGCGTAAGGGCGGGCATGGCCTGTGGCCAGCAGGCTTTGGCTGACCAGGCGACCATCACCAGTGATCAGGTCGCCGAGCACCCTCCCGCCATATTTGTCGCGTCCCAGGGCGGTGAGATAGGCCTTGCCACTTTTCAGCAGCGCGACAAGCGCTTCCTGAGATGCCACCGCCTTGCGCGCCTCCTCTGGACAGCTGGCCCGCATTTCCGGCGCGTCAATGGAGCGCAGTCGGACGCGGGTCACGATCAGCTGATCAAGCCAGACATGCGCCCTTACCTCCACGGTATCGCCATCGATGATGCGCACCACATCCACCGGTATCACGGCCTGCGGTGGAATGAACGAACCCGCAGGCGGAGCCGACAGCGCCTCCAGGGCTGGTTCGACAAGTGGCACAGGAGAGGTGTTGAACGCCACAAGCACCGCGACAGCCAACCCAGCGATGGCGCTGCTGCAAACTGTGAAGGGCATGACGACAGACATGCCATATCATACCAGAAATTATTCAGAAATAAATCCTATAATAGGCATTAAATACGATCATAGGTCAGAAGTCGCTGGTCAGCCCTTTAATCTCCCAGTCATTGTAGCGCACGGGGTCTTGTCCGCCCCGACCATTGACCTCGGGAGAGCGCGCCAGCGCAGCCTCACGCTCAGCCTGTGCCTTGCGCCGCTGCGCCGCTTCGGCCAACGCGCGACCTGCAGCAGGCGACAGAGGCTTTTGTGCCGCCGCGGGGGATGGATTCTCGGGAGAGCAATCAGAGGGCACGGTTCAGGCTCATTTCCAGTTGACGTCACGCCTGATCTAGGGGACGCGCTCGGGGATGCCAAGCTTCGATCCCTCCAGCCTGCCCGGGCGTGTCCTGTATCACGACGCCATGATGCTCGTCCTCGACAAGCCGCCGGGCATCGCGGTTCACAAGGGAGCGGGCTATGGCGACAACCTCGAGGCGCATTTCGAGTGTCTGCGGCTGGGTGCCAGCGAATCCCCCGCACTCGCGCATCGCCTGGACAAGGACACCTCGGGCTGCCTTGTCCTGGGGCGTAACCGCGAGGCCTTGGCCCGCCTTGGCGCGCTGTTTCGCAATGGATCGGTGGACAAGACCTATTGGGCAATCACAACCGGCGTTCTCTCGCCGGACGAAGGCGTGATCGACGCGCCCATGATGCGCCGCTCCGCCGACAAGCGCAGTTGGTGGATGAAGGTCGATCCTGCGGGCGACCCCAGTCTCACGCGATGGCGCGTGCTGGGGCGGGCCGACGGCATCACCTGGGTGGAACTCAAGCCGGAGACCGGCCGGACGCATCAGCTCCGCGTGCACTGCGCCCATGCCGGTGTGCCGATCGCTGGGGACCACGTCTATGGCGGCGACCTGGCCCGCTCCGTCGCAAGGCACATGCATCTTCATGCCCGCCGGATCACCCTGCCGCTCGCCAGGGACAACCCCGTCACCGTGACCGCGCCGCCTCCCATCCACATGCATACGCTGTTGGCCGCCTGCGGCTGGCGCCACGAGGTCGCGTTATGAACGGGCAACCGACTGCACCCAAACCACCGACAGCGCCCAAGCCACCGATAGCGCCCAAACCACCGATAGCGCTCAAGCCACATCGGCCGGACGGGCTCGCCGCCCGGCGCATCGCCTGCGAGGTGATCGAGGACGTGATACGGCGTCGGCAGGCCCTCGATGACCGGCTGGACCGCTTGTCGCACGACGCCCGCTTCCAGGCATTGCAACCCAATGACCGGGGCCTCGTGCGCGCCATTGCCACGGCGACGATGCGGCGTCTTGGGCTCCTCCGCAAGGCGCTCTCGGATCGGCTCGACCGGGGAATGCCTCCCCGGAGCGGCAGGCTGGAGTGCATCCTGCTGGGTGCGGTGGCACAGATCCTGGTGCTGGAGACGGCCCCTCATGCCGCCGTGGATACGGCCATCACCCTGGCGCGGGAAGATGCCCATGCCAGGCATTTCACAGACCTGGCCAACGCGGTGCTTCGGCGCATCGCCACGGAAAAGGCCACGATCCTGGCAGGAGCAGACGCCTTGCGGATCGATACCCCACCGTGGCTCGCGGAACGCTGGACACGCATCTATGGACATGAAGCCGCCGGATGGATCGCAGCGGCCCATGTCACCGAGCCATCCATCGATATCTCGGTAAAATCCTCCCCCGAGGACTGGGCCGAGCAACTCGGTGGCATCGTCCTGCCGACCGGATCGGTTCGCCTGACCTCCCGCACCGCCATTCCGCTCTTGCCTGGCTTCAGCGCGGGCGAATGGTGGGTGCAGGATGCTGCCGCAGCCATTCCCGCACGGTTGTTGCGGGCAAAACAGGGACAGCGTGTCCTGGACCTCTGCGCGGCTCCCGGCGGCAAGACGGCACAGCTCGCCCTATCCGGGGCCAGCGTCACGGCAGTGGACCGCGCCGTACCGCGCATGGAGCGCCTGAGGGAGAACATGGAGCGCCTGAAGCTGGACGTCCACACCATCGTCATGGAGGCAACAGCCTACCAGACCGATCATCTTTTCGATGCTGTGCTGCTGGATGCACCCTGCTCGGCCACCGGCACCATCCGCCGCCATCCTGACGTGGCCTGGTCGAAGACGCTGGAGGATGTCTTCAAGCTTGCCAGCCTGCAAGCCCGATTGCTCGATCATGCAGCCACATTGCTCGCACCGGGCGGCACGCTCGTCTATGCGACCTGCTCGCTCGAGCCGGAAGAGGGCGAACGCCAGATCGACCGTTTCCTCGACCGAAACAGCCAGTTCCGGCGCGATCCGGTCGGACCAGTTGAAACAGGAGGTGACAGCCAGCTCGTATCGGCCCAAGGAGACCTCCGGTGCCTGCCCTGCCACTGGCCCAACCTGATCGAGAGGCTGGCTGGCATGGATGGCTTTTTCGCCGCACGCCTTGTCCGTGATGCGGTCTAGCGCCTACGATGCCGGAAGCGCGCCGATGGCTGTTCCTGTATCGGTCTGAAGGATCATGGGCTTGGGAATGAAGGCTGGATTGTCCGATGGCGCGTTCGCGGGTGTTGCCGCACGCCAAGGCATGAGGCGTGTGGCAGCAGGTGCCGCACGCTTGCTCGCGCCTTTTGGAGCCCGTGTCCCGCAAAAGCTGTTGATTGCTCCACAGGACATCCGCACATCGGACCCAACCATTGCCGCCGATTTTTATGCAGGCCAGCTCAAGCTGGCGGGCAAGTTGCTGGAAACACACGGGCAATCTCCGTTCGAGCTGGAACCACCTTCGGAAGCCTTCGCTGTTGAATTGCATGGTTTCGGCTGGCTGCGCCATCTGCGCGCAACCGACTCCGCGCTGTCACGGGCGCAAGGCCGTGCCCTGGTCAAGGACTGGCTCCAGGCGCAGAAAGCCGGACCAGGCAGCATCGCGCGGCGACCGGATGTGGCGGCACGGCGGCTGATCTCCTGGCTGAGCCAGAGTCCGCTGCTGCTCGATGGTGCCGACCCGGCCTTCTACCGCGCCTTCATTAAGGCCGTAGCAGTGGATGCCGGCCGCCTAAGGCGAGCCCGACGCGCTGTTCCGGACACCGAGATCAAGCTGATGATCCAGGTCGCGCTGACCTATTATACCTTGAGTTCCTCGGAGGTGGACGCAGAGATGAAGGACGTCTCCGCCCAGCTTTGTGGAATGCTCGAAACCCAGATCCTGTCGGATGGGGGGCATGTCAGCCGCAATCCGCAAGTGCTTCTCACGTTGCTGCTTGACCTGCTGCCGCTGAAACTCGCCTTCCTCTGGCGGCGCATTCAGACCCCGCAGCCCGTGGTGGCGGCCATTGACCGGATGATGCCGCTGGTGCGCATGATGCGCCATGCCGACGGGTCCATCGCCCTGTTCAATGGCATGGGCGCGACGCGGGCGGATTTCGTGGCCGCGATCCTGGCGCAGGACGACATCATGGCGCCAGCCCCATCCAACGCGCCCTACGCCGGGTACCAGCGGGCCGAGCACGCAGGGTCTGTCCTGCTTGTCGACGCCGCAGCCGCACCGGCACCACCGCTTGCCGCCCGCGCCCATGCCGCCCCCGCCGCTTTCGAGTTTTCAGCGGATGGCTGCCGCATCGTGGTGAATTGCGGTGCGCCGCCCTCCCATCGGCCCGAGTTGCTGCACTATTCCCGCCTGACTGCAGCCCATTCCACCCTTGTGGTGCAGGACTCGACCATCGGTCGCTTTACCCGCACCTCCATGATGCGGGCGCTGGTCGGCGAACAATTCACCGATGGCGCGCGCGAGGTGACGCTCCAGCGGGCGGACAGCCCTGATGGCACGTTGATTGGCGTCGATCACGATGGTTACCGCAACCCTTTTGGGGTTTTGCACCAGCGCAGGATTGCCCTGTCTTCCGATGGTGCGCGGCTGGAAGGCGAGGACACGCTGAAGCCCGTGCGCCAGCGCAAGGAGCTGGATTATGCCCTGCGCTTTCACCTGCATCCGCTCGTCAAGGCAGCGCTTGGCGCAGATGGACGCGGTGTCCAGCTGACGCTGCCCAACCGCTGTGTCTGGCAGTTCGAGGCGGATGGCATGGACCTGTCTGTCGAGGAAACGGTGTTCTTTGCCAGCACGGAAGGGTTGCGGCGCTCCGAACAGATCGTTGTCAGCGCCAATACGGGCGCACATGCCAGGATTGCGTGGTCTTTCAGGAAAATCGCAAATCGGTGATGTTGTCTGGGTCACGGGCGTGATAGCCAGCCGGGATTCCCTCTCGACTCTTCCCGGACGTGCCCATGCCCACAGAATTGCGCCGCATCACCCGAGCCCTTCTTTCCGTATCCGACAAGACGGGCTTGCTTGAATTCGCGGCTGCGCTGTCTTCGCGCGGCGTGGAGATCATCTCGACGGGTGGCACGCGCAAGACGCTGGCGGATGCCGGACTGCCCGTTCTCGACATCTCCGAGGTGACGGGCTTTCCCGAGATCATGGACGGGCGGGTGAAGACGCTGCATCCCATGGTGCATGGCGGCCTCCTGGGCATTCGCGGCAATCCTGAACACCAGGCAGCGATGTTTGCCCATGGCATCGGGCCCATCGATCTTCTTGTGGTCAATCTGTATCCTTTCGAGTCGACCGTGGCGAAGGGCGAGGATTTCGACACCTGCATCGAGAACATCGACATCGGCGGCCCTGCCATGATCCGGGCCGCGGCCAAGAACCACCCGGATGTGGGCGTGATCGTCGACCCGGCCGACTATCCCGCGCTCCTGGCCGATCTCGACGCCAATGGCGGGCAGATGACGCTGACCTTGCGGCGAAAACTCGCGCAGAAGGCCTATGCCCGCACAGCAGCCTATGACGCCACGATCTCGAACTGGCTCGCGGCACAGGTGGGAGAGGAAGCGCCAGCGTTCCGCGCCTTCGGTGGCACGCTGGCGGAAGCCATGCGCTACGGCGAGAACCCGCACCAGACAGCCGCCTTCTATCATGGCCCTGACAGGCGCCCCGGCGTGGCGACGCTGCGACAGCTCCAGGGCAAGCAACTGTCCTACAACAACATCAACGACACTGATGCCGCCTTCGAACTGGTGGCAGAGTTCGCTCCGGCCCGCACGGCAGCCGTTGCCATCATCAAGCACGCCAATCCCTGCGGTGTCGCCGAGGGGCGGACTCTGCGCGACGCTTACGAAGCGGCACTGCGCTGCGATCCGGTGTCGGCATTCGGTGGCATTGTGGCACTGAACCAGACGCTGGATGCCGAGGCAGCCCGCGCCATCATCGAGATCTTCACCGAAGTGATCATCGCACCGGATGCAACCGACGAGGCCCGCGCCATCGTTGCCACCAAGAAGAACCTGCGCCTGCTGGTGACGGGTGGCCTGCCGGACACACGCCAGGAGGGGAAAACCATCCGTTCGGTCGCGGGTGGCCTGCTGGTGCAGGACCGCGACAAGGCTGTTGTCGACGACATGGATCTCAAGGTGGTGACAGAACGCGCACCGACGACTGCCGAACTGGCCGATCTGCGCTTTGCCTTCCGCGTGGCCAAGCACGTGAAGTCCAATGCCATTGTCTATGCCAGGGCAGGAGCCACCGTGGGCATTGGCGCAGGACAGATGAGCCGTATCGATTCGTCCCGCATCGCGGCATGGAAGGCGCAAGAAGCGGCAAAAGCCCTCGGCCAGTCCGAGAGCCTCGCCAAGGGCTCGGTCGTCGCCTCCGACGCCTTCTTCCCCTTCGCCGATGGCCTGCTGGCGGCAGCCGAGGCCGGAGCCACCGCCGTGATCCAGCCCGGCGGGTCCATGCGCGACAACGAGGTGATCGACGCGGCCAACAAGGCGGGCCTGGCGATGGTGTTCACCGGAATCCGGCATTTCCGGCATTGAGCATCCCATGGCAATCCGGCAGGGCAACAGTCCGCCGCCATCATTTGAACACACCGACCCTTTGCCTTGTCCCGCTGTTTGCGGCAGACAGGGCGGTGGATGTCGGCTGAACAAGCGTCACTGGGCAAAAACTTCACGATCGTCGGCGGGGCCACGCTGGCCTCGCGGGTCACGGGATTCGTGCGCGACATGCTCGTCGCCGCGACGCTCGGCGCGGGTGCGGTGGCGGATGCCTATGTCGCGGCCTTCCTGATTCCCAATCTGTTTCGCCGTCTCGTGGGCGAAGGCGCGTTCAACGCGGCCTATGTGCCGATCTTCGCACGCCGCCAGGCTGAAGGTGGCACGCAATCCTCCGCCCGCTTCGCCGAAGCCGCCTTGTCGTTCCTGCTGGGCGTGGGCGTGGCGATCCTGCTCGTTGCAGAGTTCCTGATGCCGGTCATCATTGGTGCGGTAGCTCCGGGTTTTCACGACCAGCCCCAGAAATTCACCGATGCGGTGGAATTCGGGCGCATCATGTTCCCCTTCGTGGCGGTCATCCTCATCGTCGCGGTGTTCACCGGCACGCTCAATGCCATCGGGCGCTACGCGATCGCGGCCTGGGCACCAGTTCTCCTGAACATCTTCCTGATTGCCGCTTTGCTCTATGCAATCTCGACGGGCCTGCGGGGCACACGGGATGCCGGTTTCGTGCTGGTCTGGACGGTGCTGGGCGCAGGCCTGGTCAACCTCGTCATCGTCGGCACCACGGTGTGGTTCGCGGGCTATCACATCTGGCCGAAAATTCCCCGCTTCGATGCCGACTTGCGCCGCCTGATGCTGATCGCCCTGCCCGGCATCGCCATCGCCGGCGCGGGACACCTCAATGTCGTGGTGGCAGCACAGATATCATCCGGCACGCCTTCGGCTGTGTCCTGGCTGTATTTCGCCGAGCGCATCTTCCAGCTTCCCCTCGGCTTCGTTGCCGCAGCCATTGGCGTGGTGCTGCTGCCCGCCGTGTCGAAGCATCTTGCAAACGGTGAGGTCGCGCAGGCCCGCCAGGCCGAAAGCCGTGCGCTGGAATTTGGCCTGCTCATCACCTTGCCTGCCGCCATTGCGCTGGCCTTGCTTGCCAAGCCCATCGTCAGCATCCTCTATGAGCGCGGGGCGTTCACCGCGGAGGATTCGAACGCCGTCGCAGCCGTGCTGCGCGCGCTTGCGGTTGGCCTTCCCGCCTTCGTTCTCGTCAAGGTGTTCCTGCCAGCATTCCTGGCACGCGAGGACATGAAAGGGCCGCTGATCGCGGCCGTTCTGGGCATCGCGGCCAATATCGCCGTGTCCCTGATGCTGTTTCCCCATTACGGGTCAGTCGCGGCGGCTATGGGTGTTTCGGCTTCGGCCTTTGTCAATGCGCTGACCCTCTATGCCCTGTTGATGCGCACAGGCCGTTTCCGCCCTGACAGATTGGCCCGCAGCCGCCTGCCGCGCGTGCTGCTGGTCTCGCTTCTCACTGGCACGGCCATCTGGTTGCTGCATGAATTCGCCCGACCCTGGATGAAATCCACCCAGCCCTTCGCCGTGCGGGCCGCCGTTCTGGCGCTCCTGTGTGGGCTGAGTCTCGTTTTGCATATCGCCCTGGCGCAACTGCTGAAGGCGACGGATTTGTTGCAGATCAGGACTGCCCTGCGCAGCTGATCGCACAGCGTGATGTTTGCATCACCACAATTCATGTGCCGAATGCCGGCTAATCGGGCATTGTGCTCACCGATTCTCCAGAAAGCGAAAACCATCATGGCCATCACTGTCTACGGCGTCTATCGCTCCCGCGCCACGCGCAACCTCTGGCTGCTCGGCGAGCTTGGCCTGCCCTTCACCCATGTGCCGGTGATCCAGGCCAACCGTCTGGCCAAGCCGAATGCCAAGGACGCGCCACTCAACACCGCGTCGCGCAAGTTCAGGAAGATCAATCCCAACGCCCAGATTCCCTCGCTGGAGGACGGCCGACTGGTGCTGCATGAATCGCTCGCCATCAATCTCTACCTTGCCCGGAAATATGGCCGCAGGCAGAAGACGGAGCTTGGACCGAAGTCCGTGGCCGAAGAAGGCCTGATGACCATGTGGTCACTCTGGGCCATGACGGAATGCGAGCCGCACACGATCCAGGTGCTGTACAACACCATCGGCAAGCCGGAGCCCGAGCGTGTGCCCGCGCTGGCCACAGCGGCTGCCGCCGCGCTGCAACGCCCGCTGGATGTGCTCGATGCCCATCTGAAGGCGGAGGGCGGCCATGTCGTGGGCAAGCGTTTCACGGTGGCCGACATCAACCTGGCGGAGGTAATCCGCTATGCGCAGCCGATGCCGGAGCTTTTCGCCCATCGCCCGGCCCTGAAGTCCTGGATCGATGCCTGCCAGGCCCGCCCCGCCTTCAAGACGATGATGGTGACGCGCAACGCCGAACCTCTGTGATCAACCTCTGCTCCTCATCCTGAGCTTGTCGAAGGATGGGCTTGTCGAAGGATGGTCTGTCCGGGATGATCTGTCCAAGGTTCATTCAACCCTTTCCTGAAAGATCACCCTCGCCCTTCGACAAGCTCAGGGTGAGGGCTTAGTGTGTGCATCATGGCCAGTCCCGACTCCGAACTTCTCGAATCCGCCCGCAAGCTCTTCGCCGGCGAGGCTGATTTCATCTGGGGCTCCGACAAGATCAACGAATTGCCGCCGATGAAGCATCCGGAGATTGCCTTTGCCGGGCGTTCCAATGTCGGCAAATCCTCGCTGATCAACGCCGTGACGGGCCGCAACGCGCTGGCCCGCACCTCGCACACGCCGGGGCGCACGCAGCAGCTCAACTTCTTCACCATCAGCGACCGGTTGGGCTTCGTCGACATGCCGGGCTACGGCTACGCCGCCGTATCCAAGCAGAAGATCGCCAACTGGACGACTCTGATCCATGAGTATCTCAAGGGACGCGCCAGCCTTGCCCGCGTCTATGTGCTGATCGACAGCCGTCATGGCCTCAAGGATCTCGATCTGGATATTCTCAAGCTGATGGACAAGTCAGCGGTGTCCTACCAGATCGTGCTGACCAAGGCGGACCAGCTCAAAGGCCCCGCGCAGGACGCCCGGATCGCGGAAGTGCGCGAGCAGATCGCCAAGCGCGTGGCGGCTTTTCCCGAGGTGCTGATGACATCCAGCGAAACCGGGGCGGGCATTCCCGAACTGCGGGCCGCGATCCTCGCCTTGCTGCGTGAGCGCGGCGACAAGGGATAAACTCACAGCAGGCCGCTGCCCTCCCTCAGACGGCGCAACCGAACATAGAGTGCGCCCGTTCCGCCATGGTGCTGCGCTGCATCCTCGAAGCCCAGCACATAGCGGCGCTGGCCGGGATCGGAAAGCCAATGCGGGACCAGGCGTTTGAGCACACCGCGACCTTCGGTTATCAGCCCCCCTGCGCCGCCCTTGCCAGTGATCACCATCACCACCACCGCGCCATCATGCACCTTGCGGTGGATGAAATTCAGCAGCGCCCGGTGCGCCTCGTCCTGCCGCATTCCGTGCAGGTCGAGCACGCCGTCGATGGGGGATTGTCCACGCGACACGCGCTGGCGCATCCGCCGCTCCAGCGGCACCAGCGGCTTGATGCCGGACTTCTGCGCCGGTTCGAGTGCCGCGCCGATGCTGAAGCTTTCCAGCTTCACCAAAGCCTTGGGCGCGGCAATCAGTTCGAGTTTTGGCATGGTGCGCCCCGGCAGCGGACGGATACTCTGCGCGACATGCGCCCACAGCGCACGCTCTTCCGCTGAAAGATGCGTCCGCCGTTTCATCGCGGCGACTCGCGCGGCCACAACACGACAAACCGCATGGGATGGCGCAGCACTCCCGCCCGCGAGCCCGCCGCCGCTCCCGATCCGTGATAGAGATCGGCCCGCGCCGGACCGAGAATGGCGGAGCCCGTATCCTCCGCGATCACCAGCTTGCGGAAAGGCTCGACGCCCACGGCAAGCGGCAGGTCCGCCTCCATCCACACGGGCAAGCCATAGGCCCACAGCGTCCGATCCACCGCGATGGAGCGCCACGGCGTCAGCGGCAGGCCAGCGCCCCCGATGGGGCCGGAGCCTTCCGACAACTCTTCCGCCAGGCGAAAGAACACATAGCTTGCGTTCATGCCCATGATGCGACGCGCCTCGACGGGATTGGCCCGCAGCCAGGCCTTCAGCTTGTCGAGCGTGGCGTCCTCCAGCGGCAACAACCCCTCACGCACCACGATGCGGCCGATGGAGCTATAGGGATGCCCATTGCGCCCGGCATAGGCGATGCGGGTGACGCGCCCGTCCGGCAGCTTCACGCGGCCCGAACCCTGGACCTGCATGAAGAAGACCTCGACATCATCCTTCAGCCACAGGACGGGTTGCGCCCTGTCACCAAGTTCACCCCGCCAGATCGCAGCCCGATCAGGATAGGTCTCGTATCCGCCATCAGTCCGGCGACGCGCGGCGGCAAAACCTTCGGGAATGCCGGGCCATGTTTCTCCCTGGGGTATCGTCACGACATCGGAGGGCCGCGCCAGCAATGGTGCCGCGAACGCTTCGCTGCGTATCAATGACCCTTCCGTTTCCGGCTCGTAATAGCCCGTCAGGAAGCCTGCACCCGACTGCGGCACGATCTCGACAGGGTCAAACCAGCGCTCGAAGAAGGCCCGCGCCGCCGCCGCGTTCGTGATCGAGAGCGTCGGTGCGATGTCGCAGACCTTGCGCAAAGCGGCAGGCGGCTTTGCCCCTTCCCGCAGCACCGCGGCACTGGTGGCTAACGGCGCACAGTGCTTTTCAAAAACACGCCATGCCGCAAGGTGGTCATCGCGTGCCCAATCCGTCAGCGCGGAGAACGGCAGCGGACTTGTCCTGGCTTCGTTCAGCGTTGGCAGCGGCTCAGCCATGGTGGGTGCGCCGGAGAGCGTGCTCAGGAGAAGGCAGGCCAGCGCGCTGAATCGCCCGCGCAAGGATCGGCCATGGCCCGCCCACACTCAGCCATTGCTCTCGGTCGCCACGAGCTTCCAGTTCGGATCCCGCGAGGTCACGTCCCGTGCGAATGTCCAGATGTCGTTGACATCGGCGATCTTGTCGGCACTGCCATCAACGACCACGCCCGACTTGTCGCGCACCACGGTGATCAGCTTAGAACGGAAACTGAGCGTCACATGGGCGGATTTATCGCGCATCTCGGCCGCCACGAGATCAGCCTTGTCGATGGAGACGAAGGTGGTCTCGGAGGTCTCGCCTCGGCCCTCGCGCTCGGTGATCGCGCCGGCAAAGCCGTCCAGCACCTCCTTGGCGAGGAAGGTCTTCAGCGTCTTGCGGTCACCTTTGGAATAGGCCTGCACGATCATCTCGTAGGCACCCTTGGCGCCTCCCACGAAGGAGGCGGCGTCGAACGAGGGATCCGCCTGCAGGATGGCATCCAGACCGTTGGCCAGCGGCGTTCCCGCCGCGGCCAGGCCCACCCAACGGTCGGCCTGCGTCATTTCCGGCTGGGGGGGGATCGGTGGTGGCTTGATTCCATTGGGAAACGGCAACACGTTTTCGGGAGCCTGCGGTGGTTTCTGCCGTTCCTCCATCTCGCGCTGGATGACCTCGGGCGGGCGCTCGAAGCCTGCCCTGGTTCCCAGTACAGACCTGAGCTTGATGATCACGAAGACCGCCAATCCCAGAAAGACCAGTGTGAGGATGAGATCATTTCCGCCCGACATCGTTTCGCATTCCGTTTGTTGGCACCATGCACCGCCTTGAATCGGCCTAGCGCACCGCGCATATGTGGGCAAGTCGAGTACCATCCGCCAGTCCTTCCCACAAGAATTCACCCTTCCCACAAGATTTCGCCCTGCTCACACGTGTCCGACCAGTCCTTGTGATTCAACCGTCCTCACACCAATCCAAAGCCTTGCGCCCAGCCTCACCCCTCTTCGGCTTGATCATCTTCGCCACCTGGATCGCGGCGGAGATCATGGCGTTCAACCTGGTGGCAGGCTGGACCGGCGGTAGCCTGGCGTTTTTCCTGTTCCTGATGAAAACGGTCCTCGGCGCACTCTTCGTGACCCGCGTCATCCGGCAGAAACTGTCCGGCCTGCTGCGCCGGGGTGGCGGCGGCATCATCCTTGACGGCAGGGCCGCCAGTGAGGCCTGGTTGAAGGGCCTTGGCGGTATCCTGCTGATCATGCCTGGCTTTCTCGCAGGTGTTGCCGGATTGGCGCTGCTGACGCCTTCCGTACGGCGCTGGTTCTTGCGGCGCAGATCGACGCGCAGGCAAGACCCGCGCGAGATCGACCTGTCGAACCGGGACTGGAAGGAAATGCCCGATGCCTCGCCCAAGCGTATCCGGCGCCGCAACCCCCGCGATACAGACTGATCGGGAAAGCGGCATCGTGCTGCATAAACGGGCATACTGCACGCTAAGATGATCGACCCCGCCCCACATTGCCCAAATTGCGAGCGATCTGCGCAGAATGTGTCCAGCCACCCCCGCTGGTATGACACTTGCTTTGCCATGGTGAGTATCAAAATCCTGCGAGGCCATCATGTCGTCAACATTCCAGGACGCATTCAGCAGCACTTTCCGACTGGCACGTCGGGGCTGTACCTGTGGCCAGCACGCCAGCCAGGGAGCCCATGACGCGGCAACCCAAGCACCTGCCCAAAGCGTTCCTGACAGCGCCGATGGTCAACTGCAGCGCGTGATCGAGGGCGCGGTGATGCGTGCGCTCTTCCCCGCCGATGCCGAGCGCCGCAACTTCCTGAAGGCTGTCGGCGCCACCACTGCATCCGCCGCACTTGGTGCCCTCTTCCCCATCGCAACCGCGACAGATGCCTTCGCCCAGGGCGGCGTCATCGAAAAGAAAGACCTCAAGATCGGCTTCATCCCGATCACCTGCGCCACGCCGATCATCATGGCTTCCCCCATGGGCTTCTACGCCAAGCAAGGCCTGAATGTCGAAGTCATCAAGACAGCGGGCTGGGCCGTGATACGCGACAAGGCGATCAACAAGGAATATGACGCCGCCCACATGCTCGCCCCCATGCCGCTGGCGATTTCGCTGGGTATCGGCTCGAATCCCATTCCCTACACGATGCCGGCGGTCGAGAACATCAACGGCCAGGCCATCACCTTGGCCAACAAGCACAAGGAGAGGCGCGATCCCAAGAGCTGGAAGGGCTTCAAATTCGCGGTTCCCTTCGATTTCTCGATGCACAACTACCTGCTGCGCTACTATCTGGCCGAACACGGACTTGATCCTGACACCGACGTGCAAATTCGTTCGGTGCCGCCGCCGGAAATGGTCGCCAATCTCAGGGCAGACAACATCGATGGTTTCCTGGGACCGGATCCTTTCAACCAGCGTGCTGTGTTCGACGGGGTCGGCTTCATCCACATCCTGTCCAAGGAACTCTGGGACGGGCACCCCTGCTGCGCCTTCGCGGCGTCCCGCGAATTCGTGACCACGATGCCCAACACCTATGCCGCCTTGCTCAAGGCCATCATCGAAGCCACGGTCTTTGCTTCCAAAGCCGAGAATCGCAAGCCGATTGCCACGGCGATTGCGCCTGCAAACTACCTGAACCAGCCCGAAACCGTGCTTGAGCAGATCCTCACCGGTACCTATGCGGACGGTCTGGGCCAGGTGAAGCGCGATCCCAACCGCGTCAACTTCGACCCGATTCCCTGGGACAGCTTCGCCATCTGGATCCTCACCCAGATGAAGCGTTGGGGCCAGCTCAAGGGCGACATCGACTACAAGGCCGTCGCCGACCAGATCTATCTGGCGACCGACGCCCGCAAGCTGATGCGCGAGATGGGTCTGACAGTGCCAGAGGCCACGACCAAGACCTTCTCGGTCATGGGCAAGCCGTTCGATCCCACCAAGCCGAACGAGTACATCGCGTCCTTCCCGATCAAGCGGACCTGAGCCGATGACCTCCTGGCCATTGCAGGCGCGGGCCTCGCTCGTTTCCGTGTTGATCCTCGTTGTTCTGGGCCTTGCCTGGCACATCGGCGTGAACACGGGCGGTGGCACGGGCCAGGCGAATGTCGATCCTGAATATGCCAAGCTCATCGGTGCTGCCGCCAACACCGGCAAGTCCGCCATGCCGGGACCGCTCGATGTGCTCGCCAAGATCTGGCAGCACCTGAAAGAGCCGTTCTATGATCGCGGCCCCAACGACAAGGGCATCGGCATCCAGCTGGCATATTCCATCGGCCGGGTGCTGCTGGGCTACGGCATCGCGGTGCTTGTCGCCATCCCGCTGGGCTTCCTCATCGGCATGTCGCCGCTGATGAACCGGGCGCTCGATCCCTTCATCCAGATCATGAAGCCGGTGTCGCCGCTGGCCTGGATGCCACTGGCGCTCTACACCATCAAGGACAGCGCGATCTCCTCGATCTTCGTGATCTTCATCTGCTCTTTGTGGCCCATGCTGGTGAACACGGCCTTCGGTGTGTCGAGCGTGCGCAAGGAATGGCTGAACGTGGCACGCACCCTGGAGGTCGGCAGCTTCCGCCGGGCCTTCACAGTGATCCTGCCGGCCGCGGCTCCCACCATCCTCACCGGAATGCGCATTTCCATCGGCATTGCCTGGCTGGTGATCGTGGCGGCCGAGATGCTCGTGGGAGGCACCGGCATCGGTTATTTCGTCTGGAATGAATGGAATAACCTGTCCATCACCAACGTCATCACCTCCATCATCGTCATTGGCCTTGTCGGCATGATCCTCGATCAGATGCTGGCCCGCGTGGCCAAGCTCGTGACCTATCCGGAGTGAGCATCATGCAAGAGACGTCCGGAGACACATCGGGTTCGCCGAAATACATTTCCATCGAGGGCATCGCCCGGCATTTTTCCGCTCCAGGCGGTGGCAGAACAACCGTGTTCGAGGATGTCTGGTTTCCAGTCGCCAAAGGTGAGTTCGTCTGCATGATCGGCCATTCCGGCTGCGGCAAGACCACCGTGCTCAACATCCTGGCAGGTCTCGACCTGCCGGACGGCGGCGTGGCCGTGGTTGACGGCGAAGCCATCGAAGGCCCATCCCTCAACCGCGCCGTCATCTTCCAGAGCCACGCCCTGCTGCCGTGGCGCTCCGTATTGGGCAATGTGGCCTATGCCGTCTCGTCGAAATGGCGAGACTGGGGCCGCGCGAAGATCGAGGACCATGCGAAGACATTCATTGCCCTGGTCGGCCTTGCCGGCTCGGAATTGAAGAAACCCGCGCAGCTCTCGGGCGGCATGAAGCAGCGTGTGGGCATCGCTCGCGCGCTGTCCATCGAACCCAAGATCCTGCTGATGGACGAACCCTTCTCAGCTCTTGATGCGCTGACGCGCGGCAACCTGCAGGATGAAGTGCGCCGTATCTGCCTGGCCACCAACCAAACCGTGTTCATGATCACCCACGACGTGGACGAGGCGATCTATCTGGCTGACAAGATCGTGCTGATGACCAACGGACCGCACGCCATGGTCGCCGAAATCGTCAAGAACCCCTTGCCCAAGGACCGCCAGCGCCACGAGGTCCACAAGCACCCGCACTATTATGCCCTGCGCAATCACCTGATCGACTTCCTGGTCACCCGTTCGAAGACCTTCAAGGACGAAATCCCTGCGGGGTATGACCGGCGCAAGCCGCCTGTCGTCAGTCCAAATTCGCAAAGTCCAAGTTCGCAAAGCCCTGACACGCAAAGCCCTGGCACCCAACCCCTGCCCGTGCCGCCACCTGCAACGAAACGCGCAGCGGCCTGAACGAGAGTTTGTTCTCGTCATCCACAATCAGACCACCCCAGAGAAGGAAACACGATCCATGAAGCGGGCTGACCTCACCGAGAAAATCCTCGACATCAAGCGCGAGAAAGGCTGGACCTGGAAGCACATCACCGACGAGATTGGCGGCATGGCACCTGTGCTCGTCGTCAGTGCGCTGCTGGGCCAGATGAAGCTCGTCAAGCCGCTGGCGGCCAAGGCGGCTACGCTCTTCGGCCTCAGCGCCACAGAGCAGGCGATGCTCAACGAAGTGCCATACCGTGGCACGACCATGCCACCGACCGACCCGCTGATCTATCGCTTCTACGAGATGGTGATGGTCAACGGGCCAGCCTGGAAAGCGCTGATCGAGGAGGAGTTCGGCGACGGCATCATGTCGGCGATCGATTTCGATTTCGATATGGAGCGCATCGCCAATCCGAAGGGTGATCGCGTCAAATTCACGATGACCGGCAAATTCCTGCCCTACAAGTACTATGGCAACGAACAGGGCATCCCGGACTACGGCTTCAAGGAAAGCTGAGACATCTGCCCCGTTTGATGCGCTGTGGGCTGCAACACGTCTTGTCGGTGATCGGCAAGACGTGGTAGCGCGGCTGCCGAAACACTTGATCCACAAGAACTTGATCCAAGAAAATTTGGACCACAGGCAAAGGACTGCACGATGTCGACCAATGGAAACGGCGCAATGGGCGCCCCTCCCGCCGGACCAGCCCTCAACGCGCTGGGCCAGTACATCAAGGATTTTTCCTTCGAGAACCCCAATGCGCCTCAGTCTCTCGGTCCGCAGCAGAATGGTCCGCAGATCAACATCCAGGTCAACGTCAATGCCAAGCAGCTGGCGGAGACGGATTTCGAGGTCGAGATCAAGCTGGATGGTGGCGCGGGCGAAGGCACCGGCACGCTGTTCAAGTTCGACCTGACCTATTGCGGCATCTTTCGCGCGATCAACGTGCCGCCCGAGCAGTTGGGGGCGGTCGTGATGATCGAATGTCCCCGCCTGCTCTTCCCGTTCGCCCGCCAGATCATCGCGGATGCCGTGCGCAACGGTGGCTTCCCGCCGCTCTACATCGACCCCATCGACTTCGGCGCGCTGTATGCCCAGCGGATGCAGAGCGAAGCCGCGGCTCCTGCCGTCAGCTGACGGCACATGCGCCTCACGCTCACGACGTGGAACATCAATTCGGTGCGCCTGCGCATCGACCTCGTGGGCCGCTTCGTGGCGGACACCGCACCGGACGTGCTGTGTCTGCAGGAAACCAAATGCCCGGATGACCAGTTTCCCCTGGCCGCCGTCAAAGCCATGGGCTTCCGACACTGGGCTTTTGCCGGGCAGAAGGGCTACAACGGCGTCGCCATCTTCTCGCGCTTTTCACTGCTTGATATCGAGAAGCAGAGTTTTGGCGGCGTCGATCAGGCCCGCCATATCGCTGCCATGCTGGGCGAGGAGGCCGGGGCGGCAGCTGGCCTCACCCTGCATAATTTCTATGTCCCGGCAGGCGGCGACATCGCCGATCGGGCTGTCAATCCGAAATTCGGCCACAAGCTCGATTTCCTCGGCGACATGACGACCTGGTCCGCGCAAGGGCGCGAGAGCCGGAAAAAGAGCATCCTCGTCGGCGATCTCAACATCGCGCCCTATGAAACCGATGTCTGGAGCCACAAGCAGCTGCTCGACGTCGTCAGCCACACCCCAGTGGAAACCGCCGGACTGGAAACCATGCGCCTCGCCGGTGACTGGATCGATGCGGTGCGTCAGGTCAAGCCGGAGCCGGAGCGTGTCTATTCCTGGTGGAGTTATCGTGCCGCGGATTGGGCGACGGCCGACAAGGGGCGGCGGCTTGACCACGTCTGGAGCACTGCGGATCTTGGCCCCAATATCTCGGCAGCCCATGTCAGCCGCGAGGCAAGGGGCTGGGACAAGCCATCGGACCATGCCCCGGTGACGGTGCAGCTCACGTTCTGAAAACGGTCAATCCACATCCGGCAGCAAGGCGTGGACGCGGGCCAGACCCTGTCCGACAGACGCTGCCTGCTGCTGCATATGGGCCTGCAGACGCGCCGCTGTTTCAGGAAATTCCACCAGCACGCGCCGCATGAGATGGCGGGGAATGCGGCGCACCACCGTCGGCTCCAGCATCGTTGCGGTGGCTGGACGCCGGGTCTCGGCAAACAGCGCAGCCTCGCCGATCAGCGCTGCCGGGCCGTAGGTCTCGCTCACGCCGGAGCCAGACAGGACAAGCGATCCCGATGCGATGAAGTAGCCCCCGTCCGAAACCTCGTCCTCCCGAAACAGCACGTCGTCCTTGCGCAGGATACGCGTATCGGATGAAAACGCGATGAGGCGCAGGGCTTCATGATCGAAGAGCGCCAGAACGGGATTGCTCTGCAACTGGGCGATTTCGGACTCGAGCGACATCTGGCGCCCCTTTCTCGCGGATCAATGTCAGTTCAGGGGACCAGCTTGTAGCCGCCAGCATCAGTGACCAGGATTTTGGCCTGGCCGGGATCCTTCTCGATCTTCTGGCGCAAGCGATAGACATGGGTTTCCAGCGTATGGGTCGTCACGGCGGCGTTGTAGCCCCACACCTCCTGCAGCAGTACATCGCGCTGCACCACGCGCTGCCCGGCACGATAGAGATAGCGCAGGATCGAGGTTTCCTTCTCGGTCAGGCGGATCTTGCTGCCCTTCTCGGTCAGCAGCAGCTTGGCACCGGGCCGGAAGACATAGGGACCAAGGTTGAACTGCGCATCCTCGCTCGCCTCGTATTGGCGCATATGGGCGCGCACCCTGGCCAGCAGCACGGCGAAGCGGAACGGCTTGGCCACATAATCATTGGCCCCGGCTTCGAGGCCCAGCACCTGATCCGCCTCGGTGTCGTTGGCCGTCAGCATGATGATCGGACTTTTGAAGCCGTTCTTGCGCATCACGCGCACAGCCTCCCGCCCGTCCATGTCTGGCAGGCCCACATCCATCACCACGAGATCGACATGATCACCCTTGACGGCCAGCATGGCCTCGCTCGCCGTCCCGGCCTGCGTGATGCCGAACTCCTCGTGCAGTTGGAGTTGTTCCGCCAGCAAGGTGCGCAGTTCGACATCATCGTCGACAAGAAGGATCCGCTTCACATTGCTCATTGATTTTCCTGGCTCCCGCCCCTCGTCGTCACGAGATATCATGATAGACAGCCTGCACCACAAGGGAAGTGTCACTACAGGGGAAGTTCCGCCATGGCGAGGTTGCAACGCCGCCCTCCGCGATCACACGCGATCACAAATACGACAATTCGTTACATTTCCGTGATGTCATTGCCAGGAAATCCGCGCCAGGGTCGCCTGTTGGCCGGGAATCTGCGCGTGCCATGCGCCCTTGGCAAGGGCGGAGTATCCAGCCGCAAGCGCGAGGGCGATGGCGCCACGCCCGTTGGCCACTTCATGCTGCGCAAGCTCTGGTATCGCAGCGACAAGGGGCTGCGTCCGAACAGCGGCCTGCCGCAACGGTCAATCCGGCCCACCGATGGCTGGTGCGATGCGCCAGGTCACTCCCGTTACAACCGTCCGGTTCGGGTCCCGTTCGCGGCCAGCCACGAACGGCTGTGGCGCGATGACCACGTCTATGACGTGGTCATCGAGATCGGCTGGAA
Source organism: Hyphomicrobiales bacterium (assembly GCA_031378805.1). Lineage (GTDB taxonomy): Bacteria > Pseudomonadota > Alphaproteobacteria > Rhizobiales > Beijerinckiaceae > JADCCX01. The sequence continues at coordinate 73,314 of JANNEO010000080.1, forward strand.
CGATTTTCCTGCGGTTGCCGGACGCGGCTCCGCCATCTTTCTGCATCTGGCGAGGGGTGGCTATCCACCGACGGAGGGTTGCGTGGCCATCAGCGCCCGCGATATGCGCAAGCTCCTTCCGCTGATCAGCCCCCGCACCAGGATCACCATCCGATGACACGTTCTGTGAAGGGTGCCTTGCTCTTCGATATCGACGGCACTTTGACCGACACCGATCCGCTGCATATTCGCGCCTTCAACGCCATGCTTGCCCAATTCGGCCGCAGCATCACCACGGACGCGTATTTTGCCCGCGTCATGGGCTTCACCAACGCAGAGATCATGCGCGACTTCTTCCCCGAAAAGCCTGTGGCCGAACACAAGGCGCTGGCGGACTGGAAGGAAGCAGCGTTCCGCGATCTCGCCCGTAACGAACTGCATTCGACACCAGGTGTGATCGACCTCATGGACTGGGCGGATGCCCACGCCATCCCGATGGCGGCGGTCACCAATGCGCCGACGGCCAATGCCGAACTGATGCTGACGGGCCTCGGTTTGAAACACCGTTTCCGGACCATCGTGATCGGCGACGAGCTGCCCCGCGGCAAGCCCGATCCGATGCCCTATCTTGTGGCAGGAGAGCGCCTTGGCGTGGATTGCCGCGACTGTGTCGCCTTCGAGGATTCTCGCTCTGGAATACGCTCCGCCAGCGCTGCGGGCGCCTTCAGCATTGGCATCCTGTCGAGTTTGCCCGAGGACGAACTGGTGAAGGTGGGGGCACAGTTTGGCGTCAAGGATTTCACGGATGATCGATTGCGGCCGCTGATTCTCGAAAGGTTAGCCGGGTAGCCGCCACCCTCTCTCCGCAAGAGCGGGGAGAAGAAGAAGGCCCTACCGCCCCCCGAAGATCGCGCTGCCCACCCGCACATGGGTTGCCCCCATCTGGATTGCCGCCTCGTAATCCGCGCTCATCCCCATGGACAGCAGCGGCAGGTCCAGTTCCCTCGCCAGCCTGTTCAGCAGGCCGAAATGCGGGCTGGGCGGCTGGTCCGCCGGCGGAATGCACATCAGGCCGCTGATGGCGAGTCCGTGAACCTCCCGGCAGCGCGCAACGAAGGCCGCAAGCTCCCGCGGATCAATCCCGCCCTTCTGCGGCTCCAGCCCGGTGTTGACCTGCACGAACAGAAGCGGCTTGCGCCCAAGCTTCGCAATCGACTTGGCCAACGCCGCCGCGAGGCTTTCGCGGTCCAGTGTATGGATGGCGTCGAACAGCTTCACGGCGTCGTCTGCCTTGTTCGATTGCAGCGGCCCGATCATGTGGACCTGTGCATCGGGGAATCGCGCCTTGAGATCAGGCCATTTCGCTTTGGCCTCCTGCACGTAGTTCTCGCCGAAAAGACGCTGACCCGCATCGAGCACGGGCTGGATGGCTTCAACGGGAAAGGTCTTGGAGACGGCGATCAGCGCGGCTGATCCCGGCTTGCGACCGAAATCCGCCTCGGCACGCGCGACAAGGGCACGGATGCGGTTCAGGTTGTCCACGGATGCGTTCATCAACGATCCACAAGACCATTGTGGCGGTCAACGCAAGTGAATTGCATTCCAGCCCTGTGTTGACCCGGCCCAAGCTTTCGTGTCCAAGACGGGACATTCAAAACCCTTGATATCCATGTCCCAGAACCGCGAATATCCCCGCTACAACGCCCGTGAATCCGAGCCGAAATGGCGCAAGATCTGGGACGAGAGGAAGCTCTTCCAGACGAAGAACGACGACCCGCGCCCGAAATACTACGTGCTTGAGATGTTCCCCTATCCATCCGGGCGCATCCACATGGGCCATGTTCGCAATTACGCCATGGGAGACGTGGTGGCGCGCTACAAGCGCGCGCGTGGCTTCAATGTGCTGCATCCCATGGGCTGGGACGCTTTCGGGATGCCGGCCGAGAACGCCGCGATGCAGAACAACACGCATCCCGCCACATGGACCTATGCCAATATCGCAGCCATGAAGGCGCAGCTGAAAAGCATGGGCCTCTCGCTGGATTGGGACCGCGAAATAGCGACTTGCGATCCCAGCTACTACAAGCACCAGCAGGCGATGTTCATCGATTTCATCGCGGCCGGTCTGGTGGAGCGGAAGGTGTCGCGGGTCAACTGGGATCCGGTGGACCAGACCGTGCTCGCCAACGAGCAGGTGATCGACGGGCGAGGCTGGCGCTCCGGCGCACTCGTCGAGCAGAAAGAGCTCACCCAGTGGTTCATGAAGATCACGGATTACGCCGGCGAGCTTGATGCCGCTCTCGACACGCTTGATCGCTGGCCGGAAAAGGTGCGGCTGATGCAACGCAACTGGATCGGACGATCCGATGGGCTGCTCTTGCGCTGGGCGCTGGACGAGCTGACCGCGCCAGAGGGTTTCACGGAACTCGAGATCTACACCACGCGGCCTGACACGCTGTTTGGCGCCAGCTTCATGGCAATCGCTCCGGATCATCCGCTGGCAAAGGAAGCCTCGAAAACGAACAAGGCACTCGCCGATTTCTGCGATGAATGCCGCCGTATGGGAACCTCCGTCGCAGCGCTCGAAACCGCCGAGAAAAAGGGCTTCGATACCGGCATCAAGGCCGTGCATCCCTTCGATACCACATGGAAGGTTCCGGTCTATGTCGCCAACTTCGTCCTGATGGATTACGGCACAGGTGCCATATTCGGCTGCCCGTCAGGCGACCAGCGCGACATCGAGTTCGCCACCAAATACCGCCTGCCGATCCTCCCGGTCATTGTGCCGCGGGACGAAGCCAGCCGCGCCAATGCCCTGAAGGATATTGCTGAGGGCAAGCCCTATGTCGAGGATGGCGTGATGATCAACTCGCGCTTTCTGGACGGCATGGATACGACATCGGCCTTCAAAGCGGTGGCGGATCGTCTCGCAGCCGAATCGATGGGCGATCGCCCGGTGGCGAGCCGCAAGGTGAACTATCGCCTGCGCGACTGGGGCATCTCGCGCCAGCGCTACTGGGGTTGCCCCATCCCGGTCATCCACTGTGAGGCCTGTGGCGTTGTCCCCGTGCCCAAGCGCGATCTGCCGGTGAAGTTGCCGGACGACGTCACCTTCGATCGCCCCGGCAACCCGCTCGATCATCACCCCACGTGGAAGCATGTGAAGTGTCCGCAATGCGGCCTCAAGGCCAGGCGCGAAACCGACACGATGGACACTTTCGCGGATTCCTCGTGGTATTTCGCCCGCTTCACCGATCCGTGGAACGAGGACGCACCGACGACGGCTTCCGCTGTCGACAGCTGGCTGCCCGTCAACCAGTACATCGGCGGCATCGAACATGCGATCTTGCATCTGCTCTATTCCCGCTTCTGGATGCGGGCGATGACCAAGACCGGCCATGCAAAGCTGGCCGAACCCTTCGAAGGACTGTTCACCCAGGGCATGGTGGTCCATGAGACCTACCGTGCGCCTGACGGGCAGTGGGTGCCACCCGCCGAAATGCGCATCGAGGGCAGCGGTGACACACGCCGGGCGTTCCGTCTCTCCGACAACGCCGAGATCGTCATCGGCGATATCGAGAAGATGTCGAAATCGAAGAAGAATGTGGTCGATCCCGATGACATCATCGACACCTACGGGGCCGACACCGCGCGCTGGTTCATGCTGTCCGATTCACCGCCCGAGCGCGACGTCAACTGGACCGAAGACGGCGTCCAGGGTGCGGGACGCTTCGTGCAGCGTGCCTGGCGCATCTGCTGCGAGGTGGGCGATCTGAGCAAGGCTGCCCATGTTGGTTCTTTCGGAGCCGACTCGATTGCCGTCCGCCGTGCCGCCCACAAGGCGCTCGCTGGCGTGACGGAGGATGTCGAGCGGCTGCGGTTCAACCGCTGCATCGCCCACATCTATGAGTTGTCGAATGCCATCTCCGGTGTGCTGGTCAGGGGGCAGCAAGGGCCAGCCGGGCAACCGGGGCCGGATATGGCGGCGGCACTGCATGAAGCCGCCACAATCCTGGTGCAACTGCTCGCCCCCATGATGCCCCATCTTGCCGAGGAATGCTGGATTGCTCTTGGTCGGCAGGGTCTCGCGGGCCAAGCCGACTGGCCGATGCTGGAGCCGGACCTCCTGGTGGAAGACAGCTTCACCTATCCCGTGCAGGTCAATGGCCGGAAACGTGCGGACGTGACAGTCAGCAGGACCGCCCCACACAGCGAAATCGAGGCAGCTGTGCTGGGGGATGCCGCCGTCCAGCGTGCGCTGGAAGGCCGGGTGCCCAAGAAGATCATCATCGTACCGTTGCGCATCATCAACGTGGTGGGATAGGATTTGCACATGCTTCGCTCATTTCGGTCCATCACACTCGTCGGCGTCCTCGCACTCGGTCTTGGCGGCTGCCTTCGTCCGCTCTACGGCACGGCGGAATTTGGCGGCCTGGCCGTGCAGCAGGGCTTGGCGGGCGTGTCCATCGACCTGCAAGGCGAGCGGCTCGCCCATTACCTGCGCAACGAGCTGGAGTTTGGCCTGCGCGGTGGCAATCCCGATGTGGCTCCCTTGACCCACAAATTGCGCATTGTGGCAACGCAACGGACTGCGGCGGCTGTCGTTGACCGGCTGACGGGCGCCGCTGAAAGCGGATACATGACGCTGACCGCGAAATACTGGCTTTTCCCCAACGGCAAATCCGTGGCTGAAACCGAGGGCGAGGCCGTCGCACTGGTCAGCTATGACCGCAGCCAGCAGCGCTTCGCCACCATCCGGGCCGCTCGTGATGCGGAAATCCAGGGTGCGAAGCAGCTGGCCGAACAGATCAAGACCCGTGTCGCGGCCCATATGGCGAGCAAGCGCTGAGCGTCGATGGTCGCCATTGCGTCCCGCGAAGCTGAAGCGTTTCTCAAGAACGGCTTTGCCCAGTTCCCGGTCATCCTGATCTATGGCCCGGACGAGGGCCTGGTGTCCGAACGCGCCGCCGCTATCGCCAGGGCGACCACAGCGGGCGACACGGGCAACATTCTGCGTCTCGACGGCGATGACATTGCGGCGGATCCCATGCGGTTGCCCGACGAAGCCAATGCGCTGTCAATGTTTGGCGGCATGAGGGCAATCCGGGTGAAAACCGGCAGCAAGAGCATCGTTGCCGGATTGGAACCCTTGCTCTCCACTCCTCCCGTTGATGCGCGCATCATCGTCGAGGCAGGCGAACTCAAGCCCAACCATGCCTTGCGGGTGCTGCTTGAAAAGGGAATGGGGGTTGCTGCGCTTGCCTGCTACGGCGAAGACGCGCGTGATATCGGACGCCTTCTGGACAGGATGCTGAACGATGCGGGTCAATCGATCACGCTGGATGCCCGGCAGTCCCTGGCTGGGTTGTTGGGACAGGACCACAAGCTTTCACGCATGGAAATTGAGAAATTAATCCTATATTCACTGGGAGCCGGTCAAATCACCCGAGACGATATCGACGCCATCGTGACAGATGCTGCGGCTTTCTCGGCCGATGCTGTGATCGATGCGGCATTCTTGGGCAAACTGGATGGTATCGAGACCGAAGCACGACGCGTACTGGGTGATGGTTTGGAAGCAGGCGTTTTGCTGGGCTTCGCCTTGCGCCATGCGTTTCTCCTCCAGGCCATGAAACGCGGCGCTTTCGGCAATAAAACCGTCTCCGAAACAATCAAGGCAGCCCGTGTTTCGTGGAAGCGCGAGAAGCCGGTTGCCGAGCAGCTGGAACGCTGGACCGAAACACGGCTGGAACGGGCCGTTCAGATTCTGGGAGAGGCTGTTCTTGCGATCCGGCGCAACGCCGCATTGGCCGAGGCCCTGGCCATTCGCGCCCTGTGGAGCCTGGCGTTGTCCGTGCAGCGCCGATAAAGGCTACTGCCGCAACCTGCGACACAGCGCATCCAGCTGTTCCAATGTCCTGTAACGGATACTCATCACGCCACCACCGGCCTTGTGATCGATCGCCACCGACAATCCCGTGACATCGCTGAGCGCTTTTTCCAAGGCCCGCGTGTCCGCGTCCTTTTCAGTCCGTTGGATCGAGGAACGCGTGCTATGGCCTGCGTCCTCGGCCTCGCTCTGCACGATTCGCTCGACATCGCGGACGGTCAGACCCTGGGCCACGACCTTGCGGGCCACAGCCTCCGGATCTTTCACTGAGAGCAAGGCGCGGGCATGACCAGCGCTCAAATCACCAGCACTGACCATGGCCTTGACCCCAGCAGGCAGTTTTGACAGCCGCATCGTGTTGGCGACATGGCTGCGACTCTTGCCGACAACCTTGGCGAGATCGGCCTGAACATAGCCAAACTGCTCCAGCAATTGTTCGTATCCCGCCGCTTCTTCCAGCGGGTTCAGGTCGGTACGCTGCACATTCTCAATGATCGCAAGCTCCAGCGCCTCCTGGTCACCCGCCTCGATGACAACAACGGGAACCTCATGCAAACCGGCGCGCTGCGCTGCACGCCAACGGCGCTCGCCGGCGATAATCTCGAACACATCGGGCATATCCCTCTTGGGACGCACGAGGATGGGCTGGATGATCCCCTTTTCGCGGATCGACTCGGTAAGCTCGGCCAGATCATCCTCGGCAAATGACTTGCGGGGATTGAGCGGATTGGCCCGCACGAACTCGATGGGCACGCTGCGCTGCCCGCGAGCCTTGAGCATCAAGGAGGCCTCATCCGTCGTGTCGCCAATCAAGGCGGCGAGGCCGCGGCCAAGGCGTGACGGGCGGGCTTGGGGGGTTTCATCGGCCATGGCTCGAATCCTTGTTCCTCGTTCAGGCCGCAGCCAGCAATTGACGCTCGCGTTGTATGACTTCCGATGCCAGCTTCAGATAGGCCTGCGATCCCGCACATTTCAGATCATACAACAATACGGGCTTGCCATGCGAAGGGGCCTCCGACACCCTGACATTCCGGGGAATGACCGTGTCATAAACCTTCGCGCCGAGAAACTGCCGCACATCGGCAATGACCTGAGCCGCCAGATTGTTGCGCGGATCGAACATTGTCAGGACCACTCCATGGATGGAGAGCCGTGGATTGAGGCTGTTGCGCACCTGCTCGACCGTCCGCAACAACTGACTGAGGCCCTCCAACGCGAAGAACTCGCATTGCAGCGGAACCAGAACGGCATCGGCTGCCGCCATGGCATTCACTGTCAGAAGGTTGAGCGATGGAGGGCAGTCGATCAGCACATAGTCGAAATGGGTTGCGTTCGCTTGGTCCGCCTCAAGCGCGTGCAGCGCATCCCTGAGGCGAAAGCTGCGGTCCTTCTGGGTTGCCAGCTCCAATTCCGCTCCCAGCAAATCCATGCTGGAGGGGGCGAGAAACAATCGCGGCACGGATGTCGGTACGACAGCCTGCCGCAGGACAGCATCGCCCAGAAGCACATCGTAGGTCGAGCATCCGCGATCCTTGGCAGCCAGACCCAGACCCGTCGAAGCATTGCCCTGCGGATCGAGATCCAGCACCAAGACATTCTCGCCGATTGCAGCCAGCGCCGTTCCAAGATTGATCGCCGTGGTGGTCTTGCCCACGCCGCCCTTCTGGTTCGCCACGACAAGAACGCGCGTCTTTCGGGTACCGGCTGCTGACATCATGGATGCTCCTGCAAGCTTGCTGCTCCCTGAGACAGGAGATCATTTTCGAGAAGCGGAGGTTACGACAACAATCGCCGCACCAGCTTCCGTCTGACTATGAATCAGATCGGCGCTCAAATTCCAAGATTTAGTTGCAGTCAGCAGCTCGTCATCAACATCTTGCCCCTTCGGAAAGAGTCCTCGTGCCCCAGCGGCGAGCAAGGGTTCGGCCAAACCAAGCAGCGCATCCAGTGGGGCGAGGGCGCGCGCGGAGACAATGTCAAAAGCATCCGACATTCCCGCGACTACATTTTCGATCCGCCCCTGGACGACATCGACAGGCAAGCCCGCAATTCGCGTCGTTTCACGCAAAAAAGCGCATTTTTTCCCCACGCTCTCGACCAGAACCATGCGGAAGCCCGCCCTCTCAGCCAGCGCCGCCGCCACGACCAGCCCTGGAAATCCACCACCGGACCCCAGGTCGATCCAGCGACGTGCCTCGCCTGCCAGAGGAACGAGCTGTAGCGAATCAGCGATATGACGCTGCCAGATGTCGGGAAGCGTGCTTGGGGCCACCAGATTGATGCGCGGTTGCCACTTCAGCAATTGCTGCACAATCACGTCGAGGCGCTGAAATGTTTCACGTGAAACAGTGTGTTGGATCTCGACTTTGACGAAATCCATGGTCATACCGGCGCTACTGAGGCATTGCGACGGCGTCGCGCATAAGCAGCAACAAGCCCAAGAGCTGCGGGGGTCATGCCCTCCATCTGTTTGGCCTGTGCAATGGAACGGGGGCGAATCAAGTTCAGTTTCGCGCTGATCTCGTTGGAAAGGCCAGGAATTCCAGAGAACCCGTCACTGTCAAAAACGGACAGATCAAGCGCTTCATCACGACGGATGCGCTCAACATCGCCCTGTTGGCGCTCGAGATAAACCGCATACCGTGCGTCAGTGGCGATTTGTTCCGCGATCGAATCGGATGCAGCGTTCAATTCAGGCCAAACGCGGCAAATATCGCCCCAAACCAGATGCGGATATGACAGAAGTTCATACGCAGTGCGACGAACACCATCCTGATTAAGAGCAATGCCAGAGTGCTGCGCTTCAGTCGGGCTAAGGGTCAGGGCCTTCAAACGGCCTGTCCAGCTCTCCAACGCGTGGGCTTTTGCAGCAAATGCCTGTGCTCTTGGCTGTGCAACCAACCCCAGTTCCATGCCAAGCCTGGTGAGGCGCATGTCGGCATTGTCCGCCCTCAACGCCAGGCGAAACTCTGACCGCGATGTGAACATGCGATACGGTTCTGTCACACCGCGTGTCACCAAATCATCAAGCAAGACACCAATATAGGAATCGAGCCGGGAAAACTGCACCAGTTCGGATGCCCCCGCGCGGCGCGCGGCGTTCAGGCCAGCCACGAGCCCTTGCGCTGCAGCCTCCTCGTAACCCGTCGTTCCATTGATCTGCCCGGCAAAAAACAGCCGCCGTAAGCGCTTGGTCTCCAACGTGGGAAACAACTCGCGTGGATCGACGAAATCATACTCGATCGCGTAGCCATACTGCTCCACCCGCACGTCAGCCAATCCGGG
>JANNEO010000082.1:0-22991 GCA_031378805.1 Hyphomicrobiales bacterium
GCAGCGTGCCGCGACCAATCTGGGCTGGCTGGTGATCGATTCCGTCAACCCGTCGGGTCGCACGGGGACGGGCCGGGTCGATGCCATCGCCCGTTCCCTGCTGTTTCGGTTTCCAGATGACATCACCATCCGCATCCGGCCCGGTGTTGGCGAAACGCGGATCGACCTGCGCTCAGCCTCACGCATCGGCCGCCACGATCTGGGTGCCAATGCCCGCCACATCCGTGATTTCAGGCGCGAACTGGATGCGGTCGCCAACCCCCGGTGAAATGGACTTGTCTGATCAGGCCCCGCGGTAGAGTCCCTCCAGGACCGGCGGACCATCCGTGATGACAAGACCACGCCCCGCCAGATCCTCGAGATGCGCGAAAACCGACAGGGCGGCCGCACCTTTGAGCGCTGGAGCAAGGCCCGTGTAGAGCTTCCCTACAAGTGCGGGAATATCGCTTGCGCCCTCGCGCACGGCGGCCAGGATCGTGGACTCCCGCATCCGACGATGGCCGATCAACCCGCGCACGAAGCGCTGCGGCTCCCTCACGGGGCCGCCATGGCCAGGCCAATAGGTCGTTTCCTCCCGGTCCCGCAGCTTTTCAAGCGACGCCATGTAGGCGTTCATGGAGCCGTCGGGCGGGGCCACGATGGACGTCGACCAGGCCATCACGTGATCGCCCGAGAACAGCGCGTTGTCCTCGGGCAGCGCGAAGGCCAGATGGTTCATGGTGTGGCCGGGTGTTTCCAGCGCCAGCAGGCGGAACCCTTGTCCCGCGAGCACGTCACCTTCCCGCATCAGGCGATCGGGAACGTGGTCGCGGTCGGCGCTAGCATCGAGGATGTTGCGCTCGCCCAATGCCAGGTCTCGCGCCTGCCAGTGAGGAGCGCAGCCGCTGATCGGGGCGCCCGTCAGCGCTTTCATCCTGCGAGCGCCGGGCGAATGATCGCGGTGGGTGTGCGTCACGACGATGTCGGTCACGGTTTCACCCTCCAATGCCGAAACCAGCGCCTCGGCCTCGCCAGCGCGGCCCAGGCCAGGATCGAGCACTGCGACCCGGCCCTTGCCCACGACATAGACGCAGGTTCCGGTGCAGGTGAAGGGGCCGGGATTGTCCGTGACCCAGCGCCGCACCAATGGGGATACCTGCTCCAGCCGACCGGGTGCGGGTCTGGTCGCATCGAAGGCAAGGGTCGTGCTCATGAGGCCAGCGGCCGCAAGCGCACCAGGACGAGATCCCGCCTGCGGATCATCTCTGCCGAAAGATCGCCCATCAGGAAGGCAAGCTCCTGCGGACGCGTCTCGACCACGGGGTCGATCTTGCCGATTTCCTCGTCGATCTCGCCGGGATGGCACATCACGAGATGGCGGCTGCCCGGTGCGAGGAGATAGCTTTCGAAATCATCGGCATAGTCGTTCTTCGGATCGAAGGCGGAATACCCCGCAAAACTGTCATTGGTGAGATATCCGGCCTTGCGGGCGGAGGCGCTGAAGCCGCTCGCCAGGCCGCCGACCGCCAATGCCTTCTGCATGTTGCGACCCCGTTTCACGATCCGCGCCAGCGTGTCCGCGGGATCGCGCAGCCAGGGCTTCGGCCCCTTGGCATAACGTTGGGTGAGCACGGAAAACAGCGCCCGGCGCACGCCAGGCAAGCCATGCACATGCTGGTGACCGTCGATGAAATCCGGGCGCATGTCCATCGCCTGCTCGAAAGCGTCGAGTTGCGCCTCAATCTCGCGGGCGATTTCCTCCTGGGGCAGGCGCAACGACAGCGCCGCCTTGGTGATGTCGCCAATCGTCGGCAGGGTGCCGCTGGGGGCGAATCCCGGCATCACGGTCAGGGCCTTGCCGAGCGTCAGGTTCAGATGCACGCCAAGATCGGCCGTGCCATGGAAGCTCCTCAAGGCATGGGACCAGCCCTTCCAGTGCGGTCGGTTGGTCATGGCTCCGGTGCCGGAGATGCGGCCATGCTCCAGCAGACGCAGGATGCCGCGGGATACGCCCGCCGTCATGGCATAGTCATCGGCAATGAGGGTGAGCGCTGGCACGGAACTCCGATCCAATGGCAGGGCCTGCCATTCAGCAGGGTCTGTCATTAAGCATGGCTTATGCTGTTCAGTTTATGGACAGCAAGAGCAGTGTTAAAGGCCTTCATGCCAAAAAAACACATTGTTCCTGTATCCCGTTCCAGCAGCAGTCCCGATCTCTCCGTGATCGTGCCAGTCCTCAACGAGGAGCTGAACGTGCCGCTGATTGCCGAGCGCCTGACGCGGGTGCTCGAATCGTGCGTCGCATCGCACGAGATTCTATTCGTTGATGATGGCAGCCAGGACAGGACGCTCGATGCGATCCGCACCCTGGCCAGGAACGACGGGCGTATCCGCTGCATTTCGCTCAGCCGTAATTTTGGCAAGGAGGTGGCGCTGGCCGCGGGGATCGACCATGTGCGCGGCCAGGCCGCCGTGATGATCGATGCCGATCTGCAGCACCCACCCGAGACCATCGCGGCTTTCGTTGCCAAATGGCGCGATGGCTACGACATGGTGTATGGCCAGCGCAGCGACCGCACCACCGACGGCAAGACCTACAGCCGCTTTGCCCGTCGGTTCTACGCGATGTTCGAGCGGTTCGGCGAGATGCCGCTGCCCGAAGGCGCGGGGGATTTCCGGCTGATCAGCCGCCGTGTCATCGACACGCTCAAGCGAATGCCCGAGCAGGCGCGGTTCTCGAAGGGCCTCTACGCCTGGGTCGGCTTTCGGCAGACAGGCGTGTCCTATCAGGTTGCGCCGCGCCTGCATGGCGAGACGAAATGGAACTACGCCAAGCTGTTCCGCTTCGCATTTGATGGCCTGACTTCGTTCTCGACGGTGCCGTTGCGGCTGGCGACCTATACCGGTGCCGTGATTTCGGTGCTGGCCTTCCTCTATGCCTTCGTCACGATCCTGCGCACGCTTGTGCTGGGCGCGGATGTGCCCGGCTTTCCGTCGATCCTGGTGTCGGTGATGTTCTTTTCCGGCATCCAGCTGATTTTCCTGGGAATCATCGGCGAGTATATCGGCCGCATCTTCGCCGAAGTGAAGGAGCGCCCACTGTACGTGCTGGCGGACGAAGTCGGTGGGGATGAAGCGGTCCCCGCACCGAAACCCGCTGCCAAGCGTCAACGATCCTCTGCTACAATCGGGTGATGTTTCGCGCGATTCTCTCTGTCGGCGGCTGGACGCTGCTGTCACGCATCACGGGTTTTTTCCGTGATGTCGTGATGGCTGCCGTGCTGGGCGCGGGCGGACTGATGGACGTGTTCACCGTTGCTTTCCGGTTGCCAAACCATTTTCGGGCGATCTTCGGAGAGGGTGCGTTCAATTCCGCCTTCGTCCCGGCCTTTTCCCGCATCCGCACGCAGGATGGCTCCCAAGCGGCGAACCTGTTCCAAGGGCATATCCTGTCACTGCTCCTGCTGTCGCAGATTGCGGTTCTTGGCCTGGCGCTGCTCTTCACGCCTGCTGTCATCAGCCTTCTGGCACCAGGGTTCTCGGCCAATCCGGGCAAGTTTGCGATGGCTGTCGAGGTCACGCGCATCACGTTTCCCTACCTCACCTTGATCACGCTGGTGACACTGTGGTCAGGGGTACTGAATGCCAGCGGGCGCTTCGCGGTGGCGGCAGGGGCGCCGGTGCTGCTCAACCTGTCGTTGCTCGCTTTCGTCCAGATGGCCTTCCTGTTCAAGTCGCCAGCCCACGCTGCGGGGTGGGGCGTGTTCACGGCTGGACTTCTGGAAGCGGCACTGCTGGCTTTCGCGGCCTGGCGGGCGGGCCTGCTGGTGATGCCGCTCAGGCCCCGGCTGACCGATGATGTGCGGCGCTTCTTCTCGGCCTTTCTTCCAGCGGTGATCGGCTCGGCGGGGGTGCAGATCGCCATGTTCGCCGACACGATCCTGGCGACACTCTTGCCCGAGGGGTCGGCATCCGCTCTGTATTATGCCGACCGGATCTACCAGTTGCCGCTGGGTGTCATCGCCATTGCGGCAGGGACGGTGCTGCTGCCGACCATGTCCAGGCGCATCGCGGAGGGAGATTATGCGGGCGCACATCACGCACAAAACCGCACGCTGGCGTTGGCTCTGCTGCTGGCCGCTCCGTTCTGGGTGGCGACTCTCATCATTCCCGAGCTGATCATCCAGGCGGTGTTCCAGCGTGGTGCCTTCGACGACACCGCCGTGCGCGACGCCGCGCAGGTGTTGTCAGCCTATGGTGTCGGCCTGATCGCTGCGGTTTCGATCCGCTCCGTGGTCGCCAGTTTCCATGCCCGTGGCGATACACGGACACCGATGCTGATCTCGCTTGCCGCCGTCGCCCTCAATGTGGCGCTGAAGCTGGTGTTGGTGGATCGCCTGGGCGTGATGGGTCTCGCGCTTGCCACAGCGCTTGGCGCGACGCTCAACCTAGCAGTGCTGGTGTGGCTGGCGGACGAGCGACGCTGGATGGAACCGGATGGCAGTCTTGGACGCGCCATCGCCTGTGCCGCCATGGCATCATTCGCCCTCGCCACCCTCCTTCTGGTCAGCTACACGCCACTCGCGCAGGCTCTGCGGGATGTCCGCTACGGGACTGAGCTCCGGCTTCTTGTCCACGGCCTGACCGGCGCCATTGTCTATGGCGGCGCGGGCCTTGTCATGATGAAGGTTGTCGGTCTCAGCCTCCGGCGATGACTGTTCAACAGAACGAAAGGGACCACCATGCGCTTGAGCATTCTTGCCATTGTTTCGCTGAGCATTCTGGGCAGCTCTTCCCTGCTGGCGCAGCACCAGCATCACGGCAGTGCGCGGCCAGCCGCCGCGTCGCCCGCGACCAAAGCCTATGAAGCCGCCAACGCACGGATGCACCGCGACATGACGATCACCTTCACGAACGATGCCGATGTGGATTTTGCTCGGGGCATGATTCCCCATCACAAGGGCGCGGTGGACATGGCGAGAATCGTTCTGGAGCACGGCAAGGATCCCGAGTTGCGCAAGCTGGCGCAGGATGTCGTGGCGTCCCAGGAGAAGGAAATGAGCTTCATGCAGGAATGGCTGAAGAAGAAGGGCCACTGAATCGCAGGGCCGCCGTCATGGCAGGCATCGCAATCATCGGCGGCGGGCCTGCGGGTCTGGCAGCAGCGGAATCTATGAGTGCTCTGGGCCATGCCGTCACCGTGTTCGAGCGGATGCCGTCCGTCGGGCGCAAGTTCCTGCTGGCTGGACGGGGTGGGCTGAATCTCACCCATGGCGAGCCGCTGGAGGTTTTTCTCAAGCGGTATGGCGGGAGGGAAGCGAACCTGACACCGCTGATCGCGGCGCTTGACCCTGAGGCCTTGCGGCGCTGGTCGCATGGCCTGGGTGAAGAGACCTTCGTTGGGTCGAGCGGGCGCGTTTTTCCAAAATCCTTCAAGGCTTCGCCATTGCTGCGGGCCTGGCTACGACGGCTTGGCGCGGCGGGTGTCACCTTGCGCACCGGTCATCTCTGGACGGGCTGGAGCGCAACCGGTGCCTTGATGTTCCAGACGGCGGAGGGACCGGTCGCGTTCAGGCCAGACGCCACGCTTCTCGCGCTCGGCGGCGCGAGCTGGCCAAGGCTTGGCTCCGATGGGGGCTGGGTGCCACTGCTGGCGGGGCGAGGGATCACCATCACACCCTTGCGGCCCGCCAATTGCGGGTTCACCGTGGCGTGGTCGCCCATCCTGAAAGGTCGCTTCGCCGGTGTTCCGCTTAAGCGGATCGCTCTTGGCTTCAACGGGGAAAGCCTGCGCGGAGAGGCGATGATCACCGAGGAGGGCCTTGAGGGCGGCGTGGTCTATGCGCTGTCAGCCGCCATCCGTGATGCCGTGATGCGTGATGGCGAGGCGCTCGTCAGCATCGACCTCAAGCCGGATTTTGCCATCGATGCGTTGGCTGCCAAACTCGCACCTCTCCACAAGGGCGAGAGTTTCTCGAATCGCCTGCGCAAGCAAATCGCGTTGCCACCCGTCGCCATCGGCCTGATCCACGAGGCGCAACGCGATGCAACGCGCTTGTCAGCCGCCGCACTGGCCGCGCTCATCAAGGCTATTCCCATCAAGATCAAGGGCATTCGCCCAATCGAACGCGCCATCTCCACGGCTGGAGGCATTGCCTGGGAGGAACTCGACGGCAGCTTGATGCTGCGCCGCCTTCCGGGGGTCTTCGCCGCGGGTGAAATGCTGGATTGGGAAGCGCCAACGGGCGGTTATCTGCTGCAAGCCTGCTTCGCCACGGGTGCGGCCGCGGCCGCTGGCATGGACCGCTATCTGAGCCTGCATCCTGACCAGGTCATCAGCTGATATCGGAGAGTTCCTTCTTGCGGTCATGGATCGTATCGCGGGCCTTGGCGAAAGCCATGGTGAAGGCCGTCATCGCCGCTGCATCGATGTCATTCGCCATGGCAGCGCGCATCGTCTTGTTGAAGATGGTATCGATGCTGGCCTGCGAGCCATCAAGCGCGGAGATATCCGTGGCGTGGGGAACGCCCGCGATCAGGCCCTCCAGCTCGGACAACAAGGCGAGTACGCCTTCGCGCGTTCTTGCCGCAGCATAGCTGAAGTAGCCGGCAACGGCGGAGCCGCCCAGACCCAGGCCCATCAGGCCGATATAGAACCAGTCTCCGTAACGTTCGAGGAAGGTCGTGGTCTGGCCGTCAATATAGGTGATCGTGCCGGGATGGATGGGGATGGGGCTGGCCTTCTCCTGGTCGGGCGCTTCCATCCGCGAGGCGAGAGGAGCTTCCGTTGCCATCTGCGCCTTGGCGTTGAGGATGATGCGCGTAAAGTCCGACACCTGCGCATCCGACAGGGTCTTGGAGGCCAGGAGCTGGTGCGAAACGGTGACGGTGGGCGTGTCTTTCTCGGGCCTGGGGACAGGTCCGCCGAAAAGTCCGCGCACCAGCGTGTCGGCCTCGATCAGCGGATTGCGCTGCTCGATGGCGCTGGTTTCGGGGATGGGCACGAAGGTCACGCTGCCCTTGCCTGCCTCTGTCACGAGATTGACCACATCGAAAAGCAATCGGCCCGATGTCGGGCCGACGGAAAAGACCGCGTGGATTTTCCCCTGGTCAAGCGCGCTGCGCAGATCCTGGAACCGGATCGATTCGATCCGGAAATCCTGCTCATCAAGCCCGGCCTGCGCCGCCAGCAGCTTCAGCAGGCGGATGTTGGGTGCATTGTCCCGGGCAACCGCCACGCCCTTTCCTCTCAGGTCCGCGAGCTGTACCACGCCGTTTTCACCCGGTGCCACCAGAACCGCATGGTCAACATGCATGACCGCCACGGTGGCTCCGTTGCGTGGAAAGGCGCTGTCGGTACGGACCACTGCCAGGTCAACCTTTCCGGCATCGAGGGCCGCTGAACTTTGCACTGACCCTTCCGTGATGACCAACCGCAGGCGGAAAGCCTCACGTTCACGCTGCAAGGTCTGCACGGCAGCGGAGACAATCCGGACATTCTCGTTTGTGACAGGCCCGACAGCCACGCGCAGTGTCGTCGGCAACGTGGCGATATAGTAGCCAAGTGCGCTGAAGCCCACGATGGCAAGCACGACAGCAATGATGGCAAGGAACGGATGGCGCATGAAAAATCTTTCCTGAACGTTCAGGACTTCCATCCCCAGTATTCGGCGAAACAATGGCCGTTGGCAATCAGGCAGTGACTGCGTAATTGGGAGCAGCGCACGCGGATGAGGAACGAGACGGTAATGGTCGAATTCGAACTCGTTGTTGACGGCAGGAACGGGGTTGGTGAAGGGCCGACGTGGGACGACCGCCGCCAATGCCTGTGGTGGACGGATATTCCCGCCAAGCTGCTTTTCAGGATGGATTGGCCCGGTCGCAAGGTCACGGCCTTCCCGATGCCGCGGCGGCTCGGATCGCTCGGCCTGTGCGAAAGCGGACGGCTGATCCTGGGCCTGGAGGATGGTGTCTTCCTGCATGACCCAGGGTCAGACCGTTTCGACTGGGTCGCAACAATCGAGGCTGACATCGTCATGAACCGGCTGAACGATGGCAAGGTCGGGCCGGACGGAGCCTTCTGGGTGGGGTCGATGGATGAGCGCAGCCCCCGGCAGGCCACGGGCGCACTCTATCGGGTGACGATGGCGGGGGCCGTGAAACAGTTCGGCGATGTCATCGTGTCCAATGGCCTGGGCTGGTCTTCCGATGGGCGAACCATGATTCACACGGATTCAAGTGTTCCCGCCATCGATGCCTGGGATTTCGATCCTGCAACGGGTGCCATCGCCAACCGCCGCCGCATCGCCAGGCCGGGCAATGACGTGGGACGCCCGGATGGCGGCGCGTTCGATGCCGAGGGGTTCTATTGGTCAGCCGGTGTTTCTGCCGGTCGCCTGAACCGCTGGGACATGCAAGGAAACCTGGTCAGCCATGTGGCGCTTGCCATGCCGCACCCCACGATGCCGTGCTTTGGCGGGCCGGACCTGCGCACCGTGTTCGTTACCAGCCTGCGCTCCATGGGTCCGCAGACCGATCTGGCGCAATGGCCGCATTCCGGTGGATTGCTGGTCGGTGAGTTGGGCGTGGCAGGCACACCGGTTGGCCGCTTCCGGGATTGCTAGTTTCTGCCAAAACTCCAGTGCTTGTGCGCCAGGAAGCTCCAGGCCAGCACAACAAGCGTCGTGGCGATCTGTGCGGGGAGGTAGGGCAGCATCAGCCGCTCCACCAGCACATGCATCACGCCAAAGGTGATCCCGAAGCCCACAGCGGCCACCACGGCGAAACGCCAGCCCGCCTCGTCATGCGGACGCTGGCTGCGATAGGTGTGTGTGCGGTTCAGCCAGTAGGACACGATGCCGCCGCCGACATACCCCACCAGTGTCGCTGGCACGGCACGCCAGCCCGCAAGCTCCACCAGGCCCACCAACAGGCCGTAGTGAACAATGGCCGCGACGATGCCGACTCCGGTGAAGGCGAGGAGTTGCGCAATCAATCCGCCAGGCTGCGATGCGGGTTTGGTCATGCCTGTTCAATAGCCGTGATTTGTTGCGGGATCATGAGTCTTTTGCGCTTCCCCCTCGCAAAAGCCCCGTCTATAGCACTCGCTTAGCCATTCACTGACGTGAGCATTTCGCCGGACGCTTCTTGCGGACCGGGATCATGCCGCGCAACCATCGTGACCCTATGCCCAAACGCACAGATATTTCGACCATCCTGATCATCGGCGCAGGCCCGATCATCATCGGCCAGGCCTGCGAGTTCGATTATTCCGGCACACAGGCCGTGAAGGCGCTCAAGGCCGAGGGCTATCGCATCGTCCTGGTCAATTCCAATCCCGCCACGATCATGACAGATCCGGAATTGGCGGATGCCACCTATGTGGAGCCGATCACGCCAGAAGTCGTCGCCAAGATCATCGAGAAGGAAAAGGCCAATGTGCCTAAGGGCACGGTTTTTGCCCTGCTGCCGACCATGGGTGGCCAGACCGCCTTGAACTGCGCGCTGGCGCTGGAGCAGATGGGCGTCCTGGAAAAGCATGGCATCGAGATGATCGGGGCCACGGCCGATGCGATCGACAAGGCCGAGGACCGGCTGCGCTTCCGCGATGCCATGACGAAGATTGGCCTTGAGACACCGAAATCCGAGCAGGTCAACAATCTAGCCGATGCCCTGAGGGCCCTCGACCATGTCGGCTTGCCGACCATCATCCGCCCCTCCTTCACCATGGGTGGCACGGGTGGCGGCATCGCCTACAACAAGGCGGAGTTCATCGATATTGTCGAGCGCGGCATCGATGCGTCGCCGACCAACACCGTCCTGATCGAGGAGAGCGTGCTGGGCTGGAAGGAATACGAGATGGAGGTGGTGCGCGACAAGGCGGACAATTGCATCATCGTCTGCTCCATCGAGAACATCGATCCGATGGGCGTGCATACCGGCGATTCGATCACGGTCGCTCCTGCCCTGACGCTGACGGACAAGGAATATCAGGTGATGCGGGATGCCTCGCTCGCGGTGTTGCGCGAGATCGGCGTCGAGACTGGCGGTTCCAACGTGCAGTTTGCGGTCAACCCTGCCGATGGGCGGATGATCGTGATCGAGATGAACCCGCGCGTGTCGCGTTCGTCGGCGCTGGCCTCCAAGGCGACAGGATTTCCCATCGCCAAGGTCGCGGCCAAGCTTGCCGTCGGCTACACCATGGACGAGATCGCCAACGACATCACGGGGGGTGCAACACCGGCGTCCTTCGAGCCGACGATCGACTACGTTGTCACCAAGATTCCGCGCTTCGCTTTCGAGAAATTTCCCGGTGCCGATCCGGTGCTGACAACCTCGATGAAGTCTGTGGGCGAAGCCATGGCCATCGGCCGCACCTTCCAGGAATCCTTGCAGAAGGCGCTCCGCTCGCTCGAAACCGGCCTGACCGGCCTGGACGAGATCGAGATCGAGGGCATGGGCAAAGGCCGTGACGAAGATCGCAACGCGGTGCGCGCGGCCCTCGGCACGCCGACGCAGGACCGCCTTCTCAAGGTCGGGCAGGCGCTGCGCATGGGCATCAGCCACGAGGAAGTGCATCAGTTCTGCAAGATCGACCCCTGGTTCATCGAGCAGTTGCAAGGCATCATCGATCTCGAGAACAAAGTGAAGGCGCATGGGCTGCCGACGACGCCAGGTGCGTTTCGTCAGTTGAAAGCCGCGGGGTTTTCGGATTCGCGGCTGGGTTCGCTCACCGGCAGGAGTGAGGGTGAGATCAGGGCCTTGCGCCGAGGTTTGGGCGTACGTCCGGTCTACAAGCGGATCGACACCTGCGCGGCGGAATTCGCCACGCCAACGGCCTATATGTACTCGACCTATCAGCCCGATTTTGCTGGCGCACAGGCCGATGAAGCCCGCCCGACGGACAAGAAGAAGATCATGATCCTGGGCGGCGGTCCCAACCGCATCGGCCAGGGTATCGAGTTCGATTATTGCTGCTGCCATGCCTGTTTTGCGCTGACCGATGCTGGCTACGAGACCATCATGGTCAATTGCAATCCTGAGACTGTCTCCACCGACTATGACACCTCTGACCGGCTGTATTTCGAGCCTCTGACAGAGGAGGACGTTCTGGAGATCATCGAGACCGAGCGTTCTAAAGGCACCTTCCACGGCGTCATCGTGCAGTTCGGCGGCCAGACGCCACTGAAACTGGCGCGGGCTCTGGAAGAGGCGAATGTTCCCATTCTGGGCACATCTCCCGATGCCATCGACCTGGCGGAAGACCGTGATCGCTTCAAGCGCTTGCTGGACAAGCTGAAACTCAAGCAGCCCGAAAACGGCATTGCCTATTCGGTGGAACAGGCCCGACGCGTCGGCGGTGATCTCGGTTTCCCCTTCGTCGTGCGGCCCTCCTACGTGCTTGGTGGCCGTGCCATGGCCATCGTGCGTGACCAGACGGAGTTCGATGACTACCTGCTGGGCACTCTTCCGGGTCTCGTGACCTCAGAGATCAAGCAGCGCTATCCCAACGACAAGACGGGCCAGATCAACAGCCTGCTCGACAAGAACCCGATCCTGTTTGATCGCTACCTCTCGGATGCGGTGGAAGTGGATGTGGATTGCCTCGCGGATGGCACGGATGCCTTCATCGCGGGCATCATGGAGCATATCGAGGAAGCGGGCATTCATTCGGGTGACAGCGCCTGTTCCCTGCCGCCCCGCTCCCTCTCAAAGGAGACGCTTGCCGAGCTGGAACGTCAGACCAAGGCGATGGCCCTGGCGCTGGAGGTCGGCGGCCTGATGAACGTGCAATACGCCATCCAGGACGGCGTGATCTATGTGCTCGAGGTCAATCCCCGCGCCTCGCGCACTGTGCCGTTTGTCGCCAAGGTGATGGGCGAGCCCTTCGCCAAGATTGCTGCGCGCGTGATGGCGGGCGAGAAGCTTGCCAGCTTCCAGCTCAAGCCCAAGGTGCTCAAGCATGTGGGCGTCAAGGAATCGGTCTTTCCCTTCGCGCGCTTTCAGGGCGTCGATACGGTGCTGGGCCCGGAAATGCGCTCGACTGGCGAGGTCATCGGCCTTGATGAATCGTTCGGCGTGGCTTTCGCCAAGAGCCAGCTTGGGGCCGGTGCCAAGGTGCCATCAGGCGGCAAGGTCTTCGTCTCGATCAAGGATGACGACAAGGATCGGCTGCTACCCTCCATCCGCATGTTGGTCGATCTGGGCTTCCGCATCACCGCCACCGGTGGCACGCAGCGTTATCTCGAGGAAAAGGGCGTGCCGACCGAGCGAATCAACAAGGTGTCCGAGGGCCGTCCGCACATTGTCGATGCCATCAAGAACGGCGATATCCAGCTAGTCTTCAACACGACGTACGGGGCACAAGCATTGGCGGACAGCCGTTCCTTGCGCCGGGCGGCCCTGTTGCAGAAGACGCCGTATTACACGACGCTAGCAGGCTCCATTGCGGCAGCGGAAGGGATCAAGGCGTATCTGGCGGGTGACCTCAGGGTGAAGCCGCTGCAGGATTATTTCAGCAAGGTTTCTTGACCGCCAAGGCAGGCTTGCAGGCTCAACACTGTTGAGGCTGCACTGCGGCACTTGCGATTTCCTTTCCGATACCCCACTCTCTGATGGCGGTACTGGCATCTGCTTTTTCTCTCATCGGGGGAAAGACAGTGGCTGTTGCCAAGGATAGAGGGTTTCAGAAATCCTGCGTCTTTCCCTCGGTGTGGAGGGGCGTTCAGCCGCACCCAAACATGTTTTTCTGATCCGTATGCCGGGTTTGTCCCCGGACTGCGGACTTCTTTTGATGGGGAGCCCCCCTATGGACAAAGTGCCCATGACCATCGCCGGATTCGCGGCGCTGGAGAAGGAACTGAAATTCCGGCAGGCCGAGGAGCGTCCGCGCATCATCCTGGCCATCCAGGAAGCCCGTGCGCATGGCGATCTCTCTGAAAACGCGGAATATTCCGCGGCGAAAGAGGCGCAATCGATGAATGAAGGACGCGTCGCCGAGTTGGAAGACAAGCTTGGTCGTGCGGATGTGATCGATGCTTCAAAGCTCAGTGGCGATACCATCAAGTTTGGTGCGACAGTGTCGCTGATCGACGAGGCCACGGAGGAGAAGAAGACCTACCAGATTGTCGGCGACATGGAGGCGGATGTGAAGTCCGGCAAGGTTTCGATCTCGTCACCAATCGCCCGCGCCCTGATCGGCAAACGGAAAGGCGATTCCGTGCAGGTGAACACCCCAGGTGGAGGAAAGAGCTATGAAATCGAAGGACTCGCCTTTCGCTAACGCCCTGCGCGTTGCCGCGGTGCTTGCTGCAATTGCTGGAACGCAGCTTTTTTCTGCAGGTGAAAGCCACGCTCAGACGGTGTTCCGCAGCATCCAGATCGACATGAGCGGCATCCCCTCCGGTGCCTTCGAGACAAAGCGCGACCTTCAGGCCTGCCTTGCTGCAAAGCTGCCCCAGGTTTTTGCTGGAAGGGTCAATGCCGGGCAGCGCAACGCCCCTGTCCTCGTGATACGCCCCACGTCGGTCTGGCTCGCCAGCATCATGACCACAAGGACTTCAGAAGATGACCGCGGGGGCAATGGCACCACTGGCCTCGATCAACTTGAGGGAGAAGCCATTGTGTCGGGACAGAGAATTCCCCTGCTGGTTTCCGCCAATCCGGATTTCGGAGCAGTGGGTGCTCCTGTCGCCAATGCCAGGATCAGGACTGAGGCACTGTGCTCAAGCTTCGTTCACTGGATCGCCAGGAAAATTTAGCGGCTGCAAAAATTTAGCGGCTGCAATCACGCTGGACAGGCCCGAAAGCCTACCAGAGCCGCCGGATGATTGCGCCCATGATGTTGGCGTAGTCATCCGTCCATAAAAGCTTGGCGATCTTGTCCTCGGGCTTTTCCCAGCCTTTGTTTGTAATCAAAGTGGCGGGCACATGTTCCTCGAGGGACATGGCGACCACGGTGCTGGGTGCGGCCATCTGAACAATCGACTTGGACAGCTGCATATCCGGTTGATCGGATATTGAAGCGACAACAAAGCCCTGAGCAAGCCCCGCGGCCTCCGCCACGCTGCGGATGTCCATGTGGCGGTTGGAGACATGTGCGATGATTGTCCCGCCGGGATTGAGCGTCTCCGCATAGATTGCGAAGGCTTCCCGGGTGAGCAGGTGAGCCGGAACGGCGTCTGAACTGAAGGCGTCGAGAATGATGACGTCAAATCGGCTGTTTTCCTGTTGCAGCATCAGACGCCCGTCGCCGATCACGATCCTTGCCTGGGGCGTACACCGTTTGACAAAGGGGAAGAGGTCGTCGCGCAGGGCCAGCTTGACCACCTCCTGGTCGATTTCGAAGAACACCCAATTCTCATCGGCCACCGATTGGCAGGCCAGCGCACCAGCCCCAAGTCCGATAACGCCAACGCGACCCAGTGTGCCTCCCTGCCGGGCACGAGCCGCCCGCAAGGCGACGTTGATCGCTCCTTCGTCATGGTAGTACACCGTCGGCTGGGGCAGGCCCGCCATCGGCTTTCCATCCAGGTCGGTGAATCGGTAGGCTCCATGCACGGTTGAGCCGTGGGCCAGAAGCCGGACCTGTCCCGTGTCATCCCTCTTGACGTAGTTTATCCCGAAAAATGACCGCGTTGCGAGTTCATGTCTGGCTGTGCCGATGGGTGCCATGATGAGAAAAACAGCAAATGCGGCACTGGCGTTGGCGATCGGTCCCCAGCGGTTGAAGATGATGACTCCCAGAAAGGCTGCGCCTGTCACCACGCACAAGGCATGAGCAATTGGCCTATTCCAGGCTTCCACGATCGGTGCCGCGAAGATCACGAAGACTCCAACCAACACGCCGAAGGCCAGAAAGCACAGATGGTGACGCAGGGAAGGGGAGTTGCTGACCATGGGCAAACACAGCAGCGCGGCAATCAGCAGGATGCGATACTCAAGGATGGTATCGAACAGGAGCGGGGCAATCAGTCCGGCGAAAAGCCCTCCAACCATTCCGCCAAACGACATCCACAGATAGAATTCTGTCAGAAGAGCCGGATCGGGTCGGCGCTGATACAGGCTGCGATGGCAGATCATGGCCGCGAGAAACAATCCGCCGAGATGGGCCCCGAACTGGAGCCAGAGGGGCAGCACCAATCCGACAAGGGAAAGGATGATGAATGGCGCAACGCGCGTGAAGGACGATTCCAGGAAAGTATCGGAAATCGCAGATGAAGCCCGAAACGCCAGGATGAAGGTCAGCATGAAGATCGCCAGTGGCAAGAGCCACAGGAGGGGTCCGGAGGCCACATCCGTGGACAAGTGGGCGGTGACAGACACAAGAAGACCGGATGGTACCGCAGCCAGGAGGGTCCAGACGCCACGCTCCTTCCAGGTCAATGGCCGCACGAGAGGGTGCGCGCTCGTGATCTCCGGTCCTGCCTGGGAAGACACGCTCCTCAGCCAGATCGACACGACACCACATATCACCAATGCAAGGCCAACCATGCCAAAAACCAAGGTCCAGAGGGTGGATTGCAACTTCAGGCTGAGCAGCGGTTCAATCATCAAAGGATAGGCCAGCAAGGCGGTAAAGCTGCCGAGATTTGACGCAACATAAAGCGCATAGGGGTTGCCGGAGCGGATGTGCCCGGACCGCGAAAACCAGGCCTGAAGCAGGGGCGCGGTCGCAGACAGCACGAGGAACGGCAGGCCAACCGAAACGGCAAAAACGGAAATCAGCCACAGGTTCTGGCCTGTTCCCGACGGATTGCCAAAGCTTTGCGAAACGGCGAGCGGCAGGGTCAAAGCGGCGGCCAGCACCAGGATGACATGCACGAGCAAGGCTTGTGAAGCACTCAACCAGCGTGAGGACAGATGGGCGTAGAGATAGCCAAACAGCAGCAAAGCCTGGAAAAACACCATCGCAGCCGACCATACCGCCGGTGAGCCGCCAAGGGTCGGCAGAACCATTTTCGTAAACATCGGCTGCACGCCGAACAGCAAGAAGGCAGACGTGAATATGGTGCCTGCAAACAGCAATGGCACCGCGCGTGTGGCAACGAGAGGCGGGGCAGTGGGCATTTCGCCAAGGTGATCAGCAGTCGACATATTCCGGACCCAAGGGTTATCCGGCCACTCTAACGTGCAGGTGTTTCCAAATTGGATGCAGACAACCAATTCTGCGCAGAATCAGGTCTGAATTTGATCGTTGAACGGCACCGTCGGCTCGTCCTTCACTTTGGAAAGAGCCAGCGCCGTGCGCACGGAGGCAAGGTTGGGGAGTGCTGTCAGCTCCGAGACGAAAGCCTGAAAAGCTTCGAGGTTCGGAAAGACGCATTTCAGCATCAGGTCGATATCGCCCGAAAGGGTCCAGCTTTCTCGAACCGCCGACCAGGCCCTTATTCTGGTTTCGAAGGCGTCGATCTCGGTCTTGGTCGTGCTTTTCAGCTGCACCATGGCAAAGCACGACACGCCAAAGCCAAGCTGGCGGCTGTCGAGCAAGGCACGGTACCCCTTGATCAGGCCTGCGGTTTCGAGCGATTTCACCCGCCTGAGGCAAGGAGGCGCGGAAATGCCGACGCGACGCGCGAGTTCCACGTTGGTGATGCTGCCATCTGCCTGCAATTCGGCAAGGATCTTGAGGTCGATCGTATCGAGCTGGTGGCGCAAGCCGCATCTCCGGTGATAGACAGTGTTTCCCTTGTAGCGAAACCCCTGAGCGACACAATCCTGCGCATGGCATTCCTCCTGTGACATATCATGCGCAAGATCAGCAACTTGATGACGCAAGACGGATCATTTCCGGTGCAACCTGCTGGGTGCTGAGCGATGGCAAGGCCGGCGATGAAGCCCAGTGTCTTGGCGTCACCGAGCGCCTTGGACTGGTGGCTCAGATCAGGCGGATCAAGCCCCGCAAGCTCTTTGCCCTGGCCATGCCGTGGGGGCCGATCGACCCCGCCGAAGCACCGGGCAAGGCAGGCAGCCCGATTGCGCCGCCCTTTCCGGACATCGTCATTGCCTCGGGCCGCCGCACCGTCGCCTATCTCCGGCGCATCCGGAAAGAGGGGCAAGGCCGTGTGCTGACGGTCTATCTGAAAGACCCCAGCACCGGTGTGGCTGCAGCGGAAGCCATCTGGGTTCCGGCCCATGACAGGCTGAGGGGAGACAACGTCACCGTGACGCTGACCTCACCGCATCGCATTTCGCCCGAGCGCCTGTCCGATGCACGGGGGAGGCAGCCAGAATGGCTGCGCACGGGAAAACCAACTGTCGGTGTTTTGCTGGGTGGCGACAGCCAGCACCATCGCTTCACGCCAGCCGATATTTCCAGCCTCGTGGGTGCGCTCACGGGGATTGCCAGCACCGGCGCCAACCTTGTCGTCACACCCTCACGCCGTACACCCTCAGCGCTGGCGGAGGCCGTGTGTGCGTTGTGCGGGGGAACGGGCGGTTTCTTCTGGGATGGCAACGGCGAAAACCCTTACCTCGCCATTCTGGCCCATGCCGATCACCTCGTGGTGACGGCCGACAGCGTCAACATGCTGGGGGAGGCGACGGCGACAGGCACGCCGGTCCACCTGTTCACGCCATCGGGCGGGCACACGAAAATATCAGCCTTCGTGAGCGGCCTTGAGCGCCACGGAGCTGTGCGTCCCTTGTCGACGACCCTTGAAACATGGTCGTATGAGCCACTAGATGCAACGCCTGTCATCGCCTGCGCCGTGGCGAAAGCCTATGCCGCGCGGTACCGCTGAAACGCGCTCCGGAGAGCCACACATGTCTGCCACATCCCATCAGACCGAGCATCGCAAGGTCATCATCGTCGGCTCTGGTCCCGCAGGCTACACTGCTGCGGTCTATGCGGCGCGTGCCATGCTGAAGCCGATGCTGATCTCTGGGTTCGAGCCGGGGGGGCAGTTGATGATCACCACCGATGTCGAGAATTATCCCGGCTTCGCCACCGCCATCCAAGGACCGTGGCTGATGGAGCAGATGAAGGCGCAGGCCGAGCATGTCGGCACCGAGATGGTGTCCGACCACATCACAGCGGTGGACCTGAAGAGCCGTCCCTTCCGCCTGACGGGGGATGGCGACCAGACCTATACCTGTGACGCGCTGATCATTGCGACTGGTGCCAAGGCCAAGTGGCTGGGCATCCCATCGGAGGAAAAGTTCAAGGGCTTTGGCGTGTCGGCCTGTGCCACCTGCGACGGTTTCTTCTATCGCAACAAGGATGTCGCAGTGGTGGGCGGCGGCAATTCCGCGGTGGAGGAGGCGCTGTATCTTGCCAACCTCGCGGCCAGCGTGACGCTGATCCATCGCAGGCGCGAGCTGAAGGCCGAGCGCATCCTGCAGGACCGGCTGTTCAAGCACCCCAAAGTGAAGATCGTGTGGGACAGTGCGGTGGATGAAATCTGCGGCGAAGACAATCCGCTTGGCGTGACGCATCTCAGGCTGAAGAACGTCGTGACGGGCGGTTTGAGCGACCTGAAAGTGCATGGCCTCTTTGTCGCCATCGGCCACGTGCCGGCCTCAGACCTGTTCAAGGGGCAGGTGGACATGCGTCCCAACGGCTATATCCAGACCACGCCGGGCACCACGACCACCAACATCGAAGGGGTCTATGCGGCGGGAGACGTGGCTGACGATGTCTACCGTCAGGCCGTGACGGCGGCGGGATTGGGCTGCATGGCGGCACTTGAGGCCGAGCGCTGGCTGCACGCGCGGGAGAGTGTGCGGCAGGCGGCGGAGTAGGGCTGCGCGAAGCGGCGTCTTGAAGCACGCACCCCCCCCGCCAACCCAACACCCTGCGTCTTTTGCGCCACACCTCGCCACATACCGGCAACACAGTGAACAAAACCCCCTCGTTAATATTTGATTAGGGTTTCCTTGATACGCTGCATTTACCCCAAGTTTTTGGGTCGAGTGGCTCCTGTCCACTTGTTTGACGCCTCCCTAAACTCACAAGGCCCGCCTCGGCGGGTCTTTTTTTGTTTTCAACTTGGTTGTTCGGGCAAACTACCTCACAGAGCGAATCCGCCATCCGCCAGATGGATCTGCCCGGTCGTGTAGCTCGCTTCGTCGCTGGCCAGATACACCGCCAGCATGGCGATCTCTTCCGCTGTACCCAACCGTCCCATTGGCTGGCGGTCGATGAAGGCTTGTCTGGCCTGGGCCTCCGTCACCTTGGTCAGTGTAGCCAGATCGCGGATGCGGCCATCCAGCGACGGCGACTGGATGGTGCCGGGGCAGACGGCGTTGGCGCGGATGCCGCGCTTGATGTAATCCGCCGCCACCGCCTTGGTCAGGCCGATCACAGCCGCCTTGGTTGCACCGTAAGCATAGCGGTTGGGGATGCCGCGCACCGAGCCAGCACCCGATGCGATGTTGACTATGGAAGCCGAGCGCCCGGAGGCATTGGCCCGCTCCAGCATCCCGGGCAGGAAAGCCTGGATGGTGCGGTGCATCGACTTGACGTTGAGGTCGAAGGAGAAGTCCCAATCCGTGTCGGAACACTCCATGACCGTGCCGTGATGCACGAACCCGGCGGCATTGACCAGAATGTCGATGGAGCCAATCTTTTCCGCCAGCGCTTGCACCGCCCGGCTGGAGCGAACATCAAGCTTGCGTTTTTTAGCTTTGGCCAGGCCATCGAGCAGGGCAACGTCGAGGTCGGTCGCATAGACAGTCGCGCCCTCGGCCACGAAAGCCTCGGCGATGGCGCGGCCGATGCCTTGACCCGCGGCGGTAACAACCGCAATCTTTCCCTGCAAGCGCTTCGCCATGACCACATCTCCCCAATTTTTGATGTTGCGCTATGGTAGGCTGCGAATCTCTTCAGCCGCAAGCCGTGATCAGGGCCTTACAGTGACCTCTCAATCCTCGCTCGATGCCACGCCGATGTCCTACCGCAAGGCACTCATTGTCGCTGCCGTGCTGAATTTCGTCATGGTCTTCGTCGAGGTCGGTGGCGCCCTCTATGCCAATTCCATTTCGCTCATGGCAGATGCCATCGATTTTCTGGAAGACGCCGTCACCTATATCATTGCCATCGCTCTGATTGGCCTCGGGCATCGCCCCCGGGCCGTCTTCGGAGCGATGACGGCGTTCCTGATGTTCGTGCCTGGCGTGTGGATCGCCTGGAAGACCATCAACCAGCTCATGGAAGGCTTGCCGCCCGACCCGCTCCCCATGGGCGCGATTGGCCTGCTCGCGCTGGCGGTCAATGTTTATTGCGCCTTCATCCTGCTGCCGCATCGCAAGGGCGATTCGGCGCATCAGGGCGTGTGGCTCTCCACCCGCAACGATGCCATTGCCAACATAGCGATCGTGCTGGCGGCGGTGGTGACCGCGTTCTGGACCTCTGTCTGGCCTGATGTGATCGTCGGTATGGGCATAGCGGCGCTCAATCTCCACGCCGCCGGCCTGATCGCACTCCTGGCCTGGCGGGAATGGCATGGACATGGGCCAGCCCGTCCCTGAGGGCGCTGCCGCTCGTCCCTCGCCCCTACGTAAGAACCCCTTAATGGGCTATGTGGTTGTATCTGGGGTTGAAAACCAGTAGTTTGCACTGCAACAAAGAGAACTCGACCGGACCATCCCTGCACCACAGGGAAAGCAAGGTCCGGCACGTCAGAGCCAGCCAACGGGCTGACTGAACCATGGCACGGGGCACTTCTGAATGAATCGCAGCCTGTATTTCTTCTATGAATCAACCTTCCTGGCGATGGCACCAGCCCGCGCCATGGCTGATGCAACCCATATGTTCTACACCAATCCGGCCAATCCGCTGACGCACACGCAGGTGGGCCGGACGATGGCGGCATCGGCGGAAATGTTCGAGAGGGCCACGCGCCGTTACGGCAAGCCGGCCTTCGCCCTGCCCTTGACGGTTGTGGATGGCCGCGAAGTCGCCGTGACCGAGCGCATCATCTGGCGCAAGCCGTTCTGTCAGCTCATCCATTTCGACCGCGCACTGTTTCCCAAGCGCGCCGCCCAGCCCAAGGTGCTGATCGTGGCACCAATGTCCGGTCATTATGCCACGCTGCTGCGGGGCACGGTCGAGGCATTCCTGCCCACCCACGAGGTCTACATCACGGACTGGATCGATGCGCGCAAGGTGCCGCTCACCGACGGGCATTTCGACCTCAACGATTACATCGATTACATGATCGAGCTTTTCGAGCTGCTCGGCCCTGACGTGCATGTCATGGCGGTTTGCCAGCCCTCCGTGCCGGTCGCTGCCGCCGTGGCGCTGATGGAGGCCAAGGACAGCCCGTCGATTCCGCTGTCCATGACGCTGATGGGCGGTCCTATCGATACGCGCAAAAGCCCGACAGCCGTCAACAAGCTGGCGGAAGAGCGTGGCATCGACTGGTTCCAGAAGAATTGCGTCATCAAGGTGCCGTTCCCCAATCCCGGCTTCTACCGGGATGTCTATCCAGGCTTCCTGCAGCTCTCCGGTTTCATGGCGATGAACATGGATCGCCACATGACCGCACATTGGGACATGTTCAGACATCTGGTGCGCGGCGATGGCGATTCAGCCGAGCGGCAGGCCGATTTCTACGATGAGTATCTGGCCGTGATGGACCTGACCGCCGAGTTCTACCTGCAGACCGTCGATGCCGTGTTCGTCAAGCACGCCCTGCCCAAGGGCACGCTGACGCATCGGGGCACGCCGGTCGACCTTAAAGCGATCCGCCGCTGCGCCCTGATGACGGTTGAGGGCGAGAACGACGATATCTCAGGCGTGGGCCAAACCAAGGCGACGCATGACCTGTGCGTCAACCTGCCCAAGGAGAAGCAGCTCTATCACCTGCAGAAGGACGTGGGGCACTACGGCGTGTTCAATGGCTCGCGCTTCCGCAAGGACATCGCGCCCGCCATCAAGGGCTTCATGGCGAAGAACAATACTGTGACTGTTGCGAAGGCGCGATCGAAGCCGACCATGGTCAGCACGCGCTACGCGGCGGAGTGACGCTCGCGCGAATCACCCTATATTGCCTTCATGCTGCAGCGCATCCTGAGGCTGATTGATCCCCCCCGTGAGGAGAGGATCGAAGTCCATCACCTGGGGCTCGTCTACCCCGTGATCATCCGCCGGACCGCCCAGGCCCGGCGCTACACGTTGCGCGTCAAGACAGCGACGCGCGAAGCTGTGCTGACCATGCCGTCACGCGGCAGCATGGCCATGGCCAAGGATTTCGCGGCCCGGCACGGCGGCTGGTTGGCTGCCCGTTTTCAGAAATTGCCCGACATGGTGGATTTCACGCCCGGTGCATTGGTGCCTCTGCGGGGTGTGCCGCACGTCATCGCCCATCGGCCCGCAAGTCGCGGCGGCGCCTGGACCGAGAGTGGTGCGGACGGACATCCGGTGATCGCTGTCGCCGGGGAGGCGTCCTTCATGCCCCGTCGCGTGCGGGATCTGCTCAAGCGCGAGGCCCGCAAGGACATCGATGAAGCTGCCCACCGTCACGCGGCAAAACTGGGCGTCAGCATCAAGAGGATTGCAATCAAGGACACGGTCAGCCGTTGGGGTTCCTGCGCCGCCGACGGCTCGCTGTCCTTCTCCTGGCGCATGATCCTGGCACCGCCCTTCGTGCTGGATTATCTTGCCGCCCATGAGGTGGCGCATCGGGTGGAAATGAACCATTCGACACGATACTGGCGTGTCGTGGCCTCGATCTTTCCGGACTACGAGCGAGCCGAGGCGTGGCTGAAGCGGCACGGCGCGGAGCTTCACCGCTGGGGTTAGGCGGCGGCTTCCTTGATGCGGCAATTCAATGTAGGATTGATCCTACATTGACGGAGGCCCCATGCGCACATCAACCATGACATCCCGCGAATTCAACCAGCATGTCAGCCGGGCCAAGCGCGCGGCCAAGGACGGCCCGGTGATCATCACCGAGCGGGGCAAGCCGAGCTATGTCCTGATGCGGCATGAGGAGTTTGAGGCGAAGCCTGCCTTGCCCAAGCCTCCGCAGAATGCGTTGGAAGCTCTGACGGATCCGAATGCGTCTGAT
>JANNEO010000085.1:0-4313 GCA_031378805.1 Hyphomicrobiales bacterium
GGCATCCAGGAGGTGAAGATCCGCTCGGTGCTGACTTGCGAGGCGGCCAGCGGTGTCTGCGGCACCTGCTACGGGCGTGATCTGGCCCGTGGTACCCCTGTCAATATCGGTGAGGCTGTCGGTGTCATCGCCGCGCAGTCCATTGGCGAGCCTGGCACGCAGCTGACCATGCGCACCTTTCACATTGGCGGTGCCGCGCAGATCTCGGAGAACTCTACGCTGGATTCCAGCTTTGAGGGTACAATCAAGATGCGCGACCGCGCCGTGGCGAAAAACACCGATGGCGATCTTGTCGCCATCGGCCGCAACGTTGCGATCATCATCATTGGTCCCGATGGCGCCGAGCGTGCCGTTCACCGCATCCAGTACGGCGCAAAACTCCGGGTGGACGAGGGAGACACGATCAAGCGCGGCCAGCGTATCGCGGAATGGGATCCCTATACCCGTCCTGTGCTGACCGAGGTCGATGGTCTGGTCGGCTACGAGGATCTCTACGAGGGATCATCCTTGTCGGAGACGACGGACGAAGCGACGGGCATCTCAAAGCGCGTTGTCACGGACTGGCGGACCAACACCCGCTCGGCCGATCTTAAGCCCGCGATGGTGATGAAGGACAAGGACGGCAAGGTGCTCAAGCTCGCCCGTGGTGGGGATGCCCGCTACATGCTGCCTGTCGAAGCCGTCATTGCTGCCAATCCGGGCGAAAAAATCCGGGCCGGTGACACACTGGCTCGTATTCCACTGGAAAGCGCCAAGACACGCGACATCACGGGCGGTCTGCCGCGCGTGGCGGAACTGTTCGAGGCCCGTCGTCCGAAGGAAGCCGCCGTCATCGCGGAAATCTCCGGCATCATCCAGTTCGGTCGGGACTACAAGAACAAGCGCCGCCTGACGATCACTCCAGACGAAGCTGGTGCCGAACCGGTCGAGTATTTGATCCCCAAGGGCAAGCATATCTACCTGCAGGACGGCGATCACGTGGAAAAGGGCGACTTCATCGTGGATGGTTCGCCCGCGCCGCATGACATCCTGGCGATCAAGGGCGTGGAAGAGCTTGCAGCCTTCCTCGTCAACGAAATCCAGGAAGTGTATCGCCTGCAGGGCGTGACGATCAACGACAAGCACATCGAGGTGATTGTCCGTCAGATGCTCCAGAAGGTGGAAATCACCGATTCCGGCGACAGCGACCTGCTGACGCAGGATATCATCGATGGCACCGAGCTGGAGGAGATCAACCTGCGTCTAGTGGAAGAAGGCAAGAAGCCTGCGGTCGGCGTGCCGGTACTGCTGGGCATCACCAAGGCCAGCTTGCAGACGCGCTCGTTCATCTCGGCTGCATCCTTTCAGGAAACCACGCGCGTCCTTACGGAAGCAGCGGTCAATGGCAAGGCTGATACCCTGATGGGTCTGAAGGAAAACGTGATCGTGGGACGTCTCATCCCTGCCGGTACTGGCCAGATGATGAGCCGCATCCGCGAGATTGCGACACGCCGCGATGACCTGATCCTGGCGCAGAAAGCCACTGAGACCAATGCAGCCAATGCCGACGTGCCGATGGCACTGCCTGCTGCAGAGTGACCTTCGACGCATGATACAAAAAGCCCGGCCGATCTGGCCGGGCTTTTTTTGTTTTTCGCACAGGAGAATAAGCCCGCGCTCGCGGGTCATTGTCTTGATGCGCAACAGCGCAGTTCAAGTGTTGATTCGGATGCTTGGTTGCGTGATTCCAGTACTTCTCCTAAGGCTATGAAAATAAATGCTAAATTT
Source organism: Hyphomicrobiales bacterium (assembly GCA_031378805.1). Lineage (GTDB taxonomy): Bacteria > Pseudomonadota > Alphaproteobacteria > Rhizobiales > Beijerinckiaceae > JADCCX01. The sequence goes on from JANNEO010000085.1 coordinate 1,768, forward strand.
TTGTTGCGGATTGGCTTCTGGTCGGCGTGGAGAGCAACGCAATTCGCCGGAGGGGTGCGAGTTCATCGTTGACTTTCCGGCCCGATCCAACCATGAGAATGCGCCCGTCCGGTCCACTCTGGCAGGGCGTCCGCCGTGCCTGATCTTGTGAGATTGGCGCAAGCGGTTCATAACCCGAAGGGCGCGCGAACAAGCGTTCTGACATTACAAGGACTGATCCATGAGCGACATCGCTGAACGGGTGAAGAAAATCGTTGTCGAGCACCTCGGCGTGGAAGCCGACAAGGTAGTCGAAGGTGCCAACTTCATCGATGATCTTGGTGCGGACAGCCTCGACACCGTCGAGCTGGTCATGGCGTTTGAAGAAGAATTTGGCGTCGAAATTCCTGATGACGCCGCCGAGACGATTGTCACCGTCGGTGACGCCGTCAAGTTCATCGGCAAGAACACCGCTTGATTGACAGCGGCCTGCGGGCTGCTGGCAGGGCATGATGCGTCGGGTTGTCGTCACGGGTCTTGGGATGGTCACGCCGTTGGGTTGCGGTGTGGAACAGACGTGGTCTCGGATCACGGCAGGCGACAGCGGCTTGCGTGAAATACGTGAGTTCGATGTATCGGACATGCCCGCAAAAGTGGCTGCCTTCATCCCCCGTGAGGGCGAAGGGGCCTATAATCCTGATGACTGGATGGAGCCGAAGGAGCAGCGCAAGGTCGACGAGTTCATCGTCTATGCCATGGCTGCCGCCAAGCAAGCGCTTCGTGATGCTGATTGGGCACCCACGACATATGAAGATCAATGCGCCAGCGGCGTGCTGATCGGCTCGGGTATCGGGGGGCTTGGTGGCATTTATGATGCGACAGTGACGCTGAAAGAAAAGGGTCCGCGGCGCATTTCACCTTTTTTCATCCCCGGTCGTCTGATCAACCTGGCGTCTGGATATGTGTCGATTGAACACGGTCTGAAGGGGCCTAACCACGCCGTGGTGACGGCCTGTTCGACCGGGGCGCACGCCATTGGCGATGCTGCTCGCCTGGTGGCACTGGGTGATGCCGATGTCATGGTTGCTGGTGGTGCTGAATCGCCCCTCAACCGCCTGGCAATTGCCGGATTCGCCGCGTGCCGCGCCTTGTCGACGGGTTTCAATGAAACGCCAAAGCGTGCTTCGCGCCCTTACGACAAGGACCGCGATGGCTTCGTGATGGGGGAGGGTGCCGGGATTGTGGTGCTCGAGGAATACGAGCACGCAAAACGTCGTGGTGCCAGGATCTATGCCGAGGTGGCGGGATATGGCATGTCCGGTGATGCCCACCACATCACATCGCCTTCTGAAGATGGAGACGGAGCGTTCCGCTGCATGTCGGCGGCGTTGAAGCGTGCAGGTCTGACCGCGGCTGACGTTGATTATGTCAACGCCCACGGGACGTCGACCCCACTGGGCGATGAGATCGAACTCAAGGCATTCGAACGTCTGGTCGGCGAGAATGCCGCCAAGATATCCATGTCCTCGACGAAATCAGCCATCGGCCACTTGCTGGGTGCCGCAGGTTCGGTCGAGGCCATCTTCTCGGTATTGGCGATCCGCGACCAGATTGCGCCACCAACGCTCAACCTTGACAATCCATCCGTGAAAACCGCGCTTGACCTTGTGCCGCACGTTGCGCGCAAGCGCGAGATCAACGTGGCGCTGTCCAATTCCTTTGGTTTCGGCGGCACGAATGCGTCCCTCATTTTCCGCAGGATTGAGCGGTGAATTTTGCACGGTTCGTCATGCGGAATGACTCTTGACGATCCCGAGTCGCCCGTGTAGTTGACGCTCACTCTCGGCAAGCCGTGAGCCAATGGTTTTTCCGAATGTCTCAGTTCGGGAGTTTTCCGGCTCAAACGTTGCCATGCTCACGTGACTTCTGGAAGTCCTGCTGGGTTTCATGATGGTGAGGCGAAAGCTTTTCCATCCTCTGGTTTCGAAAGCGCCATGGATGTTCATCATCCGCGGCGCTTGCTTCGCTTCGCTATTCTGGCGATGGGGGGTACGTTTTCGCCGTTCACGGGGTTTGCACCCCAAGGACATCGAGCTCCAAGTTTGAAGGTCGACCTTATGCCAACGATCAGCCAGCTGATCCGCAAGCCCCGCTCACCGCTGGTGGCCCGCAAGAAGACACCCGCTCTGCAGGAAAATCCTCAGAAGCGTGGCGTTTGCACACGCGTTTACACGACGACCCCTAAGAAGCCGAACTCGGCTCTACGCAAGGTGGCCAAGGTCCGCCTCGTGAATGGCTTCGAGGTCATTGGTTACATTCCCGGCGAGGGACATAATCTTCAGGAGCACTCCGTGGTGATGATCCGCGGCGGCCGCGTGAAGGATCTTCCCGGCGTTCGTTATCACATCCTGCGCGGCGTTCTCGATACGCAGGGCGTCAAGGACCGCAAGCAGCGCCGTTCGAAGTACGGCGCGAAGCGTCCGAAGTAATTGAGAGGCTGAGCTTATGTCACGTCGCCATAGCGCAGAAAAGCGCGAGATCATTCCGGATCCGAAGTTCCACGACAT
>JANNEO010000094.1:0-26707 GCA_031378805.1 Hyphomicrobiales bacterium
CGCCTTTGTGCTGACCTTCGCCTTGCGTTGGAACAGGGGAAGGGCTGCATCGAGATCGAACGATTGCACGACAGATGCGCCGTTGCGCAGGGCCAGCGTGACATGGGACTGCGTGTCGCTCACGGACGCATCGCCTGCCACCCTGACCTTGTCGCGCAAGGCGATCAGCCCGGCATCGGCGCACGCCACATCGCTGTAGCTCGCCAATGCGCCGGTCTTCCAGCCCGCCAATGCCATGGCGCTGGTGAGCGTGTAGCTGAACTTGGCTTCCAGTCCCGTTTGCGGCGACTTGATATCGCAGACACGAAGCCAGCGCGGATTGGTGGTTATCGAGACATGGTCAATCGACGCAATGTCGAAGCTGGAGTGCCCGCGCAGCAACGCCAGCGCTTCCAGCGAGGCGTGCAGACCATGGCAGCAGGCATGGAATTTGTGCTGTACGGACTCGAACCAGAAATCCTCGCCCAGTCCACGCAGGATTGCGGCAGGGTCATGCCCCTCCCCCGCATGGGTCTCAGCGAAGCCCTGTGCGCATTCAAGCCCGTCAGGACGAGACACGAACCCCGATTTCGCAAGCAGCGCCGCCTCGACGCCGTTGGACGCCGCGATGCCCGCGTTGAAGGGCTTTCCCATGGTGCCGAACTGCGATTTGAGGCCAGAGGCACGTGTTGCAGTGAGGCCGAGCGCATGGCGCATTCGCTCCTGGTCCAGCCCGAGCAATCGTCCTGCGGCGACAGCCGCTCCGAAGGCACCTGATGTCGCGGTCTGATGGAAACCGTGCTGATAGTGCCCGGTCCCCAGCCATGCTCCGATGCGGCAGGCCGCCTCCATGCCCAGCAGAGCGGCGACCATGAAGTCGTTCCCTGAAGCGCCTGTCATCTCAGCGACCGCAAGCGCCGCCGGAAACACCACAACGCTGGGATGGCCGACATAGCTGAAATGCGTGTCGTCATAATCGAGCGCGTGCGAGATCGTTCCATTGGCAAGCGCCGCGGCACGTGCGGGGAACTGCCCGGACTGGCCGAAAACACTGGCCTGCGCCGCGCCGCCCTCCTCTTGAATGAGTGACAGCACAATGCGGCTCACCGGCTCGTCGCGCCCCGCCAGGCCAACTGCGCACCAATCCAGCAGCGACAGCTTGAGGACAGCCAGTGCCGAGGCCGGAGCGTTCCTTCTGTCACAGGCGAAAGCCGCGATTGCGGCGGTCATTGAAACGGGCGCAGACATCGTCGCCTCCAGATGTGTTCAGTTATGACGGCAAGCCAGCCACAGGAAAGGCGCATTCAGGCAATCCGTAAAGCATGTCCCGCACGACATTGCCCTTGCGGGTGGGTGGGCCGATATGACATTCTCATGGTGGCTTTGTCGCCGGGTCAACCGGTCCAAGGCCAGCATCGCCCAAAGGCCAGCGATCCATCTGCTCTGGGAGGAGCCAAGTATGACACCGTTCCTGAAAAGAGCTGCTGCGGGCATGTGCCTGGCGTTTTCGCTCACCCTTTCGACCATGCCGTCCATCGCCCAGGCTTTTCCCACAAAACCGGTGATCATGCTCATCCCGTTTGCGGCAGGTGGCCCGACCGATGTAGTGGGACGCATGATCGGCGAGCACATGAGCCGCACCTTGGGTCAGCCCGTGATCATCGAGAATGCGGTTGGCGCCGCAGGCACGCTGGCGGGGCAGCGCCTCATGGCCTCTGCACCTGACGGACACACCATCCTGATCGGCCATACCGGAACCCACGCCGCCGCCGTATCCTTGAACCCAAACCTCAAGTATCGCCCGGTTGAGGACTTCGCCCATATTGGCCTGGTCAACACCAATCCGATCTTCATCAATGTCCGCAAATCGCATCCCGCCAACACGCTGGCCGAGCTTGTGACCTGGCTGAAAGCCAACCAGGCCACCGCTAACAATGCCCATGCCGGCGTCGGGTCGGTCAGCCACACGACGTGCCTGGTGTTCAATTCCACCATCGGCGTGAAGACCAACGGCATCCCCTATCGCGGCACGGCACCTGCCATGAACGATCTCGTGGGCGGCCAAGTCGACTATCTTTGCGACCAGGGCGTCAATGTCGCGCCACAGACCAGAGGTGGCACGATCAAGACGCTGGCGGTGGCGCAAGACAAGCGCGCGCCCGTGCTTCCCGATGTTCCGACGAGCACGGAAGCCGGTGTGCCGGATTTCAAGGTCGTTGTGTGGAACGCCATGTTTGCACCGAAGGATACACCTGCGGCTGCGCTCGACAGCCTGAACAAAGCGCTGCGTGCCGCGCTATCCGATCCTGCGATGAAGACCAGGCTCGATGAAATCGGTGCCGACATTCCCTCCCTCACGCTCCAGACACCGGATGGCCTGAAGGCATTCATCACGTCCGAGATCGAGCGCTGGACGCCCATCATCAAGGCAGCAGGCGTAACAGTGCAGTAGCGCCTATCTTCGCCACAGCGACGGTCCCAGCGTGTGGATGGAGGTGCCGCCCGCATCAACAGCAACTGTCACGGGCATAGCCTCAACCACGAACTCCCGTATCGCCTCCATGCCAAGATCCTCGAAGGCGAGGACACGCGACGAACGGATCGCCTTGGACACAAGATAGGCCGCGCCGCCCACAGCGATAAGCGACGCCGCACCATGGCGGGCAATGGCGGCGATGGCAGCGGGCCCACGCTCAGCCTTGCCGATCATCACGAGAAGGCCCGTCCGCGCCAGCAGCTGTTCCGTGAAGCGGTCCATGCGCGTGGCCGTCGTTGGCCCGGCAGGCCCGACCACCTCGCCAGCCGCCGCGTCCACGGGGCCAACATAATAGATCGCGCGGTTCCGGAGAGCGACAGGCAGCGCTTCTCCACGGTCCAGCATGGTGATCATGCGCTGATGGGCGGCATCCCGCCCCGTCAACAGGCGTCCCGACAGCAGAAGTGTGTCGCCTGCTTTCCAGGTTGCAACGTCAGCCCGTGTCAGCTGATCAAGATCGACTTTGCGCACCAATCCGTCGGTCTGCTCCAGCATGACTTCGGGCCATAGTGCAATATCGGGCTGCGGCAGGACGGTAGGCCCTGATCCATCGAGGACAAAGGCCACATGCCGGTCCGCCGCGCATTGCGGAATGAGTCCGATCGGCTTCGATGCGGCATGGGTGGGAAACGTGCGCAGTTTCACGTCGAGAACCGTCGTCAGGCCGCCAAGTCCCTGTGCCCCGATGCCCAGCGCATTGATCCGCCGGTGCAACTCCAGGCGCAATTCCTCGATTTTCGAAGATGGTCCGCGCCGTTGCAGTTCCGGCATGTCGATGGGGTCCAGCAGCGATTGCTTTGCCAGCAGCATGGCACGCTCGGGACTGCCGCCCACCCCAAGGCCGATGATGCCGGGCGGGCACCAGCCCGCACCAAGGCCCTCGACAGTCCGGACCACCCAGTCCGCCACCGAATCCCCCGGTTCAAGCGCTGCAAATCGCGCCTTGTTCTCAGAGCCGCCACCCTTGGCCGCGACATGAACCTCCAGGGTGTTGCCCGACCCGATCTCGACATGCAGCATCGCAGGCGTGTTATCTCCGGTGTTGCACCGCTCGAATAGCGGATCGCCCACCAGCGACGCCCGCAGCGGGTTGGACTGCGACCGCCAGGCCAGCCGCACCGCGTCGTCGACCACATCCTGCAGGGCGCGGTTGGTCGCAATGCGCACATTGACTCCAATCCGCATGAAAATCTGCGCCGTGCCGGTATCCTGACACATCGGCCGCCGCCCCAGCGCCGCCATGCGCGCATTGATCAGGATTTGCGCCATAGCATTGCGGGCCGGTGCGCTTTCTTCAACCCGCCACGCCTCCACGAGGCTCGCAATGTAGTCCGGAGGATGAAAATGCGAGATGAACTGCAAGGCGTCCGCAATGCTGACGATCAGGTCATCCTCGGAAATCAAAGTCGTCATGGTTGATGGCCCAGAGCGCCAAAACAGCGGCTGGAATGTTATCAACGGAATGAAAGGCAGTTGTCGACACCAATCAGGCGCGTGAGGCTGATTGGCTGGGGGACTAGGATTCGAACCTAGACAACCAGAGTCAGAGTCTGGGGTCCTACCGTTAGACGATCCCCCATGACGCCTTGAGCGCATGGAGCATTCGCACTAGCCGAGGTTGCCCAGTGATGCAAGACGGCCATCGTGGTTTCTCGTTTTGGCCGGGCATGATCAGCACTGCGAGCGTGTCGCTAGAGCAAACCTTGAGCGAGCAGTTGAAAAACTGGCGGATCAATTGCCTGTCTTCGCTCTCGGACTTTGTCATTCACACCCTTGCGTTGGCGCAAATCCTTTCCGATTCACGTTAATTTCAATTGCATCTAACGCATAACTTTAATACTCATTTAAGAAGTTCAGATGCGGCGGCAACTGTATCGGGAGTATTCGATGTCCGACCATCTGGCACGGCGGGTTGACCCGCGTGCGCTTCTTGGTGTTTCGGCACCCTCGAAAATCACGACCAGAGTTGGTGCTTCTGCACGACAGTTTGGCATTGCCGCGTTGGCTGCGGTTGTCGGCCTGTCAGCATTTGGCACGATGGTTGTTCGCGCCAACGATGACGCTGGTGTGCTGGCCTTCGTTCGGACCCAGACACGCAACATTGTGCCACGGCCCGCGCCTGTGGTTCGTGCCGCTCCTGTGCAAGCCTATCCTGTGGCCTATTTCGCGCCACGCGGTTTCTTCCCCACGTCGCAGGCAAGCCCTGCCCAACGGCGCACGGCTGCACAACAGCCCGGTACGCGGCTTGTTGCGTCCTATGCTCCGTTTTCAGGCGTGCTTCCTACCGACCCGATTTTCGAGCAAGCTGAACCCCGGCGGCGCGCCAAGGTTGCCGTGCGCGAGACTGCGGCTGTGCGGCACACTCTGCCGACTCCGTCCCGAACCTCATTCGCTACGGGCAGTCGCGTCACGTATTGTGTGCGCACCTGCGATGGCTTCTATTTCCCGATCGGCACCGGCAGCGGATCGGACAGTGCGGACACTGCGGCCTGCAACAGGCTCTGTCCGACGGCGGAAACACGGGTTTTTACGGGTGAGATCGGGGCGGATATCGATACGGCGCGTGCCCGCGACAACGGCAAGAAATACACCTCACTCGGCCAAGCCTTCAGTTACCGCAAGAGCGTGGACAAGGCCTGCTCCTGCACCGCGAATGGCTTTGGCATTGCAACCGATTTCTCGGTGTTCCGGGATGGCTCGTTGCGTGTTGGTGATATCGTCATGACCGGCAAGGGAATGCGGGTATTCAATGGCGGAACCTTCCCCTACCGCGAGGCGAATTTCACGGCAATCGGTCGCAGCGACCGGATCGATGCGGCCACGCGTGAATCGCTTCGCAAGGTCGAGCAAGCCTCGCTGCCAGGTCGGTCGGGGCTTTCTGCCGTCCCCCGCAAGCCATCGGACGAATTGCGCGACCTGGCACTGGCAAGCCGCGCCGCACAAGGTCCGGTGGATGTCGTCCGCTATGTCGGACCGGACCGCACTGTCGTTCGCTGATTGTTTTCAACCGCCTCCAAAATCCAACCGCCGGATAAAATTCGGCGGTTTTTTGCTGTGCCACCCGGTTCCAAGCCATTGATCGCATGGGTAGCTTTGCCCTTTTCGTCCCGTTCACAGAACACATGCTCTAGTTTAGAAATCTTATAAACATCTGTTTTAATTGGTTTTTTGCTTGACGACGTTGGTTAGTCCGCGCCAATCAGTGGCCAGCCATTCAGCCAGACCGGTCCTTGAAACCGGAGCAACGGAGCCAACACATGACAAATTCACTGCGCAGCGCAGCCACCATCGCCACGCTCTTGCTTTCGACCTCTCTGGCCCTTGCACAGGAGGTCAATCTGTACACTGCGCGTGAACCCGCGCTGATCAAGCCGGTCCTCGACGCCTTCACGAAAGACACCGGCATCAAGGTGAACGTGGTGTTCGCCACGAACGGTCTGGAAGAGCGCATCCAGGCTGAGGGAGCCAACAGCCCGGCTGACCTCCTGCTGACCGTCGATGTTTCGAAGCTGGCGCAAGCCGCCGAGATGGGCATTACCCAGAAGCTGGGCTCACCGGCGCTGGATGCTGCAGTCCCGGCTGCTTACCGCGATGCCGGCGGGCAATGGTATGCCGCAACGCTCAGGGCGCGCGTCGTGTATGCGTCAAAGGACAGGGTCAAGCAGGAGACCATCACATACGAGGAGCTCGCTGACCCAAAATGGCGCGGCAAGGTCTGTATCCGCGATGGGCAGAACCCCTACAACACCGCGCTTTTCGCCCACATGATTGCCCGCGTTGGAGCAGACAAGGCGGAGACCTGGCTGAAGGGCCTCAGGGCCAATCTCGCCAAGAAACCATCGGGCGGTGATCGTGATGTTGCCAAAGACATCGCATCCGGCCAGTGCGACATCGGAATCGCCAACACCTATTATTTCGGGCTGATGTCCAAGGGCGCGCCAGAGCAGAAGGCGTGGACGGATGCTGTTAAGATCATCCTTCCAGCCTTCGCAGGCGGTGGCACCCATGTGAATGTTTCTGGATTTGCCATGGCGAAGAATGCGCCCAACCCTGCCCAAGCCCGCAGACTGGCGGAATGGCTGGTGAGCGATACGGCGCAATCGCTCTACGCACGGCAGAACTATGAGCACCCCGTCCGTTCAGGGATTGCCCTTGATCCTGTCGTCACTGCGTTTGGAGAGTTGAAACCAGACCCGACGCCACTGGCCGAGATCGCCCGCAACCGCAAGGCGGCAAGCGACATGGTGGACAAGGTCGGTTTCAATGCTGGACCGGGAACCTGACGGTACGGGATGACGGCATCATCTTTGCGCAGCCCGGCGCTGTCTCCACACACCTCTGGCAAGATTCTGAACGCATGGGACCGCGGCACGCTGTTGGTTGCGGTCCTGATGCTGGTGCCATTGCTGGCGATCCTCGGCTTGGCACTGGGCGCAGGTGATGGCGGATTGCTCGACCACCTCGCACGGCACGTGCTGGCAGGAGCCATTGCGGAAACACTTGTTCTGGCCACCGGCGTGCTTGGCCTGGCTCTTGTTATCGGGATTGGCACTGGGTGGCTGGTTGCGACGTATCGCTTTCCAGGCCGCACGATCCTGGCGTGGACTCTGATCCTGCCTTTCGCAATCCCCACCTACATATCGGCTTATGCCTATGTGGAGCTTCTGGATTTCTTCGGTCCGGTGCAAAGCGCCTTTCGGGCGTTGTTCAGCTTGCGGCTGCGCAGCGAGTATCGTTTTCCCGAAGTCCGCTCGCTCGGCGGTGCGATCATCGTGACGGCCCTCGTTCTTTATCCCTACATCTACATCGCTAGCCGCGCCGCCTTCACGGTCCAAGGCGCCAGCCTGATGGACGCCGCGCGTGGCCTTGGATGCTCGCGCCTGGAGGCAATGCGCCGCGTGGTGCTGCCCGCGATCCTGCCGCTGCTGGCTGCGGGTGCAACCCTGGTACTGCTGGAAACGCTCAACGATATCGGCGCCAGCCAGTATCTCGGTGTCAACACGCTGACGGTTGCGATTTACACGACCTGGCTCGGCAAGGGGAACATCGGCGGCGCGGCTCAGATCGCACTGTTGACGCTGTCAGTCGTGCTGGGCCTGCTATGGCTGGAACGCTGGTTGCGCAACAACCGGCGTTATACGCTGTCGAGCCGCGCCTATCGCCCCGTGACGCCCCCTCGCCTCATGGGCTGGAAAGGTCTTGGAGCCTGCTGCCTGGTGGCATTGCCCGTCATCCTTGGTTTCGTGCTGCCCGTATCGGTCTTGGTCAGGGCAGGCTGGCGGCAGTTGCTGCTGGAGGGCTTTAAACCGGAACTGTTGCTTGCCCTGCGCAACACGATCACTGTGGCCGCGCTTGCGACCGCAGTCATTCTCGCTCTTGCCGTGCTGCTGGCCCTGGCGAAACGCTTCACAAGACACGATGCAACCAGGGCCGCTGTAGGCATCAGCGGGTTTGGCTATGCGGTTCCTGGCACTGTGCTGGTCATCGGGCTTCTGCCTGCGCTGGGTCTGTTTGACCGGTTGCTCAACGATGCCGTGATCGGGCTTGGCGGCTCCCGCGTCGGGCTCGTGCTGTCCGGCTCGATCATCGCCATCGTGCTCGCCTACACCATCCGATTTCTCGCTATCGGGCTTGACCAGGCAGATTCAGGCCTGTCCGCCCTGTCCCGCAACACGGATTTCGCAGCATACACGCTTGGCTGCCCAGAGCCCAGGCTGGCCTGGCGAATCCTGGCTCCAGCGATCAGGCCCGTGATGGCAGGCGCGGCAGTACTGGTCTTCGTGGATTGCCTGAAGGAACTGCCCGCAACGCTGTTGCTCCGCCCGCTCAATTTCGAGACGCTGGCAACGCATCTCTATGGACACGCTTCACGCGGCAGTTTCGAGGATGGTGCCATCGCGGCATTGCTTATCGTGGCAGCGGGGTTGCTGCCTCTGATCCTGATGAACCGCATGATGGAGGCCCGTTGAGGGCCTTCAGGCCCACCATTGACGGACTGACGTGTTCACGCCGATTTCTTCATGCCAATCTTGAATTTCGCCGCCGTCTTGGCCTTGACCTCGTCCAGCGTCACACCGTCCGCCAGTTCGATCAAGGTGAGACCGCCCTTCTTTTTATCGACCTTGAACACGGCCAGATCGGTCACGATCATGTCGACCACCTTCGCGCCGGTCAGCGGCAGGTTACAGCGCTTGAGCACCTTCGACTCGCCCTTTGCCTCGTGTTCCATGACCACAACAACGCGCTTGACGCCGGCCACCAGGTCCATGGCGCCGCCCATGCCCTTCACCATCTTGCCCGGGATCATCCAATTCGCAAGATCACCATTCTCGGCAACCTGCATGGCCCCCAAGATCGACAGATCGATATGGCCGCCACGGATCATTGCGAAACTGTCTGAAGAGGAAAAATAGCTCGTCGTGGGCAATTCCGTGATGGTCTGCTTGCCCGCATTGATGAGATCGGGATCTTCGTCACCCTCATACGGGAACGGACCCATGCCCAGCATTCCGTTCTCGCTCTGGAGCTGCACGGCCATGCCCTTGGGAATGTAGTTCGACACAAGCGTCGGAATGCCGATGCCGAGGTTGACGTAGAAACCGTCCTTCAGTTCCTTCGCAGCGCGGGCCGCCATCTGGTCACGGGTCCAGGCCATGGGTGCTCTCCTGATGTCTGAGATATGGTTTGGCGTTTGCTGGTGAAATCTGAGTGTTACGTTGACTTGGCGGGACGTGGGCGCGTGGTGCGCTGCTCGATGCGCTTGACTGGATTGACCAGCTCGATCATGCGCTGAACAAAGATGCCCGGCGTGTGAATATGATCCGGATCAATCTTGCCTGCCTTCACGATCTTCTCGGCCTGCACCACCGTCACCTTGCCTGCTGTCGCCATCATCGGGTTGAAATTGCGCGCTGTCTTGCGGAACACCAGGTTGCCCTCGGTATCTGCCTTCCAGGCGTGGACCAGTGAAAGGTCGGCAACCAGTCCCTTTTCCATCATGAATATCTCGCCGTTGAACATCTTCACCGGCTTTCCCTTGGCAATGATCGTGCCCACACCCGTCTTGGTGTAGAAGCCCGGAATTCCAGCCCCACCTGCGCGAATGCGCTCTGCCAGGGTGCCCTGCGGGTTGAACTCCAGCTTCAGCGCGCCAGACAAATACTGCTCGGCAAACAGCTTGTTTTCACCGACGTAGGACGAGATCATCTTCTTGATCTGCTTGGTCTCGAGCAGGATACCGAGGCCAGCCCCATCAACGCCTGCATTGTTCGAAATCACGGTCAGCCCCGTGACTCCTGAATCGCGCACAGCCTTGATCAGCACATCGGGGATGCCACAGAGGCCAAAGCCACCCGACATGATGACCATGTTGTTCTTCAGCAACCCCGCCAGGGCTGCCGTTGCATCCGAATAGACTTTGCTCATGAGGCCCTCATGCTGCCCTGCGGGAACAACGCTTCGCGCTGAATATGAATTCCTGCATATGGTTCCCCGCGCCACGCGGCAAGAGGCTTTCGCCAATCTCCTCAACACGTGCGGGGGCCTTTTGCACAGGCTGGCATTCCGCTACGAAGAGCATCCATGCACACAACACTCCATCGGCTTCAGCACTTGCGCCGGATAGCGAAATCGCCGCTGGGCCTCAGCCTCGCCGTGCTGCTGACCATGATCATTCTGCTGGGATCGATCCGTTGGCCGCTCTCGGGAGACGTGCTTGGAACCCACCTCCGCCAAGCGCTGGAACGCAACACCGGCTACAGCATAGAACGCCTTGGAAATGTCCATTTCACAGGGCTGCCATGGCCGACCCTTCAGGTCGAGAACCTTGTGCTGATCAAGCCATCGTCTCCGCAGGAACGGATCACCGCCCCCCTGCTGAAGGCGCGTCTCAACCTTGGCTCATGGCTCCTGGGCGATCCCAAGGTGGTCGCCCTCTCGCTCTTCGATCCCGTGATCCATCACGAATCAAACATGGCCATCAGCGAAACGGAGGCATTGTCGACCGCGCTGTTCCATTTTCTCACCCGCGAACGCCGCCCGGAATTGAAAAGCCTGCGCATCACACGCGGCACGATCCTGCTCGATGGCCGCCCCTGGATGAATGACGTGCTGCTCAACGTGACCAACGCGACAGGCTCTGACCTGCGCCTGCGGGCCGATGGCTTTTACAGGTCGAAACCGATCGCAATCAAAGCCGATATCGGCCAGGGCGGCCCTCCGGACCGCCGTCCATTCAACTGGATCGTGGCCGTGCCCAGCGCCAATGCCCGGTTCGACGGCATCCTGTTCAGTCCGAAATCGCTCGATGCCGAAGGAATCATGTCGCTGACTATTCTTGACGGACCGGAACTCGCTGGAGCGCTCGAACTGGGACGGCGCCAAGCAGCCTTTTTCACGGATACGAAGCTCGAAGGTCAGGCGCGGATCGTCTGGCCAGTGATTCAGATCAAGGATGCCTTGATCACGCGGGCCAAAGAGCAGATCGACGGATCGGTGGAAGTCACGCTGGACAAACGCTCTCCGGCACTTTCGGCCACGCTGGACACCAAGCGCCTCGATCTCACGCCCCTGCTGTCCACACTCAATGGACAAGCACCCCCATCAGCAGGGCTGCGGCCAACCGATCCCGTGGCGTTCAGCGTGATTCAAGGCGCGAGAATAGACCTGCGCCTATCGACTGAAACTCTGCAGATCGGACCTCTCGCAATCGGGAGAGCGGCGCTGTCCGGACATCTGCGCGAGGGGCGGGTTGAAGTCCTTCTCAGCGAGGGCAGCATTGGCAATGGCGCGATCAAAGGGCGCATGTCCCTTGGCCCGACTCAGGCTCCCTCACAAGGTCTTGAACTCAAGGCACAAGGCAGTTTTGAACGGTTGGACCTTGGTGAGCTTCTTGCTACGGCAGGGCTTGGTCGGCCACGCGGGATCGCTGCTGGCCAGTTCGCACTCCAGACCAGTGGCCCATCCTGGGCGGCACTCGTCAAGGCATTGGATGGCCGGATTCAGGCGTCGATACGGGAGGGAGAACTGCAAGGTGTTGACCTTGATCGGCTTGCTGGTCGCATAGAGCGAACGCTTGCAGGAAGCATCCCGCTCGAAGGGAGAACCCGTTTTCAAAGCCTTGGGCTGCATCTGAGAATCACGCAAGGACTCGCTACACTCAGCGAAGGGCTGCTGGTGACGCCAACGCTGCGCATACCGCTTGAAGGAAACATCAACATTCCAGACCAGAGATTTGATATTACAGCCAGAATTCAACCCGGCAATGACGGCCAGAAAGCTGGTGAGATGCGCCTCAGGCTGGAAGGGCCATGGTCTGCACCAACGCTGACACCCGACATGATCGGTCGGGGCGGTCGCAGTTGACGCAAGCTGTCATCCTTTATCCCCAAGGCCGCGCTTCATGCCCAGGGTCACCACAAGCACAGTCACGGTCACGATGCCGATCAGCACGGTCGAAATCGCGTTGATCTCCGGCGTCACGCCGAGGCGCACCTGGCTGTAGATCCGCATGGGCAGCGTGGTGGCACCCGGCCCCGAAGTAAAGCTCGCAATCACCAGATCATCGAGCGACAGGGTGAACGCCAGCATCCAGCCCGTTGCGACGGCGGGAAGCGCAACCGGCAATGTCACCAGCATGAACGCCTTCAGCGGCGCAGCTCCCAGATCCATGGCCGCATCTTCAAGATTGCGGTCCATGCTCACCAGGCGGGACTGCACAATCACCGCAACAAAACTGGAGGTGAACGTGACATGGGCAATGGCGACGGTCCAGAACCCGCGATCCAGACCCAGCGCGATGAACAGCAGCAACAGCGAGAGGCCGGTGATGATTTCCGGCATCACCAGAGGCGCAAACCCCATGAAGGCCAGAAGACGTCTGCCCCGGAAAGGCCCAAGCCGTGTCAGAGAGAGTGCAAGTGCCGTTCCAATCAGCGTAGCGACAGTCGCCGACACCAAAGCCAGCCGCAGCGAAATCCACGCGGCCTGCATCAGCGGCTCGTTCTTCAGCAATCCGGAATACCATTGCGTGGAGAACCCGCCCCACACCGTGACCAGCCGCGAGGCATTGAAGCTGTAGATCACGAGGATCAGGATCGGCAGGTAAAGAAAGGCCAAGCCCAGCACCAGGGCCGAGAGATTGACAGCAGAGAGACCCTTCCTCATCCCGCCACTCCTGAAACGGCACGCCGCTGACCATAGAGGATAGGCACGGCCAGAATGGCGAGCAGCACGATGGCGATGGCAGAAGCGATCGGCCAGTCCCGGTTGCTAAAGAACTCGGTCCAGATCAGGCGTCCGACCATCAGCGTGTCCGAACCACCAAGCAGGTCAGGGATGATGAATTCCCCCATGACGGGGATGAAGACCAGCACGCAACCGCCGATGATGCCAGGCAGCGACAGCGGCAGCGTGACACGCCAGAAGGCTTGGGTGGGCGTGCAGCCCAAATCCTGCGCTGCCTCCACAAGTGCCGGGTCATGCCGTTCCAGCGCCGCGTAGAGCGGCAGCACCATGAAAGGCAGGTAGGAATAGACGATGCCGATCTGTACCGCGATCTCTGTATTCAGGATTTCGAGTGGTGTCGTGATCACGCCGAGCCACAACAGGAATTGGTTGAGCAGGCCCTCCTGCTTCAGGATTGCGATCCAGGCGTAAACCCGGATCAGGAAACTCGTCCAGAACGGCATCACGATCAGCGCGATCAGCAGCGGCCGCCAGCGGCGACTGGCCCGTGCCATGGCAAGCGCCAGCGGATAGCCCACCAGCAGCGTCAGTACCGTGCCGACAAGCGCGATCCGCAACGAGGTGATGAATGCCGACGCATAAAGACCATCAGTGAACACGGTCACGTAATTCTCGAGGTCGAGACCAGCCAGGAAATCCGTGACGCCCTCCCATCCCCGCGACCAGTCGAGCTGCGGGCGATATGGCGGCTGCAACGAGGCAGGATCGGAAAGGCTGATCCGCAGGATGATCAGGAAAGGCGCCAGGAAAAACACACATAGCCACAGGAACGGCAGGCCAATGAGCGCCCTCAGGCCCCAATCCCGTTGCTGACTGACCTGCCGCACGCGCTCAGTCCCTCAGCAACTGTGCGTCACCAGCCCGAAAGCCGATGACGATCTCTGATCCTGCCGCGAAACTGGCGTCAGAGCTGGTCGAGGCAACAACGGCCTGTAGCATATCGCCATCCTTGCCCCTCAGGCGATAGGCGACCTGTGCGCCCAGACGCGCCCGATCAATCACGCGGGCTGGCAACCAATGGTCGGCATCAGGCCCCTCACCTGTGCCAAGGCGCATGTGCTCCGGACGCAACGCCAGCCAATAGCCCTCACCCGCCGGTGCGCTGTTGGCCGCGACAGTCACCGTGCCCGGCACACCTTTTGCCGCCACCAGGGCACGGCCCTGCGAAAGTTCGGCAATGGTGGCCGGGAAAAGGTTCATTTCGCCAATGAAATCGGCAATATAGCGGTTTGCCGGTCTGTCATAGAGTGTGCCCGGAGCATCGACCTGGACGATCTCGCCCTTGCGCATCACCGCGATACGATCAGAGAGTGCCATCGCTTCATCCTGGTCATGCGTGACCACGACGAACGTGGTGCCTGACAGGGCCTGGATGCGCTTCAACTCCCCCTGCGTTTCCTTGCGCAGACGCTTGTCGAGCGCTCCAAGCGGCTCGTCGAGCAGCAAGACCTTCGGCTGGCGGGCAAGCGCGCGCGCCAAGGCGACACGCTGGCGCTGTCCGCCCGAGAGTTGGTCCGGCTTGCGCTTCGCCAGCTCCTGCATCTGCACAAGACCAAGCATTGCATCCACCCGGCTTGCGACTGCCTTGCGGTCCAATCCCAGCCGCTTCACGCCAAACGCGATGTTGCTCCACACCGACAGATGTGGAAACAGCGCATAGCTCTGGAACATCATGTTGACCGATCGCAAATGTGGCGGCACGCCAGCCAGATCAGCACCGTCAATGGCGATTTGCCCCGCATCAGGGTCTTCGAACCCGGCGATCAGGCGCATCAGCGTGGTCTTGCCACACCCCGATGGCCCCAGCAGCGAGAAAAACTCACCCCGGCAAATGTCAAGGGAAACGCCATTGAGCGCGGTCACCCCACCAAAGCGTTTGGAAACGCCATGGATCGAAACAAAGGCGGAATCAGCCGTGGCGGGCGCAATCATCTGCGCCAACTAGCACATCGATCAAATCGCTGACAGTTTCCAGGCGTGCGGAAAATTACCGTAGTCCGATGTGGTCACGCCGTGGCGGGTCGTGCCAGGATAGCTGTCGAGGGCAGCCGCGACCGTGACGCGCAGCACGGCGGTTTCGTCGACTTTCAGCAAGCCGCAATGGACAGCAGCGGCCGACAGCGCCGAATCGCGGGTGTAGGTATCCGTCCCCCATACCTGCCCCTCTGTCGCGCCCTTGATGCGGAAGTAGTAAGTGGCTCCCGTCTTGTCGCACAGGCCATGCATGGAGCTGGGCGCATCCGACGCGACATAATTCTGATCCAGCAGCTTCTTGAGCTGCCGACGCGTCAATTTTCCGCGATGGTCGAAATATGCCACCAGTTCTTGCACGACCTTCATGGCGCGTTACCCCTTCTGCATGGTGATGACCCGCCCATAGGGCGGAGAGAATGTTGTCGATTCCCCAGGAATGGCCCACAGAACCGCATAAGGCATCGGGTCGGGGGGATAGCTGATATCGCCGTCCGTGATGATGATCGCCGCTGTAACGCGGGGGTCTTCAGAAAGAGACAGCATCGCCGGGGTCAGGTCACTGCCGCCAAACCCGCGAATGTCATATTCCGCCAACTCGGTCGGCGAGAGCATCTCGTCGCCTGTCACTGCCGTGTCGCACTGAATCACGCGGATATCGTCGATGCCCGTTGCCTCGCAGAAATCCGCAATGGCACCCAGGGCGGCGGGAATCTCGCCGATCATCGAGCCGCTGGTGTCGAGCACAACGTTGAGCATCATGGACTGGCGCTGCCGTCCCGGCATGACGATGTCCGTGCGTTCAGCCCCGCGCCGCGATGCCCGCATGAAAGTCCGCTCGCCCGGCGATACACCCTCCAGCCAGCGCTGCAAGGCCACCTGCCACGGTGTACTGTAGATGCCGCGCAACGCCCGCACCTGTTGTTGCGTGGAGCCGCCATCGACGCCGCGTCCACGCATCACGCCCAATGCTTTGGCGATGGCCATGCCCTTCGCGGCCAGTTCGCGCATGGCCTTGGCGCGGACTGTCTGCTCGGCGCTGTCTTCCGGAAACATCTCGCGCTCGCGCTTGGCATCAAGCACATCACCCGAGTTGCCTGATCCCGATTGCTTGGCCGCGCCCATCACCTGCTCCGCAGTTGCGGACTCGCCGTCCCAGACCTGCGTGCGCGACGCCGTAGAGGCACCATTGCGGCGCATCTCCAGCACGATTTCCTCGGCAGATTTTTCGCGTGCGCCGGGCATATCGAGGCCCCCGGCGGGAATTTTCTGCACACCAAGCGCATGGCGCAGGATATCGTTGATGATGTAATCATGAGCATAGTTGAACTCGAGCCGCCCCGAGCCAACCGCGCGGTCATGGGTTCTGAGCGCCAGGTGCAGCAGCTCATGGGCGAGCACGAACAACAAGTCCGCCGCCGAAAGGCGTGCCGTGAAGGTGGGGTTGGCAACCAGACGGCCAGACGCGAAAATGCCCATGGTCGGCACGCTCTCATCAAGCGCCACGCGCACGGCAGCGGCCAATCCCGCAAGGTGCGGAAACGGCACGGTGACCAGCCGCAAACCACGCAGGATGCGCTCGAGCGATGCCCTCTCCGCCGCCGACTGGGAAGCGACAGCGCTCATGCCGCAGCCACCTTGCGCATCAGGTCATACATGGCGCGCTCGGCGCCCAGCGCTCCCCATTTCTCGACCATGTCGGTCAGAAGAATCAGCTGGTGCTCCTGTGACAGGCTGCGCAGGAAACGGTTGATCAGGCGTGGTGGCAAATCATCCGCCCTGCCATCGCGCACGAACTGCCGGATACAGTCGAGGATGAACCAGCGGGCAGAGTCACCCTTGGGCAAAAGCTCCGGCTTTCGCAGATAGTGTTCGATAGGCTGCAATGGTCCCATGCTCTCCTCGGCCAGGGCGCAGAACACAGCCGCATCCTCCGGTGAGAGCCGCCCGAAGGCGAGAGCACGGCGTGTTTCGTTCGTCAGCATTCCGGCCTTCTCCGCCAGATCGAGCGCACGCGACAGCAAAGACCAAGAGCGCGGCGTGGAGAACGGCACGGGATCGGCGGGAACAGTCCGCATCAGCGCATCGGGAACCGTGGTGATGAAGCTGCGGACATCACGCCGGACGCCACTGCGCTGCGCCCAGGCCAGCCATTCATCCACATCGTGCCGAATTTGCAGGATGGTCACGCGGTTGACCAGCGCGGAACTCATGGCCCGCACAAGGGCGCGGTCCTGCAAGCGGTTGCCAGCCGCCACCACCCAGGTGCCAGCGGGCAATGCGTGCTCACCCAGGCGACGCTCCAGCAGGAGCGAATAGAAGGCTTTCTGGATGTCGGGTGCGCAAGCTGGCAACTCATCGAGAAACAGGCAGAACGGCTCCGGCCGCTCAGGCAGCAGAATGCGCGGTGGGCAGAACACCGAACGCTCCCCCACGATGCGGGGAACGCCGCTTACATCCTCCGGCGCGATCTGGGTGCCCAGCAGAGAGCGACATGGAAGGCCCGCCTCCCGCGCCGCTTCATAAACCATCTCGGACTTGCCAATTCCCGGTGCCGACAGCAGCAGGAAACTCTGCTCCTGCGCCATGCACTTGATGAGGTTCTTCGCCTGGCGAAGTGTGACGATCTCGGTGAACGCGGTCTGACTGGCAGACATGGGGCCCTCCTCCGAATGGGTGCATCCACGCCATTCCGCCAGGATACGGCGGATCGGGATTCCGGAGCCGCCTGGACCATCAGGGAATTAGGCACGCTGCCATGAAGCGGCCATGACCGTGCCATTCGGCTGCGGTTCACCAATTGAACGCGCCAAATTGCTGTCGACAAACGCAACAAGCGTAGGGAAAAGCGCTCAGTCTGGACGTCAGTTAAGGGAGAAGGTGGTGCCCAGAGCCGGGATCGAACCAGCGACACTGCGATTTTCAATCGCATGCTCTACCAACTGAGCTATCTGGGCTTTCGCTGAGGTGTCAAAGACAGCCCGCTGACGAACGATTGCTGATATACGGTTTCGCACCGATCCTGTCCACCCTTGGCGAAGGCCGATAGCGGAAAAAATTGCTCCGGTGGTGAACATAACCGCCACAGCAACCCTCTCATCGCAGGAAACCATCGATATCCTCGGGCAAAGGGTAACGCCCGGTCTCGTGGCGCGAGAACCGCATATGCCCGTCCACGAAGACGTGAAAGATGCCACCAGACGCACGCTTGAGTTGCACGTCCTTCACACCACGCTTTTCAAGTTCCGCCCTGACACGCGGGGCCTGGGGTTCGTGGCCTCAAGAGCCGCAATATTCGATCAGAATCGTCATGGACGCTCCAGGGAAAGGGTTGCAGAAAATGTGATGCTATTATCGAATGGCGCTTCGTTGCCACCAATATCACACGATGGAAAGTCCTGTAGAATTGGAGCGGGCGAAGGGAATCGAACCCTCGTATTCAGCTTGGAAGGCTGCTGCTCTACCATTGAGCTACGCCCGCTTGTGCAAATCTGCACTCCTGACGCACTATGAATCATGCCCGGAGAGACGTTTCCTAGCGCAATGCCCCGTGCCAGGGAAGCAGGAAATCCATTTTCAGCACAGTTGCCATCGGTCGGGCGCATTGCTATTGAGCCAGCTCTGGTCGGATCGGAGTGTGGCTCAGCCTGGTAGAGCACTACGTTCGGGACGTAGGGGTCGTAGGTTCAAATCCTATCACTCCGACCAGTTTCCGTCTCCCGTTTTCCTGCCTGCCGTGAGCGATGGATCAGGATTTTAGCGATGCAGCCCCGTAGCAGGCTGACACACTCCAGCCTGAGGGTATCCCCATGAAGCAGGAACGATTTCTCCTCGCTGGCCTGATGGGTGATCCGGTGATGCATTCCCGTTCGCCCCAATTGCACAATTACTGGCTCCACCACTACGGTTTGGTCGGCTCTTACGTGTTGCTCGGCGTCAAACAGGCCGGGCTTTCTGCCGCGTTTAAAGCGTTGCCGGCATTGGGTTTTGCCGGCTGCAACCTGACCATACCCCACAAGGAAGCTGCCATGGCTGCGATGGATGTCATCGATCCCGTGGCCAGGCAGATCGGTGCGATCAATTGCGTCGTCGTTGGACCTGACGGCGAACTCAGCGGCTTCAATAATGATGCCTACGGCTACATCGAAAGCCTGCGCGAGGAACATCCGGGCTGGCGTGCCGATTCCGGACCTGCCGTGGTGATTGGCGCTGGCGGTGGCGCACGCGCCGTCGTGTCGGCACTGTGTGTCGCGGGCGCACGTGACGTGCGCATCATCAACCGTACGCGCCATCGGGCGGAGGCGCTGGCGCAGGAGTACGGCGCGCCTGTCACTGCCTGTGATTGGGCCGACCGCGCGGCGGTTCTCTGCGACGCCGCGATCGTGGTGAACACCACCAGCCTGGGCATGAGCGGGCAACCACCGCTGGAGCTCGACCTCGGGCAGTTGCCACGTCACGCCGTGGTATCCGATATCATCTACACACCCCAGGAAACGGCTCTTCTGAAGCAGGCCCGATTGAGAGGAAATCCAGCCAGCAATGGCTTGGGGATGCTGATCCATCAGGCGCGACCCGCCTTCAAGGCCTGGTTTGGTATTCTGCCCGAAGTGACTCCAGAACTGCGCAGCGCGATGATGGCAGCAACAGCATAGCTTCAGACCTTCGCAGACCGGGGAGGCGGATCTCCTTCGGAGACCGGGGAGGCGGATCTCCTTCGGAGACCGGGGAGCCGGATCTCCTTCGGAGACCGGGGGTTGACTGGCGGCGCGAAATTGCTCAGGGGACGGCTATCGCCGGTTTAGCTCAGCGGTAGAGCAGCGGTTTTGTAAACCGAAGGTCGGGGGTTCAATCCCCTCAACCGGCACCAGTCCGTTCAAGCTGCCCTAACCTCTTGCAGGAACCATGTGACCTGCTCCTGCAGGGCAGCCGCCTCGCGGGAGACGATCGCCGAGGTTTCAGCGACCTTCTGGGCATTCTGGGTGGTTGATGACACAGCCTCCTCGACATGGCGGATGCCCATGGCTCCACGGGATGCCCCCTCTGACGCCGCGACGACGTTGTTGGAAATAGCACCCAGCGATGCCGATTGCTGTTCCACGGCGGCGGCCACGGAACTGGCGATGCGGGAGACTTCCGCAATCGTGGCGTTGACAGACTGCATTGCACTGCTGGCACCCGTCGATGCGCTGCGCATTCCCGCAATCTGACTGGCAATCTCGGCAGTGGCATTCGCGGTCTGAGCGGCGAGGCCTTTCACTTCGCTCGCCACCACGGCGAAACCCCGACCGGCATCACCCGCTCGTGCCGCCTCGATCGTGGCATTGAGCGCGAGAAGATTGGTCTGTGAGGCGATGGTGTCGATCAGGCCGACAATCTCACCAACGCGCTCGGCCTGCACCATCAGTTCGCCCATGGCGCTTTGCGCGCGCCCCGCCTCCTGCAAGGCCTTTGATGCGGCTTGATCGGAGCGCAGGGCCTGTTCGGCGACTTCATGGACGGAGCTGGACAGCTGCTGCGAGGCAACCGACGCCAGTTCGATCTCATTGGCGGCCCGATCGGTTTCGCCAGCCGCGGAGATAGCCTGCGCCTCCGCATCCGACGCAGTGCTGTCAAGCTCGGCAGACACAAGATGCATTTGCCCGGAAGCCTCATTCAACTGCTGAAGAGAGGACCGCACAGCCATCTCGAATCGGCCGATCACCGCCTCGATTCCGCGCACGCGCTCAGCTTCCGCCGTTGCATGACTCGATTGTTGCTCAGTCAAAACCGTGCGTTCAGCCGCATTGTCACGAAAGACGGTCAGCGCCTGGGCCATTTCCCGCACTTCGGTAATGCGGCTGTTCACGGATTGGTTGGCGACGGTTCCACCAGCAGCCAGGGTGCGCATTGCTGTCGCAATCTGCTTGATTTCCCGACCAAGATTGCGCCCCAAGGTCGCGGCCATCAGAAGCGAAAATCCGATCACGCCAGCGAAGGTTGCAAAAAGCCACCACTGGCGCTCGGCGTTGATCTGCACTCGGTAGACTCCGGCTTCGGTCGTTCGCTTGTCCATCTGCAAACGCAATTCGGCGGAAGCCTTGGCCAGAATAAGGTGCTCGGCATTCATACGATTGAACATGATCAACGAAAACTGCGTTGTATCGACCCAATCCATGAACTGGCGGCGATAGTCTTCCACAGCGGTCTTGAGGGACTTGCGCAAATCTGGCTTGAGATCGGCGATCCCGAGCATGGTTTCGAGACTCTCCAGCAGCTTGATGTGCCGTTCGACCTGCGCATTGGTCAGCATGATGCGATAATCGCGCTCGGCGACTGTCAGCTGGTTCATCACATCCATGCTGCTGTTATACCAGGAACCAAGCTCAACCACGTAAGTCGAAATTGAGCCACGCAAGGTCATGTTGGCGAAGTTGACACTTCCGATCAGCCCTTCGCCATCAGTGCGCCCGATACGATTGGCCGTGTTCACGTAATTCTCGAACCCGCGCCCAAACTCATTGAAATGCTGCGTGAGCTTTTCAAATTCCGGCCCTGACTTGCCTTGCAGTTGCTTTCCCAAGGCCTCGTGCTTGGTGTTGGCCTCATCCCGGACGATCCTGAACTCGCTTTCCGAGCGCTTTGATTTGGTATTGCGAAACTCGTCGGCTTGCAGCCGCATGGCGGCATGGCTGGCCTGGAGATCGCTCAGCTGCGCAACAGCGTCCCGCTCGTGATTGGAGCGTGCATCGGCTTCAGCCAAACGCCCCGTCGTCAGACTTTCCACGAAAACCACGATCAAAAGGCCAACGATAGGCGCCAATGCGAGCAGGAAAATGCGCTGCCCCAAGGTCAATCGAATAGCACGCAATATGGTCATGATCTGTCCCCAACCCAACTGCACGTTCAAGCCTAGCGTTCAGGCGAGCCAAGCGATCAGGTTCACTGAAATAATGCCGTTGACCTTCAGTCAGTTTGGTTAAGATTCGCCAAACACGGGTCATGAAATTGCCATCTGCTAGCAAGCCACTGCCCTTCACGGAAAATTGCGCACGCGCACCTTTCAAGGCCTTTCCCGTTTGGCTCACGCACTTTAAGCAGTCGGCGTGTCATTGAGGAGAACAACCATGAACATTGATCGTCGTACCGTCATCGTTGGAGCCGCCGCCATGTCTGCAGCTGGAGCCACGGGCCTCTCTGTGCCCGTTCATGCCGCCGCACCATTGGCCACCACGCAGGCTCCAGGTTTTTATCGCTACAAAGTTGGTGATCTCCAGGTCACGGCGATCAATGACGGCGTGGCCCGCCGCCCGCTTGAAGGTTTCATTCGCAACGCCGAGTTGCCCGCAGTGCAGAAGGCTTTGGGTGATGCGGCGCTGGCAACAGACACCGTCACCATTCCGTTCACGACCCTTGTCATCAATGACGGCAAGAAACTGACGCTTCTGGACACCGGCAACGGCAATTCCGGGGCGCCGACATCCGGCACCTGGATGGCGAACTTCCGCGCTGCCGGCTTTACGCCCGAGCAGGTGGATACCGTGGTGATCAGCCACTTCCACGGCGATCACATCAACGGTCTGCGCCTGAAGGAAGGCAACGCCGTCTTCGCCAACGCCGAGGTGATGGTGCCGGAAGCGGAATGGGCATTCTGGATGGACGATGCCAAGGCCGCTGCCGCGCCCGATGGCATGAAGCCAGCCTTCGCCAACGTGCGCCGCGTGTTCGATCCGATCAAGGCGGCAGTGAAGCAGTACAAGCCTGGCGTGGAAGTCGTGTCGGGCGTCAACGCGATTGCTGCTGCAGGTCATACGCCGGGCCACACAGCCTACGTTGTGGGCGGCAAGTTGCTCGCGCTGTCCGATACCACGAACACCCCTGCTCTCTTCGTCACCAATCCTGGCTGGCACGCCATCTTCGACATGGACGGTCCTGCGGCTGAAGCCACCCGCCGGAAAATGCTGGATATGGCGATTGCCGACAAGTTGCAGGTTGCGTTCTACCACGCGCCGTTCCCTGCGACCGGACATATTGTCAAGGATGGCGCGGGCTATCGCCTGTTGCCAATGGCCTGGAGCCCATCGGTCTGATCATCTGGTCTGATCTGTCTCTCTGAAAGGACGCTGGGGCATCCCTCCAGCGTCCTTTCTGGTTTGAGGTGTCAAAGCCGCCGGAAGTCCCTATAAGCGGTGGACCAAATCCTGATGTCCCCCTTGCAGTCACCGATCAGAATGCCTTCTGCCAAATCAAGCGCCATCAAGATTGCCGTCGTTTCCAGCGGTTCACCCGATTCGGAGGAAGCTGCGGCGCATCTCGCCAGCCGTTACGGCGATATCCCATTGGGCGATGCGGATGTCGTCGTGGCCCTGGGTGGTGACGGCCTGATGCTGCAGACCATGCACCAGCTCATGGGGAGCGGAAAGCCGATCTACGGCATGAACCGCGGCTCCGTCGGCTTCCTCATGAATGACTATCGCGCCACAGGCCTGTCGAAGCGGCTCGCGGCGGCCCAGCGCAGCACCGTGCATCCCCTGCTGATGCGCGCCACAGACATCAAGGGTCGCATCAAGACGGCCCGCGCGATCAACGAGGTGCATCTGTTGCGCCAGTCCTATCAGGCGGCGAAACTGCGCATTCTGGTCGATGGCAAAGTCAGGCTGGAGGAACTGATCGCCGACGGCGTGCTGCTCGCCACCCCCGCAGGCTCCACTGCCTACAATCTCTCGGTCAATGGCCCGATCGTGCCACTGAACAGCCCTTTGCTGGCGCTGACACCGATCTCGCCCTTTCGCCCGCGCCGCTGGCGTGGTGCATTGCTGCCCGACCAGGCCAGCGTCAGCATCGAGGTGCTGGAGGCGGAAAAGCGCCCGGTGGCCGCCGTCGCAGACCATTCCGAGATACGCGATGTGCGACAGGTCGATATCTCGCTGGACCGCAGTACCGATATCATCATCCTGCACGATCCCGGCCACAGCCTCGATGAACGCATCTTGCGTGAGCAGTTCGGCGTCTGACGCCGGTTTGCGGCGCATAAACAACTTTACACTCCAGAAATACGCCAGAAGCCTTCCGGCAGTATTGTCAGCGGAATGTGCTGATCTGTCCCAAAGGAATGGAGTGCTGCCATGCGTCTGCCCACAACTCTCACCGCTCTTGCGTTGGTCTTGAGCCCTTGCGTCACACCATCAATGGCCCAGACGCAGAGCCTGCCACGCTCGGACGGCAGCACAACGCTGGTGAAACGCTACGGAGCAGCCAGCGGTTGCAGTCCCGCCATGATCATCTCCCATGGTTTTGGCGGCAACGAGAATGGCAATGCCGGATTGGCGAGCGCCGTGGCGGCTCAAGGCTGGCGTGTGCTTGTCATGGGCCATCGTGAGAGCGGCGGCGAAGCGTTCCGCAAAGCGGTCTTCAGCGCCTCACCGAAGCAGGGCATCCTGGATGCAACCACAACACCTGCCCTGCATCGCTTGCGCTTTCTCGATCTTGATGCAGCTGTCGCAGAAATATCCAAAGTCTGCCGCCCCGCCCGCCTGGTTCTGGCCGGACATTCCATGGGGGCGATGACATCGATGCTGGAAGCAGGCGCTGTGGCTCGCTTTGGGCGGTTTGGCCGCAACCGGTTCGATGCCTATGTGGTGATTTCGCCGCAAGGCATCGGCTTTACCTATGATCAGGGCGCTTGGGATGGCGTGAGCAAACCTGTGCTGATGATCACGGGAACACGAGACCAAGGGTCCGACGGCGGTATCGAGACCCGCTTGAGCGCCTTCGCAGGTCTTCCGCCCGGATCGAAGCGCCTGGCGATCATCCCGAATGCAGGCCATCTCCAGCTTGCGGCGAATGGCGACAATGAAATCTCCAGGGCCGTCGCGGCGATCACCTTGGAATATCTGAACGCTCTTGGCAAAAGCCGAAACCTTCCGCCATCGACGCTGGGCGGCATCGACATCCGGGACAAATGAAACCCGGCGTTAAGCATCATCGCGCATAAAGAGGAACAGTGTCCGGCAGTTTGCCCGGACGGAGTTGCGTACCATGTTCAGCGTCGAATGCAGCCGCCTGCGCTTCCTCATTGTCGATGACAACAACCACATGCGCCGGATCATCCGCGCCTTGCTGCACGGCTTTGGTGTCCGCGAAGCCTACGAGGCGGAAGATGGTGCGGCCGGGCTGGAAGCGTTCAGTTCCTATTCGCCAGACATCGTGATCACGGATTGGGCAATGCCGATCTTCGACGGCATTGAGTTGACACGCATGATCCGCCAGCCCGAAACAAGCTCGAACCCCTATGTTCCGATCATCATGGTGACCGGCCATGCGGAACGCAAGCGCGTCACCGAAGCCCGCGATGCCGGTGTCACAGAGTTTCTGGTCAAGCCGATCTCGGCCAAGGCGCTCTACCAGCGCATCGTCAGCGTGGTCATGATGCCCAGGCCCTTCATCAAGACCGCAACCTATTTCGGTCCCTGCCGACGCCGCATTCCCAATCCCAATTTCGGCGGCATCGAGCGGCGCGGCAAGGGCGTCTCGGAAAAGATCGATCCGATCCGCATCGGCGACCAATCAAGGTATGATCGGCAATGAGCAGCACCAAGAGAAACACAGCGCCGCCGGTCAAGATCGAGCGTGGCAAGGATCATGTCGTCATCCGTCCCCGCAACGTCCTCAAGGCCAAGGCCGCCATTGCGCTGGATGGCAAGCCGCCGATGGATGAAACGGCAATCCGGCGCGCCGAGCAGGCGCTGAAGGCGCTGTCCGTCAATTTCAACGGCTGGATGGAAGAGGCTGCCCGTGGCCTTGGTGATGCGCGTGATATCGTACGCGACAAGGGTTTGGGCGATGGTCGCGCTGCGGCGCTGCACCGTGCGGCCCACGACATTCGGGGCCAGGCAACAACCTTCGGCTTTCCACTGGCGGCGCGCGTGGGAGCCAGCCTGTGCCGCATCCTGGAAGAATGCCCGCCCGCCGCACTCCATGGGGGTCCGCTGACACCGTTGATTGATCAGCACGTCGACACGATCCGCGCCATTGTCCGCGAAGGCGTAATGCAATCCCGGCATCGCACAGGAGAAGCCCTGACGGCAGAGCTTGAAGCGATCACAGAACGGTTGCTGACGAAGGCGTCCCTGCACTGAAGCAGTCCGACCGCCTCTTGGCACTTAAGGTTAAATCCTAATGAAGAAATCGGATCGCATTTGTCGATCCGATCATGAAAGCGCATCGTCCTGCCGCAGTCAGTATGCGTCAGGAGTTGCTTTTCATGTCTCAAGGATCTTCGCTTGCCATCAATGCCCGCGTCACCGCGTTCGCCATGGGTGGCCAGCAGCGTGTCGCGCATGAGATCATGAAGCGCTTGCATGGTGGCGAAGCGATCCAGCCCGCCAGGCCACTGGGCGGGCTCAAGGGCCATGCCTGGGAACAGGCCGTCCTGCCACTGCGTGCCGCTGGCCGCGTGTTGTGGAGCCCATCCGCCACTGGCCCCCTTCTGTATCACAAGCAGGTCGTGACCGTGCATGACACTGCCTTCTTCGATGTGCCTGAGTATTTCGCGCCCTCCTTCGTCAAACTCTATCAGGCGTTGGTTCCACGCCTCGTCCGGCGTGTGGCGAAGGTGGTGACAGTCTCGGAATTCTCCCGTCGGCAGATCGCGGCGCGCACCGGCCTGGCCGCCGAAACTATCGACGTCATACCCAACGGCGTAGCGTCACATTTTTGCCCTTACGATGCCCCGACGATCCTCAGCACGCGTGCGGCACTCGACCTTCCGGAACGTTATGTCCTGGTTCAGGCGACCTCCGACAAGCGCAAGAATCTTGCCCGCTCGCTTGATGCCTGGCGCCAGATCGCCTCCTCGCTGCCAGACGATCTGCATCTCGTGGTGTCGGGCAATCTCAGTCGCGCCCACGTCTTCGGTGATGCATCCGATATCAATCTGGAAGGGCCGCGCATCAAAGTCATTGGCTACGTGCCGGAAGAACACATGGGCCCGCTGATGGC
>JANNEO010000131.1:0-25381 GCA_031378805.1 Hyphomicrobiales bacterium
AACCCCAACAGGAGGCTTGGCCACGCAAAGAGCTGCACGCTCTCGACACCGTGGCGGAGTGAGACCCATGAGCGAACGCTGGACCCCATCGAGCTGGAGAAACAAACCTGTGGCACAGGTTCCGTTTTATCCCGATGCCGCCGCCCTCGAGGCCGTGGAGAAGCAGCTGGCCGGGTTTCCACCGCTGGTTTTTGCAGGCGAGGCGCGCAAGCTCAAGCGGGCGTTGGGCAAGGTCGCCAATGGCGAGCAGTTCCTGCTTCAGGGCGGAGATTGCGCGGAAAGCTTCGCGGAGCATTCGGCGGACAACATCCGCGATTTCTTCCGCGTCTTCCTGCAGATGGCCGTCGTGCTGACCTACGCGGCAGCTTCCCCCGTCGTGAAGGTGGGCCGCGTCGCCGGGCAATTCGCCAAGCCGCGCTCGTCCAACACCGAGACGCTGAACGGCATCGAACTGCCGTCCTACCGGGGTGATATCATCAACGATATCGAGTTCGTGGAAAGCAGCCGCACGCCGGACCCGCAGCGCATGTTGATGGCCTATCGCCAATCCGCCGCGACGCTGAACCTGATCCGCGCGTTTGCCACCGGCGGCTATGCCAACCTCGACAATGCGCACAAGTGGATGCTGGGTTTCGTGAAGGACAGTCCATCGAGCGGACGATACCGTGAGCTGGCAGAGAAGATCACGGAGAGCCTGGATTTCCTGCGGGCCATCGGCATCGATCCCGAGATTCACCCTGAAATGCGCATCACCGATTTCTACACCAGTCATGAGGCGCTGTTGCTGGGCTACGAACAGGCCATGACGCGGGTGGATTCAACCTCTGGCGATCACTACGCCACATCGGGCCACATGATCTGGATCGGTGACCGCACGCGCCAGCCCGACCACGCGCATGTCGAGTACTTCCGCGGCATCCGCAACCCTGTCGGCCTGAAATGCGGCCCGTCGCTGAAGGCGGATGAATTGCTGAAGCTGATCGACACGCTGAACCCCGAGAACGAGGCGGGACGGCTGACATTGATCTGCCGCTTCGGCAACGACAAGGTGTTCGACAATCTGCCCGGCCTTGTCCGCGCGGTGAAGGCGGCAGGGCGGTCGGTGGTCTGGTCCTGCGATCCCATGCATGGCAACACCATCACGTCAGGCAACTACAAGACTCGCCCGTTTGACCGCATCGTCGGCGAGGTGAAAAACTTCTTCGCGGTACACGAGGCGGAAGGCACCTACGCTGGGGGCATCCATCTGGAAATGACCGGCAAGAACGTGACGGAATGCACCGGTGGTGCCAGGGCGATCAGCGACGGCGATCTCGCCGACCGCTACCACACGCATTGCGATCCCCGCCTCAACGCCGAGCAGGCGATCGAGATGGCGTTCCTGGTGGCGGACCTGCTGAAGCGCCAGCGGGCAGCGCGGGGACCGGTGAGGCGGGTGGAAGCGGCGGAGTGACCACTGACATCCTTCCTTCCCCCCTTGCGGGGGAAGGTGGCCTGCGAAGCAGGTCGGATGAGGGGTATAGCGAAGCGAGCCGGCAACGGTCAAACGGCTGACAGCCGATTGAGACTTGCTCCGCAATACCCCTCAACCGGTCGCCATCCGGCGACCACCTTCTCCCGCAAGGGGAGAAGGAAGGAGAATTGCACATTTCCCCTTCCCAATCCCCCACATCCCCGTCCACAATGCACACCGGGCTGAACGGAGACCCACCATCCATGGCTTATGATCTCATCCTCAAGGGCGGGCATGTCATCGATCCGTCACAGAAGATCAACGGCATCATGGATGTCGCCTTCACCAATGGCAAAGTGGCCGCGTGCAAGCCGAACCTTTCGGGCGCAACTGAAACCCGTGATGTCTCGGGATATATCGTCACGCCGGGCCTCATCGACATGCACACCCATGTCTATTGGGGTGGCACGTCGCTGGGCATCGATCCTGATGCCTTTGCCCGCACTTCGGGCGTCACAACGTCGGTCGATACTGGCAGTGCGGGGCCGGGCAACTGGCGCGGCTTCCGCGAGCATGTGATCGAGCGCTCAGAGGCCCGTATCCTGGCCTATCTCCACGTTTCCTTCGCGGGCATCTACGGTTTCTCCAAGACCGTGATGGTGGGCGAGAGCGAGGACGTGCGCATGATGGCGCCGACGGAATGCGCCGAGGTCGCCGACGCCAACCGTGACCTCATCGTCGGCATCAAGGTGCGCGTGGGTAGACACTCTTCTGGCGACCAAGGTACCGCGCCGCTCAATACGGCCTTGCAGGTGGCGGAGCAGGTTGGAATGCCGCTGATGGCGCATATCGACCACCCGCCGCCGTCCTACGAAGAGGTGCTGGACATGCTGCGCCCCGGCGATGTGCTGACCCACGCCTTCCGTCCCTTCCCCAACGCGCCCTGCACGGCGCAGGGCACGGTGAAGCAGGCGGTGCTGGCCGCCCGCAAGCGCGGCGTGCTGTTCGACATCGGCCACGGTGGCGGCTCCTTCGCCTTCAAGACGGCGCGCGCCATGCTGGCCAACGGCTTTTATCCCGACACCATCTCCTCCGACGTTCATATCCGCTGCATCGATGGCCCGGCCTTCGACCAGGTCACCACCATGTCGAAATTCCTGTGCATGGGCATGAGCCTCTACGACGTGGTCGCGGCATCGACGCTGAACGCGGGCATGATGCTGCAGCGGCCGGAATACGGCTCGCTGAAGCCAGGTTCGCTAGGCGATGCGACCATCCTCACCGTGAAGGACGGAAAGTTCGACTACGTCGATGTGGTGGGGGAGCATCTCATCGGCGACCGCAAGATCGTGTCTGAAGGCGTGGTGCTCAAAGGCAAGTGGTGGCATCCCAAGCGGTCGGGCAAGTTCAGGCGGGTGTGATCTTTTCTTTCCTTCTCCTTTGGGAGAAGGTGTTAGGCGGAGCCTGACGGATGAGGGAGAACCACCAACGCCGGGCTTCTCCCTCATCCGCCCGCCATCCGGCGGGCACCTTCACCCTTTGGGGAAGGAAAAGTATGGAGCCATTGATGCCCGCCGAAGCCAACCTGAAATCCCTCAATCTCACACTGCCCGTGATGCCAGCCCCCATTGCCAACTACGTGCGCTTCAAGCGCGTGGGCGATATGGTCTATCTCTCCGGGCAAGGACCGAAGCGCCCTGACGGCACGCAGGCCACCGGCAAGGTCGGAGCCGATGTCACCTGGGAGGAAGCCTACGAGCACGCCAAGCTGACAGGCCTTGGCCTGCTGGCCGCCATGAAGGAAGCGGCGGGCGGTAATCTCGACCGCATCGAGGTGATCAAGGTGCTTGGCATGGTCAACGCCACGCCGGATTTCGCGGATCATCCCAAGGTGATCAATGGTTGTTCGGACCTGTTCGTGGCTGTGCTGGGCGACAAGGGCCGCCATGCCCGTTCGGCCGTTGGCATGGGCTCGCTGCCCGGCAACATCACGGTCGAGATCGAGGCGATCGTGAAGCTCGATTGAGCGCGGTCAGAGCGGCACGGGCGTACGTGCGCCCAGGGTCTGCGTCACGCCATCAAGGGTGAGGATCTGCTCGAACCCGTTCTTGCGGAACACCACTTGCATTTTGCCCAGCACCTCGCGGTCCACAAGCAGGCTGTCGCCCGTGGTGTTGAGGCCCGTTGGGGTGGCCTCCAGCTTGAGGGCATTGATCGTGAGATTCAGATCGGCATAGTCGAAGCCGTTGAACACAACCCGGTTGACCCTCAGCTTGTTTGTGTCCGTCAGGTCGAAGGCCGCCTTCTTCATCTCGACGACATCCCTGCCGTCGCCCTTCTTGAAGGTGAACTCGCCACCACCGTTCATGGTGATCGTGTCGCTGCCCGTTCCGCCGCTGACCGAGGAATAATAACGAGTATCAACCGTGTCGTCGCCTGCACCGGCATCGACGCTGCCACCTGCTCGCAGCATGATGTCGTCGTTGCCGTCGCCACCTTCGATGGTCGCATCTGCCCAGGCTGAAATCGTGTCGTTTCCGGCACCACCACCGGCAAAGCCGCCATCGCGCAGGATCAGCACATCCTCACCATCGCCGCCGTCGATATTGGCTTTCACGCTGGCCACGATCTGGTCATTGCCTGCGCCACCGAAGGCTAGCTTTGCGATAGTGTCATTTTCTGCATCGAGCGAAAACAGCGTGATGCTGTCATCACCATCGCCGCCCGAACCGAACCCATCGGTGAAAATGATGTCATCGCCCGCATCGCCAGAGGCGTTTCGCGCATAGATCAGATCGTTGCCATCGCCGCCATCGACGATGGCATCACCCTCGACCGCGACGAAATCATCACCCGCACCCGCATTGACCCTCGAAACATTGTTGCCTGCGATAAAGATCACATCGCTGCCATCGCCGGTATCGACGTCGATCGCTGTCAGGCGGGTGTCTTCGTTGGTCTGGTCACGTGTATCCAGCACCACCGTGTCGTTGGCGCTGCCGGTCACGGTCTTGACGTAGAAACCTTCGTTGTCGCTACGCGGTGAGCCATCCGGTGTGTAGACCAGTGCGGGAATGCTTCCTGCAGCGGGATTGGACTTGTCCAGAGCCACCTCGACGGTCTGCGCCCGCAGCGCGGTCTTGGTAATGGTC
Organism: Hyphomicrobiales bacterium; assembly: GCA_031378805.1. GTDB lineage: Bacteria > Pseudomonadota > Alphaproteobacteria > Rhizobiales > Beijerinckiaceae > JADCCX01. The sequence goes on from JANNEO010000131.1 coordinate 4,606, forward strand.
GTCGTCGCCGATCCGCCCACCGCCGTCGTCAGCGGAACACCGCGCTCGAACACGTCGGGCTGGTCCTGTTTGGCGGCGGTCACGGAAATCTGGCTCGGCTTGACGCGTGAACTGCTCCGCTGGATCAGCGCGGAGAAATCAAAGCTGTCCTCATCGTTTGAAATCGACTCGCTCAGCATGGCGATCAATGCCGCGCTGGCATTGTTGCCCGAAGAGGACTGTGTGCGGCTGCTGTTGCGGCTCTCAGTATAGGCGAAGCGCTGGCGCATCGCGGTCAAGGCCTCCTTGATCGCTGCCGAAACATCGCTCGAACGGCTCAGGCCACGTGCGGTTTCCAGAGACGCGACGGCATCGGCCTCACCTGAGACCTGCGCCACAAAGCGCGTGAAGTCATTCGACTGGGTCGTCAGGCTGGTGCGGGTGGTGGATACCGAATTGCCTGCCGCCTGGGCGAGCTTGCTCAACGCTTCCGCATTCGGCTTCAAGGAAGCCGCCGCGATCAGGGCATAGCTGCCAGCGTTGCGTGAAATCTCGACCACGGAATGGGTGACCTTGCGTGAACCAGACTCACCATACGCAAGGGTCCATAAACAAAGCCTTTATTGAATAGGTCAAAGGCAGGGATATCGACGCAAATTCATTCCGCGCCCGGCAAGACCCGGTCCGGTGGCCGGTGCCCATCCGAGAAGGTCTTGACGTTGATGATGACCTTCTCGCCCATCTCGATGCGGCTTTCCAGCGTGGCGGACCCCATATGTGGCAGCAACACGGCCCGACCCTGCTCGGCCAGTTTCAGCAGCCTCGGGTTCACTTGCGGCTCATGCTCGAACACATCAAGGCCAGCGCCGCCAAGCTTGCCCTGCTCCAGCAGTTCTGCCAGCGATTCCTCGTCCACGATCTCGCCCCGTGCCGTGTTGACCAGGATGGCATGGGGTTGCAGCAGCTTGAGCCGGCGTCCTGACAGCAGATGGAATGTGGCGGGTGTGTGCGGGCAATGCACCGTCACGATATCCATGCGCCCCAGCATCCGGTCGAGGCTGTCCCAGTACGTGGCGTCCAGCTCCTGCTCGATGCGTTGCGCGGCGGGCCTGCGGTTGTGGTAATGAATCTGCAGGCCGAACGCCTTGGCACGCTTTGCGACAGCATGGCCGATGCGGCCCAGGCCGATGATGCCAAGTCGCTTGCCGGAGATGCGCTGCCCCAGCATCCAGCTCGGCGACCACCCCGTGAATTGTCCCGTGGTGAGCGCGCGCGCGCCATCGACGAAACGGCGTGACACCGCGACAATCAACGCCATGGTAAAATCCGCCATGTCGTCGGTGAGAACGCCGGGCGTGTTGGTGACAGTAATGCCGCGGGCATAGGCGGCCTTCACGTCGATGTTGTCGACGCCGTTGCCGAAATTGGCGATGAGCTTCAGCTTGGGACCGGCAGCGGCAATCACGTCAGCGTCGATCCTGTCGGTCACAGTCGGCACCAGCACATCGGCTTCCGCCACGGCCCGTTTCAGCCCGGCCGCATCCATTGGCAGGTCGCTGCGGTTGAACCGCGCATCAAACAGTTCGCCCATGCGCTGCTCGACGATCTCGGGCAATTTACGCGTTATGATAACGGTCGATTTACGATAAGGCATCGAAGGCCGTGGTCCTCACCCTTTTCCTGCCGCCAACGGGCAGCTCTTTCATACACCGTTAACAGGCTGCTGCGACAAACAATCAAACTGTCGAAGGCCTGTTCACAACTATATCGGTCACGGTGTAGCAAAGACGTGCGGCAGCACAAGAACAGCTTCGTCTCCTCCGCCTTGCTCGCGTCGAATTTCGATGGGACGATGGTCGGTAGGATCACTGCAGAAGGCGGTCGGGGATAATGGCGTTGCGTGTGTTCGGACTGAAAACCTGCCTGATGGTCGCCGCTGTTGCCGCCCTCACGTGCCCTGCTGTCGCCCAGGAAACCACAGGCTCGGTCAGCGGCCTGCCCGTACCGCGCTTTGTCAGCCTCAAGCCTTCCGACACGCCGATGCGTGAAGGCCCTTCCAAGGATCACCGCATCAAGTGGGTGTTCAAGAAGGAAGGGGTTCCCGTGGAGATCATCGCGGAATTCGAGAACTGGCGGCGGGTGCGCGATTCGGAAGGGGATGATGGCTGGGTCTTCCATTCCCGTCTGTCCGGTCGTCGTACGGCCCAGATCAATCCCAAGCTCAAGCAGGCGGATATTCCGCTCTATGCGCGCGACAGCGACAGCACGCAGGTCGTGGCGCGTCTGCAGCCCGGCGTCATCGGCAGCGTGGAGCAATGTTCGGGCAAATGGTGCCGCCTCGTCGGCGACGGCTTCGATGGCTGGTTGCAGCAGGAGCGTCTCTGGGGCGTCTATCCGGGCGAACGCGTGAAATAGCAGGCAAGCCAGACATAGCAATCTGGTCGATGCGCCTTTGACCCCGTATCCGTGAGAACCGGGGGCTCGACATCTTGGGAAATGCCGGGATGGCCCCTTGCCCCCAACAAGCGGGGAGAGTGGGCGTTTCTTGGCAGTTCGTGCTTGGTTTGGGCGGAAACCACCCCGGCGTCGCCGTCGGCAGGGCCGCCCGCCGCCTGGGAGAGGCAACAGGCGACCCGCCGACATCATCGAAAATCCGCCGACCCGGCCGCTGTCTTCACATCTGCGATGATGGCGAAAGGTTTACTAGGAATATATTCATCTGTCAAGATTGTTTGTTGTCGCTGAGCCTAAGCTTACGGGCGCCGTCCGCGCTCCATATCCTCTTCGATCAGAAGGGCAGAGCGGTTGTCGTTGAACCTGGCGCGGTAGACCTGATAGTTCTCCATGATCTTCTGCACATAATGCCGTGTCTCGTAGAAGGGGATGCGCTCCACCCAGTCCACCACGTCGATGCCGGGCTGGCGCGGGTCGCCAAAGGCCTGGATCCATTCGCGGACACGGCCACCGCCTGCGTTGTAGGAAGCGAATGTCATGACGATGGAGCCCTTGGTTTCCTCCATCAATTCGCCCAGATGCGCGGCCCCCAGCATGGCGTTGAAAGCAGGTTCGGCTGTCAAGCGATCCGGGCTGAATGGCACCTTGAAGCGGCTGGCTGTGCGCGAGGCAGTGGAGGGCAGCATCTGCATCAGCCCACGCGCGTTGGCATGGGACACCGCACGGGCGTTGAAGGCACTCTCCTGACGCGCGATGGCATAGACCATCGCCTTGTCCTGCGAGCCAGGCAGCGGCTGATAGCGCGGGATGCCGAAGATCGGGAAAGCATGGTGCTCCAGCGCAAGGCCACGTGCGGTCGCCAGCTTGCCGATGGTGAGGACTGTCGGCGCATCCCCCATGTCCACGAACGCCCGCGCGATGACATCGACATGGCTGGCGGACGGCGCGGTACGGGCGAAGTCGATGGCAAGCGGCACCGCTAGATCCTTCAGATCGGCATCAAGAAGGCGCTGGATCACCTGACCTGCCGGGCTTGCCATCACCATCGCCTCATCGACTGCGGATGCTTCCGTGACGGGCAATTCCAGCTTCTGATGACCAAGTCGCCCTGCCGCAAGCTGACCGTAGTAAGTTGCGGGCAACCCGGCTGCGGCCTCATAGGCGTCACGTGCCGTGCCATCGCCAAGCGCTCCCGCCTCCAGGGCGCGACCGCGCCAATAAGCGGCGCGGGATTTGGCCGCAGTCAATTCCGCAAGCCTCGCGGATGCATCGAAATGCAAAATCGCGGTCTGCGGATAGCCGAGATAGCGCAACGCGATCCAGCCCGCATGAAACTCCGCTTCCGCCCGGCGTCCTGGCGAGACGGCGGCATGTTCCGCCGCGATGCGATAGGCCCCGGCCGCATCGTTGGCATCCAGCAACCGCCGCACTAGGACGCGCCGCTCGGTCCACCACTCGTCTGCATCCGCCAGTTGGCTCGCATCGCGCGGCGAGCGCACCATGGCGCCATAGGCATCCTCCAGCTTGTCCTGGCGGCGCAGGATCTGCGCCTGGGCTAGCTTGAAGGAGGAATGGCTGCGCAGGGCCGGTGGCACGGCGTCCAGCGGCTGCGAAGACTGGCCCTTGGCTTGCGCCGAAGCCAGCGCTTGCGCCAGCTTGAGCTGATCGTCGCCCAAGGCCGACGCCAATCGCAAGCCTTCGGCACGCTGGTTGTTCATGAGCAGGCGATGGGCGCGCAGCACCTTTTCCGCCGGTGTGATGAACTCGGGGAAGGACTTTTCCAGAAATTCCGCGACATCGCGTGTCAGCGTGCGGTCGCGGTAGGCTTCGAGGGCCAGCCGCTGCGCAGCCGCGTGGTCGCCCGTCGCTGACCTGGCGGTGGCGAGGATCGCGCGACCATTGGCGCTTTCAGGCTGACGGGTGGCAAAGAAAGCGAGCACCCTGTCCGCCTTGGTCCGCTCGATGATCAATGCGTCTTCCGCCTTGCGCTGCACCCAGCGTTGCATGGGAAGCTCCGCCTGTGCCTGCAGAAACCGGTTCAGCCGCTCAAACCCCAGCGAACGTCCCGCCGTACGGATCGCCACCCATTCCGCCGCGGACCGCGTCTGGGCATTGCCGATGCGGGCAGCCACAGCATCCCCCGCTGCCAGATCGCCACGCTGGTAGAATTCGGCAGCAATCTTCAGGGTGCTGATCTCGGGAAAGCGCTCCTGAGGGACGATCACAAACGGACGGTGAACCGGCAGGGCGCTGGTGATCACGGGATCGGAGAGCTGGGTCGTCTGGGCACCAGCCGCCAGAGGCAAGCCAGAAGCCAGCAGAGCGACGAGGGAGACACCTTTGGCAAGGCGCGGAAACATGCAGACCATCCGGCGGTTCTCCAAGCAGGGCAGCACAGTCTTGCCTTGGAGGTCTTGACGGATCGTTAACCATGCTGACCATGATGTCAGTGGCGTTTCCGCCGCAGTCCCTGTTCCCAGGCTCATTTCCTTTTGCATCGGCCCCCAAGCGCGGCTAAAGCACGGCGCTGTGCCCGTTCTGTCTTGCAAAGGTTGCTGCCCATGTCCGCCCGTCGTTCACTCAGGGGATCGCTTACTGCGCTGGTCACGCCCTTCCTGGACGGCAAGCTGGACGAGGCCGCCTTTCGCGCTCATGTCGGCTGGCAGGTCGACAACGGCACCACCGGCCTTGTTCCTGTCGGCACAACGGGCGAAAGCCCGACCTTGAGCCATGACGAGCACAAGAAGGTGGTGGAGTGGTGCGTCGCGGAAGCCAAGGGGCGCGTCCCTGTGGTGGCGGGAGCCGGCTCCAACAACACGGCGGAAGCCATCGATCTCGCGCGCCACGCGGAAAAGGCGGGTGCCGACGCGCTGTTGGTGGTCACGCCCTATTACAACAAGCCGACGCAGGAAGGCCTCTACCGGCATTTTGCCGCCATCGATGATGCCGTGGGCATTCCCATCCTGATCTACAACATCCCGCCACGTTCTGTCGTGGACATGGCGAATGCCACGATGGCCAGGCTCTATGAGCGCCGCCGCAACATTGCTGGCGTCAAGGATGCCACGGGCAATGTCGCCCGCGTTTCGCAGCAGCGCCATCTCATGGGTCCGGATTTCATCCAGCTCTCGGGCGAGGACATGACCGCGCTGGCCTACAACGCGGCTGGTGGCCATGGCTGCATTTCCGTTGTTGCCAACATCGCGCCCAAGCTGTGCGCCGCGTTGCAGACCTTGTCGCTCAAGGGCGACTATGCCGGTGCGCTGGCGGTGCAGGACCGGCTGGTGCCGCTGCACGATGCGACGTTCATGGAACCCGGCCTTGCCGGAGCCAAGGCGGGCCTCAACCTGCTGGGCCGCATGAACGAGGAGGTGCGCCTGCCGCTGCTTTCCGTGACCCCGGACACCAAGGCTGCGATCCGCAACGCGCTTGTTCACGCGGGCTTGCTGAATTGATGCGGATGCGTCGCCCATGAGCACCATCCCCACGAAACCGGCGGTGGCCAAGCCACAGCCTTCGGGCAAAGCGAAAAGGAGCAGCTACAAGCTGATTGCCGACAATCGCAAGGCCCGGTTCAACTACGAGATCGGCGATGTCGTCGAGGCGGGCATCATGCTGACGGGTACGGAGGTGAAGAGCTTGCGGCTGGGCAAGGCCATGATCGCGGAGAGTTACGCCTCGAATGAAAACGGCGAACTGTTCCTGATCAACTCCTACATTCCCGAATATCTGCAGGCCAACCGTTTCAACCATGAGCCAAAACGGCCTCGCAAGCTGCTCCTGCACAAGAAGGAAATCGCCAGGCTGTTTCACGCGATTTCGCGGGACGGCATGACCATCGTGCCCCTCAAGCTGTTTTTCAACGATCAGGGCCGCGCCAAGGTCGAGATCGCGCTGGGCAAGGGCAAGAAGCTGCACGACAAGCGCGAGACCGAAAAGCAGCGCGACTGGGACCGGGAGAAGGGACGATTGCTCCGCGACCGGGGGTAGGGCGTCACACCCTACCGCAGCGCCTCGCCAATCACCTCGAGAAACGCCTCCGCATAGGCCTCCAGCTTGCGCTCTCCCACACCGTTGACCAGCGCGAATTCCTGGCGGGTCGCGGGCTTCTGCTTCACCATGTCGATCAGGCTGCGGTCCGCAAAGATCATGAAGGCGGCCACGCCCTCCTCTGCGGCAAGCCTGCGACGCAGCTGTTTGAGCGCCTCGAACAGGTGTTGGTCCTGCTCGTCCATGCCCAGGTCCGCAATGGCGGATTGGTCGCGCTGGCGGACGCGGCCCGATCGTGTGCCCTCGGTCGCGCCAACCCCGGCGCGGTCCTGCCGGATCATGAAGGACTGGCCGCCCTTCAGCACAACTTCGCCCGCTTCGGTGAGTTGCAGGCCCGGCCTGTCGCCGTCCGTTTCCTCCAGCAGGCCCGCAGCGAAACACTTGCGCGTGAAGGCCAGCCACCACGCCTTGGGACGGTCCTTGCCCACGCCGAAGGTTGGCAGCGCGTCGTGGTGGTTGCGCTTCACGATATCCGATGCCGTCCCCATGAGGACATCCGCCAGATGATGCGCCCCGAAACGCTGCCGCGTGCGCCAGACCGCTGACAGAAGTTTGCGCGCGGCCAGTGTTTCATCCGCCAGCACGGCAGCGCCCCCGCACAGGTCGCAGGCAGCACAAGGGCCTTTCTCCTCGCCAAAATAGGTCAGCACCGCTCCCCTGCGGCACAACGCGCTTTCGCACAGATCGATCATGGATTGCAGCCGCTTCAGCTCGATGCGGCGTTGCTCATCCGTCAGGTCTTTCTGCAGGATGCGACGGCGGGAAAGTGCCATGTCGTCGCTGCCATAGAGTGTCAGCGTGGCGCTGGGCAGGCCATCGCGGCCAGCACGCCCGATCTCCTGATAATAGCTCTCGACCGAGCCTGGCATGTCTGCGTGGACGACGAAGCGCACATCCGGCTTGTTGACGCCCATGCCGAAGGCGATCGTCGCCACCATGATCACCCGGTCATCCTGCACGAAGCGATCCTGATGGCGGTTGCGCAGGGTCTGATCCATACCAGCATGATAATGCAGCGCATCGAAACCCTTGCCGCGCAGATGCTCTGCCAGACGCTCCGTCCGGTCGCGGCCGTTGCAATAGATAATGCCGGATACCTTGCCCTGCCGCGCCAGAAAATCCGTGATCTGGCGCTTCGGCTGGTCCTTGGCGGCGAAAGCCAGCGAAAGATTGGGCCGGTCGAAGGAATGCACGAATGTTTCGGGCTCACCTTCAAAAAGCGACTTCACGATATCGGCCCGCGTCGCCTTGTCTGCCGTCGCAGTCAACGCGATCACCGGGATTTGCCCGAGACGCTGGCGGATCGCTGGCAGCATTCTGTATTCCGGTCTGAAATCATGGCCCCATTGCGAGATGCAATGCGCCTCGTCGATGGCGAGCCGTCGGACGCCATGGCGGGCCAGGCTCTCGGCCATGCCGTCCATGGCCAGCCGCTCCGGCGAGACAAAGAGCAGGCGCAGGCTTCCCGCCTCCAGTTCCCGCCAGATCGCCTCGGCTTCATGGGGCGCCGTCATGGAATTGAGCGTCTCGGCAGCAACGCCGATACGCTTGAGATCAGTCACCTGATCCCGCATCAGCGCGAGCAGCGGTGACACCACCAGCGTCAGCCCGCCATCGACGAGTGCGGGCAGCTGGTAGCACATCGACTTGCCGCTGCCTGTGGGCATGACCGCGAAGACATCGCGGCCCGCCAGCACCGCATCGATGATCTCGCGTTGGCCTTCACGGAAATCACGGTAGCCGAACGTGGAGCGGAGAGATTCGAGCGGGGACATGGTGGTGAGGGAGTGGCCGTGCGCAGAGCCAAGGTCAAGCCGAGCGGCGCAAACAGATCGCTTTCATCAAAACAGCCGTTGATATGCGATACGCTTTGATCCCGTCCGGCTTCACGCGGCTTCCACAAGAAGCGTGCTGCCATCGATGCCGGTGATCTTCACCAGGGTGCCCGCCGCCCCGTCGGTTCCCGCCACGCGCCAGACCGAATCGCCGATTCTCACCGATCCTGCCCCACCAACGATGGCGGATTCGAGCGCGTAGACCTTGCCTATCATCGCCCCGCCGCGGTCATTCAGAAATGGGGCGTCCGTCACTTCCGTCTTTTGTCCGCTCTGCACCCGGCGGCCAATCAGGATGGAGGCCAGGCCGAGGACGGCGAAGAGGACAAGGCTGGACACAACGCCCATGGGGATGAAGAGGGCGACGGCACCCGTCGCCAGGGCCGCCAGGCCAAGCCAGATCAGGAACACGCCAGGCAGAAGCGCCTCCAGTGTGAGCAGCAAGAGGCCAGCACCCAGCCAGAACCAGTATGTTGCGAGAAACTGCATGATTTCAGCCCTTCACAGCGCCCCAAGGACCGGGCGGTTGCCGCACGCCCACGGCACCATCCGCTTCTGCTTCAAGCGTGATCCTGGCATCACCGGCTTGCGCCTTTGGTCGCGCAGGTGGGCGCGCAGCAGGCGTTTCCGATCCGCCAGTGGCCGCCTTGGCGATTTCGCCAATGCCTGCCAGCACCCCGCCCAGGCCCGCCATCTCGGTCGGCAGGAGCAGTACCTTCTGGTTGGGACTGCGGGCCAGATTGTCGAGCGCCTTCACATACTTCTCGGCCACGAGATAGTTCACAGCGCCCATGCTGCCCTTGGCGATGGCCTCGGACACCATGCGGGTCGCCTCGGCTTCCGCCTGTGCGCCGCGTTCCCGCGCCTCGGCATCGCGGAAGGCAGCCTCGCGGCGGCCCTCTGCTTCCAGGATCTGCGATTGCTTGTTGCCTTCGGATTTCAGGATTGCCGCCTGCTTCATGCCTTCGGCCTCGAGGATTGCGGCCCGACGATCACGCTCGGCCTTCATCTGGCGGGCCATCGCCTCGGCCAGATCGCGGGGCGGTACAATGTCCTTGATCTCGATGCGCGTTGCTTTCATGCCCCAGGGGGAGACGGCGGCGTCCACCACAGACAGCAGTTTCACGTTGATTTCGTCGCGGTGGGACAGCAACTGATCCAGCTCCATGGATCCCATCACGGTGCGGATGTTGGTCATCACCAGGTTCATCAGCGCCTGTTGCAGGTTCGACACCTCGTAGGAGGCGCGCGGGGCATCCAGGATCTGGAAAAACACCACGCCATCCACTGTCACCGCGGCATTGTCCTTGGTGATAACCTCCTGTGTCGGCACATCGATCACCTGCTCCATCATGTTGACCTTGTTGCCCACGGTCTCGATGTAAGGGATCACGAGGCCAAGGCCGGGCGTCAGGGTGCGGTTATACTTGCGGAAGCGCTCGACCGTGAAGTGATAGCCCTGCGGCACCTGCCGAATGCTCGCCATCAAGGTGACGACAACAAACAGCACGAAGGCGAGGGCCACGATGGTCGAGCCTGAAAGCAGCATGGCAACCCTCCTCCTGATGCACATAGCGGCGTGCCGGAACGAAGAGTGTGCCGTCTAGCCGCGTGTTGCAAGGAATGGTTGCAAGCGGCAGATACAAGCTGCGGGGAAACCATACAAATGCTTCATCCCAAACCCGATCTGGACCTGGCGCAGCGGCGGGGCTACAACGCGATCCATGTTGCGTGAAACCCTCACCCGCCGACGTCTTCTCCCACTCCTTGCGGCGCTTGCCTTGGCTGCCTGCACGGAAACGGCGAGCGATTTCAATCCGTCCGCCGCACCCCGGGCCCGGGCGCCTGGCGTGCCTGTAGCCCTGGTGTCGCTTGATGGTGCGCCCGAAAGCGTGATTTTGAAGCTGTCCAGTGCCATGGCACAACAGGCGGCCCGAAGGGACATCACCATCGTGGGAATCGACGGCCAGCCGCGCTACCAAGTGCGGGGCTATCTTGCCGCCAACGCCTTGGCAGGCGCCAAGGGAGAGCTGTCTTGGGCCTTCGACATCTTCGACAGCCAACGCAAGCGTGCCCGCCGGTTCAGCGGTCAGGAGCCGATGGCGTCCAATGCGGATTGGGGCGCAGTCACCGACCAGCAGGTCCAGGCCGTGGCCTTCAAGGCGCTCGACGAGATCGCCGAATTCCTGGCGGCGACACCGGAGGCCGTGGCGGCGAGAACCCCTGGGCGTTCTGCAACCAGACCATCGGGAACCGCCACAGAGGCGGTGCGACGCGCTACCAGCCTGCAAGCCACACCTTGAGCCTGTTGTGAATAGCGGCTTGCTTGTGTTGAATCCAGGCCGTCCAGCTGCTTGTGGCGCCATCGCGGCATTGCTAAGGGTTGAGGATAAAGCGTACCGTTTCCTGCGGTCGCCTCCGATAATTCCCGGGGTTTGAAGACACAATGAAACTTGTCTCCGGCAACGCCAATCGCCCGCTCGCCGAGGCCATTGCCCAGCACATCCGCCAGCCCTTGGCGCGTGCGCAGGTCCGGCGTTTCGCGGACATGGAGGTCTTTGTCGAAATCCAGGAAAACGTGCGTGGCGAGGACGTGTTCATCATCCAGCCGACCTCGTTTCCCTCCAATGACCACCTGATGGAACTGCTGATCATTTCCGATGCATTGCGGCGCTCCTCCGCCCGCCGCATCACGGCGGTGCTGCCCTATTTCGGTTATGCCAGGCAAGACAGGCGCGCCTCGGGCCGTACGCCGATTTCAGCCAAGCTTGTCGCCAACATGATCACAACGGCGGGCGTCGATCGCGTGCTCACCATCGATCTGCACGCCGGTCAGATCCAGGGCTTTTTCGATATCCCGACCGACAACCTCTACGGTGCTCCGGTGATGGTGCGCGACATCAAGGAGCGTGTGGACACCAGCAACGCCATGGTGGTCTCTCCCGATGTGGGCGGCGTGGTGCGTGCCCGGGCGCTGGCCAAGCGCATCGACGCCCCGCTTGCCATCGTCGACAAGCGACGCGAACGCGCGGGCGACAGCGAAGTGATGAACATCATCGGTGAGGTCGAGGGCAAGTCCTGCATCCTCGTCGATGACATCATCGATTCGGGCGGCACATTGTGCAACGCTGCGGAAGCCTTGATGGCGAAGGGCGCCAAGGACGTGTCGGCCTACATCACCCATGGCGTGCTATCGGGTGGCGCGGTCTCGCGCATCGCGGCGTCCAAGCTCAAGGAACTGGTCATCACCGACAGCATCCAGGCGACGGAAGCCGTGAAGGTGGCGAGGAACATCCGGGTCATCTCCGTGGCGGGACTGCTGGGCGAGGCGATTTCCCGCACCGCGACGGAAGAGAGCGTCTCCAGTCTGTTCGACTGACGGCGGCGGACAACCCGTCCGCGCTTTTCGGTCCGCCCCTTGCACCCGTGCCTTGGAAGCGCCAAAGATCGGCGGCAGAACGTGCCACAGTGGGACGGGGATGACAGAATACAGGAAAAGCAGCCTCTGGGACCGCATCCGGCGCCTTGCACTGGATGTCGACGCACGGTTCGACCATGGCCTGTTTTCCCTCGGCCGCCGGGTTGCCGACTGGTATGACCGCGTCTGCGTCTCGATGGACCGCTTCAACCTGACCGGAGGCCGCAAGCTCGCGGTCAACCTGGCGGGTGAGGGCATGACGCTTGGAACCGCGGGCAGCATTGTCATGCTGGCGCTTGCTGTTCCTGCCTTCCGGGAAACCTCGGACGAGAATTGGCTGAAAAAGCAGGATCTCGCGGCAGTGTTTCTGGACCGATACGGAACGGAAATCGGCAAGCGCGGCATCAAGCACGACGATTCGGCCCGGCTGGAAGACATGCCGGAGCTGTTCCTGAAAGCCGTTCTGGCCACGGAGGACCGGCGCTTTTACGAGCATTTCGGCATTGATGTCATCGGCACGGCACGCGCCATCTCGGTCAACACACGGGCCTCTGGTGTCGTGCAGGGCGGCTCCTCCATTACCCAGCAACTGGCAAAGAACCTGTTCTTGAACAACGAGCGCTCTCTGGAGCGCAAGGTGAAGGAAGCTTTCCTGGCGGTGTGGCTGGAAAGCCGCCTGTCCAAGCGCGACATCCTCAAGCTCTATCTCGACCGCGCCTACATGGGTGGTGGTGCCTTCGGTGCCTCGGCGGCGGCGGAGTTCTATTTTGGCAAGTCTGTGAAGGATCTCAGCCTGGCGGAAAGCGCCATGCTGGCCGGTCTGTTCAAGGCGCCCACGAAATACGCCCCGCATGTCAACCTTCCGGCTGCTCGTGCGCGGGCCAACGATGTGCTGTCGAACATGGTGGAGGCTGGGTTCTTGACGGAAGGCCAGATCTACGCGGCGCGGCGAAACCCTGCGACGCCAGTGGATCGCCGCCGAGACACGACGGCTGACTACTATCTCGATTGGGCCTTCGGTGAAGCCCGGAAGCTGATGGACCAGGGCAAGCTCGGCAATGACCGGGTGATCACCGTGAAGACCACGCTCGACATGAATATCCAGCGCCGCAGCGAATCGGCCCTTGAAACGCTGATCCGCCAGCATGGCGACCAGTATGAGGTCGAATCCGGCGCACTCGTCGTCATGGATATCGACGGTGCCATGCGCGCCATGGTGGGCGGGCGGGATTATGGTGCCAGCCAGTTCAACCGTGCCGCCGATGCCCAGCGTGCGCCTGGCTCCTCTTTCAAGCCGTTCGTCTATGCGGCGGCACTCGAGGCTGGCAAGGTCAATCGCAATTCCACCGTCGTTGATCGCTCCACCTGCATCGGCAACTGGTGCCCGCAGAATTACGGTCGATCCTTCGGCGGGGCTCAGCCGATCACCGCCGCCGTGGCGCGCTCCACGAACACCATTCCCGTCCAGCTCTCGATCAGCCTTGGCCAGGACAAGCATCCCAACCACGTGGGACGCGCCGCCCGTGAAGGCCGCGACATCATCGTGCGGCTGCTGCGCAAGATGGGCGTGACCTCTCCCATGACAGACACGCCCTCGATGCCCATCGGCTCCGTGGAAATGACTGTTGTCGAGATGGCCCAGGGCTACGCGGCTTTCCCGAATGCGGGCAAACGGGTGGATCCCTACGCCGCGCTTGAGGTCAGCAACAGCCGCGGCGAACTGATCTATCGGCGGGACAGGGATGGGCCACGACCTGTCCAGATCCTCAGCCCGCAAGTGGCGCAGGACATGAACTACCTGCTGTCCAAGGTGCCGGAGGAAGGCACTGGCAAACGTGCCGCCTTGTCCGGCATTCGCTCTGCCGGCAAAACGGGCACGACGGACGCCTACCGCAATGCCTGGTATGTCGGCTATACCGGCAACATGGTGGCTGCAGTCTGGCTGGGCAACGACGATTACTCCACCACCAACAACATGACCGGCGGTTCGCTGCCTGCCATGGTCTGGCATGAAGTGATGAATTACGCGCATCAAGGCATCGAGATCAAACCGATTGTCGGCCTGACGCCGCTCGATCCGGTTCCCGGCGCTGTGGCCCAGACACGTCCCAGCGGATTCGAGATCATGACACCCGTCAAGCCCACGGTTCTCAGCAGGCGGGGCGTTGAAATCCTCGGCGCCATCGATGAACAGCTCAAGGCCACGCAGACCCGGCGGGCCGAAGACCCCCAACGCCGCGCCGATGCGGGCAGCTTCACTGTTTTGAACCCGCCTTCGGGACCATCGGCACGGCCCTGACAGATCTGTGTTCAAACCGGCTGTTTCAGGTTGGCGTCCTTTTGGTCTAGGAAGACGCCGTGACTCGCCTTTTCCCTAACGTTGCTCCGATCCTCGCCTTCGTGCTGATGCTCGCCTCAGGCCTGGCGCTGGGCGTCTGGACCACGGCGCGGGTGCTCGATGGAGGATCGGCACCCGGCAGTGTGCGCTACAAAGCCTGGATGCTCTGGCCCAAGGCAGGAGCACCTGATGCGGACCCCTATTCGCTTGCGGTGTTCGCGCGGCGCGGCGATGTGCCGATGGCCCCCTCAGAGGGTCTGGCGCTGTTCGCCAGCCGCGATTCGACCGGCGCGACACTCAGCGGTCGTTGCAGCTATGTCATCGAAGGACTTCTGTCCCCCGCTCGAGCCTGGACGCTGCATCTCTATCAGACCGACGGCCGCCTGCTGACCGGCCCTTCCGGGCGCAGTGGCTTTACCTCGGCGGACGCTCTGGTCGAGGGCACGCAGATCCGCATTGTGCTGTCCGCGCAGCCGCAGCCCGGCAACTGGCTGCCCTTGGCGCAAAGCGACACACCGGTGATAGCGCTCAGGCTTTACGAGACACCGCTCTCCGCAGTCGCCTCCGCTCTTGACGGTTCGCGTCTGCCCGACGTGCGGCGCATCGGATGTGGCGAATGAAGAAGGCTGATCCCCGACAGCGCCTCATCCGTGCCGGGCCGCTTGTGATCGGCGCAATCCTGATCGCAGCCATTGTGCATGTCGCGGTCGTCCTCCTGATGCCGCAGGTGGCCATGCTCCACGCCAGTGCCCGGTTGGCTGCCCAGGCTCCCGCCAATACCCTGGAATTGTTGCAACCCACCGAACCCGGCCAGGATGCACTCGCCTTGCCCTTCGCCGATCCGTCGATGATCACGGCTGTCTGCCGGTTTGATCTTTCGGCCGGTGCTGTGCGGCTTCGCGTGCCAGTCAGTGACAGTTTTCTGTCCGTGTCGCTGCTTTCTCCCACAGGGCACGTCATCCTTGCGTTGACGGACAGGGCCGCAACACGACGGGTGATCGACATGGTCCTGGTCACGCCGGAACAACAAAAGCTGCTTGAGGCGCAAGACCCCGAGGATGAGCCGGTTCAGGAAATCCGCATCCGGCTGGGACAGGCCACTGGCGTGGCTCTCATCCGTGGCCTTGCGCTGCGTGATGCTGAAAAGGCCGCCATGAGCGCACTTCTGGGACGGGCCACCTGCAAGCAGGAATAGGCATCTGGCACACCCCTGCTTGCCAGGCTGCGGATGACGACAAAGTGCCACCCCACTTCAAGGGGTAAGGGGTTGCACAGCCGCATCAAGCCTGCTAGGCGACCATCCAAATTCACGTCAGGTTCAAGGATCCTTGCGGTCAACCGCCTGCGTGCAACTTTGGTCGCAACCGGGAGCCGTTCGGGTTTCTGTGGTGCGGCAACAACGGAAAAAAGGTGAGCCTTGGCTGACGATATCGCCGCTTCGGGTCCAGTGGTTTCAGGCATTGCAGGCCGTTACGCCTCGGCACTTTTCGAGCTGGCGTCGGATGCGAAGCAGATTCCCGCTGTCGGCAAGGATCTTGCGCGATTCGACGCGTTGATCGCAGGCAGCTCAGACCTTGAGCATCTCGTGAAGAGCCCGGCCTTCACCGCCGAGCAGCAGGTTTCTGCCGTATCGGCCGTGCTTGCCAAGGCTAAGATCGGCGGACTGGCTGGCAATTTCATCAAGCTTGTGGCCTCCAAGCGCCGCCTGTTTGCAGTCCGCGGCATGGTCACGGCCTACAATGCGCTTGCCAACCAGCGTGCAGGCGTGGTCAAGGCCGAAGTGACCGTGGCCGACACGCTTTCCGACAAGAACCGCAAGGCGGTGGTCGAGGCGTTGCGCGCGGTGACCGGCAAGAATGTGACGATCTTCGAAAAGGTCGACCCTTCGCTCATCGGCGGCATCATCGTCAAGATGGGCAGCCGGATGGTGGACAGCTCCGTCCGCACCAAACTGAATTCTCTCAAGATCGCTATGAAAGAGGCTGGCTAATGGACATCCGCGCCGCTGAAATTACCTCCATCCTGAAAAACCAGATCAAGAACTTCGGCGATTCAGCCGAAGTGACGGAAGTGGGCCAGGTGCTCTCCGTTGGTGACGGTATCGCCCGCGTCTATGGCCTCGACAGCGTCCAGGCGGGCGAAATGGTCGAGTTCGAGAACGGCACCAAGGGCATGGCCCTGAACCTCGAATCCGACAACGTCGGTATCGTGCTGTTCGGCTCGGACCGCGATATCAAGGAAGGCCAGACCGTCAAGCGCACGGGGTCCATCGTCGACGTGCCTGTCGGCAAAGAACTGCTGGGCCGCGTCGTGGATGCGCTCGGCAATCCGATTGATGGCAAGGGTCCGCTCAAGACCAAGCTCCGCGCTCGCGTCGACGTGAAGGCGCCGGGCATCATCCCGCGCAAATCCGTGCATGAGCCAATGGCGACCGGCCTCAAGTCCATTGATGCGCTGATCCCGATCGGCCGCGGCCAGCGCGAGCTGATCATCGGCGACCGCCAGACCGGCAAGACAGCCGTGGCGCTCGACACGATCCTGAACCAGAAATCGCTGAACGAAGGCACGGACGAGGGCCAGAAGCTCTATTGCGTCTACGTCGCCATCGGGCAGAAGTGCTCGACCGTGGCCCAGTTCGTCAAGGTGCTGGAAGAGCGCGGCGCACTCGATTATTCCATTATTGTCGCGGCAACGGCGTCCGATCCGGCTCCCATGCAGTTTCTTGCACCGTTCGCGGGCTGCACCATGGGCGAGTATTTCCGCGACAACGGAATGCACGCCGTGATCATCTATGACGATCTGTCAAAGCAGGCTGTGGCCTATCGCCAGATGTCGCTGCTGCTGCGCCGTCCACCGGGCCGTGAGGCCTATCCCGGCGACGTGTTCTATCTTCACTCCCGCCTGCTCGAGCGTGCGGCCAAGATGGGTGACGCCGCAGGCAACGGTTCGCTGACGGCTCTGCCGATCATCGAGACCCAGGCCAACGACGTCTCGGCCTATATCCCGACCAACGTGATCTCGATTACCGATGGCCAGATATTCTTGGAAACCGATCTGTTCTACCAGGGCATCCGCCCCGCCGTGAACGTCGGCCTCTCGGTCAGCCGTGTCGGCTCATCAGCCCAGACCAAGGCGACCAAGAAGGTGGCCGGCAAGATCAAGGGCGAACTCGCACAGTACCGCGAGATGGCGGCCTTCGCGCAGTTCGGCTCCGATCTCGACGCCGTGACACAGCGCCTGCTGAACCGCGGCGCACGCCTCACCGAGCTTCTGAAGCAGCCGCAGTTCTCGCCGCTGAAGATGGAAGAACAGTGCTGCGTCATCTGGGCGGGCACCAACGGCTATCTCGATGCGCTGCCGGTCGCCAAGGTGCGCGGCTTCGAGGATGGCCTGCTGTCCCTGCTGCGCGGCAAGCATGTGAAGTTGCTGAACGACATCCGCGACTCAAAGGATCTTTCGGACGCTTCAGCCAAGACGCTGAAGGAAGTCGTCGAAGGCTTCGCCAAGTCATTCGCCTGATCAGGACGAACCGCTAGAATAGGATCGTCCCGATGGCATCTCTGAAAGACCTGCGTACACGCATCGCTTCGGTGAAAGCGACGCAGAAGATCACCAAGGCCATGCAGATGGTGGCGGCGGCCAAGCTGCGCCGGGCGCAGATGGCGGCTGAATCGGCACGTCCCTATGCCGAACGCATGGACCGCGTCGTGTCCAACCTTGCGGGTGGCATGATCGGTGGCGATGTTTCGCCGCTGCTGTCGGGCACGGGCCGCGATCAGGTGCATCTGCTCGTGGTCTGCACCTCGGAACGTGGCCTGTGCGGTGCGTTCAACTCGAGCATCGTGCGTCTGGCCCGCGAGCGCATCAATCAGCTTCTGGCCGCGGGCAAGACGGTGAAACTGTTCACGGTCGGCAAGAAGGGCCAGGACCAGCTCAAGCGCCAACACGAGAAGCTGATCGTCGAGCAGATGGAATTCCGTGCGGTCAAGCAGATCAGCTTCACCGAGGCCGATCAGGTCGGTCGCCGCATCCGCGAAATGTTCGCGGCGGGTGAATTCGATGTCGCCACCGTATTCTACTCCCGCTTCAAGTCGGTCATTTCCCAGATCCCGACGGCGCAGCAGATGATTCCGCTGGAAATTCCTGCGGTCGCATCCTCATCGGATGTGTCCTACGATTACGAGCCGGAGCAGGAAGAATTGCTGGCCGATATCCTGCCGCGCAATATATCAGTCCAGGTGTTCCGCGCGCTTCTGGAAAATGCCGCTTCCGAGCAGGGTTCGCGCATGTCCGCCATGGACAACGCCACCCGCAACGCGGGCGAGATGATCAAGAAGCAGACGCAAATCTACAACCGCACCCGCCAGGCCATGATCACGAAGGAACTCATCGAGATCATTTCCGGCGCGGAAGCCCTGTAAGGAGACATCACCATGGCTCTAACCCCTCTTATGAAGACCCATGCCACAACCGGCGGTGGTCGCAATGGCCGCACGTCGCTGGAAGGCGGCAAGATGGTGCTGGGCATGAGCCTGCCGAAGGAACTCGCGCCCGGCGGTCCCGATGGCATGAACCCCGAGCAGTTGTTCGCCATGGGCTGGTCCTCCTGCTTCGGCCAGGCCGTGATCGCGCTGTCGAAGAAGCACGGCGTCAATGCCGACCGCGCACAGGTGACCTGTGCCGTGACGCTGAACAAGGATGAGACGAGTTTTGCGCTGACCGCCGAGCTGACGGTGACCATTCCGGGCGAAGACCTCGCCAAGGTGAAGGCCCTCGTCGACGACGCCCACACCATCTGCCCCTATTCCAAGGCCACGCGCGGGAATGTGCCCGTGACGCTGACCATTATTTAAAGATACGACTGGAGAACACCCATGGCCAAAGCCGCCGCTAAAGCACCAGCCAAAACCGCCGCTCCGAAGGCTGCACCTGCAAAGGCGGCAGCCCCCAAGGCCGTTGCCGTCAAGCTGTCCAACGCTACTGGGCGCATCAGTCAGGTCATCGGCGCTGTCGTTGACGTGCAGTTCGAGGGCAAGCTGCCCGAGATCCTGAACGCGCTGGAAACCACCAACAACGGCAATCGCCTGGTTCTCGAAGTGGCACAGCATCTGGGCGAGAACGCCGTGCGCTGCATCGCCATGGACGTGTCGGAAGGCCTCGTGCGCGGCCAGCCTGTGCGTGACACCGGCGTTCCGATCTCCGTGCCCGTGGGCGAAGAGACTTTGGGCCGCATCATGAACGTCATCGGCGAGCCGATCGACGAAGCCGGTCCCATGAAGACCAAGAGCAGCCGCGCCATCCACCAGCCTGCGCCGTCCTACGCGGAGCAGTCAACCGAAGCGCAGATCCTCGTCACCGGCATCAAGGTGGTGGATCTGCTGGCACCCTATGCCAAGGGCGGCAAGATCGGCTTGTTCGGCGGCGCAGGCGTCGGCAAGACCGTGCTGATCCAGGAACTGATCAACAACGTCGCCAAGGCGCATGGCGGTTATTCCGTGTTCGCCGGCGTGGGTGAGCGCACCCGCGAGGGCAACGACCTCTATCACGAGTTCATCGAGTCGGGCGTGAACAAGAAGGGGGGCGGCGCAGGCTCCAAATGCGCCCTCGTCTTCGGCCAGATGAACGAGCCGCCCGGCGCCCGCGCCCGCGTGGCACTGTCGGGCCTGACCATTGCGGAAGATTTCCGCGACAAGGGCCAGGACGTGCTGTTCTTCGTCGACAACATCTTCCGCTTCACGCAGGCGGGCTCGGAAGTGTCGGCGCTGCTGGGCCGCATTCCCTCGGCCGTGGGCTATCAGCCGACGCTCGCCACCGACATGGGTGCCTTGCAGGAGCGCATCACGACCACGCAGAAGGGCTCTATCACGTCCGTGCAGGCCATCTACGTGCCCGCCGATGACCTGACCGATCCGGCCCCCGCGGCCTCCTTCGCACACCTTGACGCGACGACGGTGCTGAACCGATCCATCGCCGAAAAGGGCATCTATCCTGCGGTGGACCCGCTGGATTCCACCTCCCGTATGCTCTCCCCCATCGTCGTGGGCGAGGAGCACTACCAGGTGTCGCGTCAGGTCCAGTCGATCCTCCAGCGCTACAAGTCGCTGCAGGACATCATCGCCATCCTGGGCATGGACGAGCTGTCCGAAGAGGACAAGATCTCGGTGTCACGCGCCCGCAAGATCGAGCGCTTCCTGTCGCAGCCGTTCTTCGTGGCTGAAGTCTTCACGGGCTCTCCCGGCAAATTCGTGTCCCTCGAAGACACGATCAAGGGCTTCAAGGAACTCTGCGCCGGCAAATACGACCACCTTCCCGAGGCCGCCTTCTACATGGTCGGCAACATCGAGGAAGCAGTCGCCAAGGCGCAGAAGCTGGCGGCTGAGGCGGCCTGATGACCACCTTCCATTTTGAACTCGTCTCCCCCGCCAAGCTCCTTTTCGAAGGTGCGGTCGAGAGCGTCGTGCTGCCCGGCCTCGAGGGTGATATGACCATCATGGCGAACCATGCCGCCACGATGACCTCGCTGCGCCCCGGCGTGGTGACCATCGGGGATGGCAAATCCGCCAAGCGCCTCTATGTGCGTGGCGGCTTTGCTGACGTGAACGCCTCGGGCCTCACCATCCTCGCCGAACAGGCGACCCCAGTGGAGGAGCTTTCCGCCGAGGTCATCGCTTCAGAAATGAAGAATGCCGAGGAAGACCTGCG
>JANNEO010000133.1:0-1977 GCA_031378805.1 Hyphomicrobiales bacterium
GTTCTGCTCAGCGTCGAGAATGTCTCCCTGCGCTTTGGCGGGGTGAAGGCGATCTCGGATGTATCGTTCGACATCAGGAAGGGCGAGGTCCGCGCCATCATCGGCCCGAACGGCGCCGGCAAGACCTCGATGCTGAACTGCATCAACGGCTTCTACTTCCCGCAGGAAGGGCACATCACCTACAAGGGCGTGCGGCGCACGAGGGTTCGCCCGCACGAGGCGGCATCCTCGGGCATCGCCCGCACCTTCCAGAACGTGGCGCTGTTCAAGGGCATGAGCACGCTCGACAACATCATGACGGGGCGCACGCTGAAGATGAATGTCGGGCTGTTCTGGCAGCTGTTGCGTTATGGCCCTGCGCTCAACGAGGAAATCGCGCATCGCCGCAAGGTCGAAGACATCATCGAATTTCTCGAAATCCAGGCCATCCGCAAGATTCCTGTCGGCAAGCTGCCCTACGGCCTGCAAAAGCGCGTCGAACTCGGCCGGGCACTGGCCATGGAGCCTGAACTGCTGCTGCTCGACGAGCCGATGGCCGGGATGAACCTGGAG
Organism: Hyphomicrobiales bacterium; assembly: GCA_031378805.1. GTDB lineage: Bacteria > Pseudomonadota > Alphaproteobacteria > Rhizobiales > Beijerinckiaceae > JADCCX01. The sequence goes on from JANNEO010000133.1 coordinate 553, forward strand.
GAAAAGCAGGACATGTGCCGCTTCATTCTCGACGTCAACGACGAATTCGGCACCACCATCGTTCTGATCGAGCACGATATGGGCGTGGTGATGGATATTTCCGATCGGGTGGTGGTGCTCGATTACGGTCGCAAGATCGCGGACGGCACGCCGGATGTGGTCAAGTCAGACCAGGCCGTGATCGACGCCTATCTCGGCGTGGCGCATTGAGGGGCTGAACATGTCCATCGCACAGACCGCACCCGCAAAACCGCTGCTTTCGCCCGCCATGGTGGCCACGATGAAGGTGCTCGGCGTGTTCGGCGCCATCGCGCTCGCCATCGTGCTGCTGGTGCAGGGCGGGGCCATGCCCAAGGGCTCGGTCGGCCACAACGTGCTGGCGGCTCCGTTCATCGACATGTGGGACCTGCCTGATCTGTTGGTGCAGACCCTGTGGGAAGGGCTGGTCGCAGGGGTGCTCTATGCGCTGATCGCGCTCGGCTTCGTTCTGATCTTCAAGGCGTCCGGCGTGTTCAACTTCGCGCAGGGCATCATGGTGGTGTTCTCGGCGCTGACACTGGTCGGCTCCTATGAAATCATGACGCAGCGCATGGGCCTGCCGACGGGGACTGTGGTCGCCATCCTGGCGCTGATTATCGCCATCGGCACCATGTTCGTGCTGGCCTGGCTGGTGGAGCGCATCGTGCTGAGGCCGCTGGTCAACCAGAACGAAATCATCATGCTGATGGCGACGGTTGGGCTGACCTATTTCCTGATCGGCTTTGGCGAATACATCTTCGGCGGCAGCCCGAAGGTGATGATCACGGCCGAGCTTGGCCTGCCCAATGGCCAGACCCAGTTCAACATCCTTGGTGGTCGCGTCAACATCCAGCATCTCGACGTGGCGGCAGCCGTGATCGCCTCGGTGATGATCGCGGGGCTTGCCTTCTTCTTCCAGTACACCCGCATCGGGCGGGCGCTGCGTGCCGTGGCGGACAGCCACAAGGCGGCGCTCTCGGTCGGCATCTCCCTGAACCAGATCTGGGTCATCGTCTGGTTCACCGCTGGCGTCGTGGCGCTCGTCACCGGCATCATGTGGGGCGCGCGCTCGGATGTGTCGTTCGCGCTGGAGATCATCGCGCTGAAGGCGCTGCCGGTGCTGATCCTCGGCGGCTTCACCTCGGTGCCCGGCGCCATCGTCGGCGGCCTCATCATCGGCATCGGCGAGAAGATGGGCGAAGGCTACTGGGGGCCGCTTTTCGGCGGCGGCATCGAGACCTGGCTGGCCTATGTCATCGCGCTTGGCTTCCTGCTGTTCCGGCCCCAGGGCCTGTTCGGCGAGAAGATCATTGAGAGGATTTGAGTAAGTTGTGGGTGTTCCTCGGAATGGCAGTCTTTATTGCCTCAATGGCAGCAGTGGATGCGTTCAGGAAGGCCTATGCGACG
>JANNEO010000010.1:0-19797 GCA_031378805.1 Hyphomicrobiales bacterium
CCGCCGCCGCATGATCTCGCGGGCCAGCCCCATGCGGCGTTCGAATTCCGGATCGTTGCGGGTGAAGCGATAGCCCTCGGGCGAGCGCGTGATGAAGAGCTTGTCGCCCTTCTCCACGTTCAACTCGTCCAGCACATCGCGTGGCAGCACGACGCCCAGCGAATTGCCGATCTGCACGACCTTGAGGGTGGTGAAATCCTGATCCTTCGGCAGTTCGGACCGCTTGTTCATGACATACTCCGTAATAACGAGAGTTATTACGTTATTACGGACGTTATGACAAGCGCTTTCGTTACCGCCGCCCGCCGAACTGCTGGAAAATCTGCTGCAGGCCGTCCATCTGCGTCTGCTGCACATTCTGGCCCGTCTGGAACATGCCCTTGAGCATATCGAGACCTGCCATCATCGGGTCTTGTGGCGGGGGTGGCGCAGGCTTCGCACCGCCCAACAAGCCACCGAACAGGTTGCCCAGCATTCCACCCATCAGCCCGCCCATCGGATTGGCCGCCTGCGCCTGCGGCTGCGGCTGGCCACCCATCATCTGGCCCAGCATCCCACCGAGACCACCCGCTCCTCCCATTCCGCCTGCTCCGCCCAAAGTCCCTTGCATGGCCTGACCCATCAGTCCGCCCAGCCCATTGTTCGTTGCGCCCTTGAACATGCCGCCCATCAACATACTGGCGATCACCGGCATCATCTGCTTGAGGATGGCGGAGCTGACGCCGCTGGTGGCTTCCGCATGGGTCGCCACGGCGCGGGATACGTCCTTGTTGCCGAAGAGCTGGCCGAGCACGTCGTTGCCCTGTTCCACAGCGTTGTCCGGTATGCCATCGCCATCGGCATCGAACGTGTCGGCGTGCTGCCCGCCGCCGAACATCTGGATCATTTTCTGCAAGCCATCGATGCTGTCCGCCTGCTGCTGCATTCCGACCTGAAACGCCGGCAACAGCGATTCCACCGCGCTTTGCGCCTGGTCAGGTGCCAAACCGAACTGCTTCGCCATGTTCTGCATGGCGTTGCCGCCCTGCGCCTGCATCATCATCTCGATCAGATTGTTCATCGTCGTATCCTTCCAGAGGCTTTGCGCAGAGTAGTCCCCACCAAAGGGTTGCGCAATGCTCTCGCCCGAGCGCCATCAATGCCCTTTGGGGTGCCGCTGCTGGCGCTCCAGTACGCCTATGGTGCGCACAGCCATGATGGCGGAAGTCACGCCAAAGACCACCGATCCCAGCGTCATCCCGGCGAGGGCCCCGTTGTAACCATAGAAGTGCGCACCGGCATAGGCGAATGGGATGGTGCCCAGCGTGGCGCGGCCCCAGTTGAAGGCCGTCGAATAGAGTGGAAAGCCCAGGTTGTTGAAAGCGGCGTTCGCCGTGAACAACAGGCCGACGAAGAACCACATGGGGCCGCTCACGAAGCAGAAGAAAATCACGCCTTCCGCCGCCAGACCCTTGAGCTGGAAGATGTCGACGATCCACTGTCGACACAACATGAGGATGGCCCAGCTCACCAGCACGTAGATCCCCGCCACGATAAAGCTGTCCCGCAAGGTGCTGCGCATACGGTGATACATGCCCGCGCCCCAGTTTTGCGCCAGGATCGGCCCGACTGCACCAGACAACGCGAACAGCGCCCCAAAAGCGATGGGCGTCAGCCGGTCAATGACTGCATTCGCCGTGATGGCCGATGGACCGAAGACAGAGACAATCCGCGCGACGACGGCGAGCGAAAAAGGCGTGGCGACGTTGGTGAGGATTGCGGGCCAGGCAATCGAAAAAATCGGTTGGGCATTTTCACGCACAGAAGCTGCATCCGGCTGCGCCACCATGCGATGAACCGTCACGGCACCATGCCAGCCGACCAGTGCGAAGACCAGCCGCGAGATCACCACGCAGATGGCAGCACCATGGATGCCCAGGCCCAACCCGAAGATCAGGATCGGATCGACGACAGCCGTGACCAATCCGCCTGCCAGCGTGACATACATCGAGCGGTTGGCATCGCCCACGGCACGCAGCACGCCGGAATAGCCCATGCCCAGCGCCATCAAGGCGTTCGATGGCAGGGTGATCATCAGGTATAGCCAAGCGATATCGCGGACAGTGCCTTCGGCACCCAGAAGGCCAAGCAAAGGCATCAGGAATGGCAGAAGAAGAAGCCAAAGCGCTGCTGCCATGGCGACCATCAACACCATTGCCGCACCTGCGACACGTCGCGCGTTTTCCCTGTCCCCCATGCCAAGGCGACGGGCCGTCAGCGCCGTCGCCGCAATCATGAAACCGATATTGGCGGAAGTCAGGAAGAACAGCACCACAGAGGCATAGCCCACCGCCGCCGTCAGGGTTTCGTCCTGCAACCAGGATACATACAGCAGGCTGAGGAAATCGACGACGAAAATGGCCATCAACCCGATGGAGCCAGTCACCGTCATCCGCAAGACATGACCAAGGGTTGACCCTTGCGTGAAGGCCGCGTCCGGCTTTTTCGGCAAGGACTTTTCGACCGAAGCGGCCTGAGCTTCTGGTGAGAGAACGGAATCGGGCATCAGTCGGCTTTCTCTGGTGCCAGCTTCGCATTGGCTTTCGCAGCCTGGTCGAGGACCAGCTGCGTTTCCGGCGTCAGGCCGCGTGAGGGTTTCGAAGGTTCGTCAAGCGGTGTGGGTTTGACAGCCTGGCGCACCGCCTGCTTGTGGGTGAGATGAGAACCGGACTTGATGTCCTCGCTATCGAACTGCATCTCAAGCCGTCTTTGGTCGCGCTTTTTGACGTCTTCCAGCGTGTCTGCTGCCTCGCCGTCGCTTCGACCCAGTGCGAGCAAGGTCTTGCGCCCCAGTTCCAGTGCGGAGTGGAACGTTTCACGCACGATCACATCCGGTTCATGCCGCATCAGTTCCAGCGCGTGGCGGCGGTCATAGGCCCGCACCAGCAGTTTCGCGGTTGGAAAATTGGCACTGACGATCTCGGCTATCATGGTCGCGGCATCCTGGTTGTCGATGCACACGCAGATGACCTCGGCCTGCTCGGCTCCGGCTGCCCGCAGCACGTCGAGCCGCTGGCCGTCACCATAATAGACCTTGAAACCGAACGAGCCTGCCGCCTGTATCATCTCGATGTCGTTGTCGATCACAGTCACGTCGGTACCCGACGTCAGCAGCATCTGGTTGACGAGCTGTCCAAACCGTCCCGATCCTATAACGAGTGCGCGGCCGCCTGCACCGGCAAAATCCTCCTCGATGTCCGGGCCCGCAAGGCTCTTCCGCTTTTCCAGATACTGCGCCAAGTTATCCACCACCTTGGACACAAGCGGCCCTAGCATCATGGAAAATGCTGCCACAGCCATGAACAGCTTCTGGTCGTTGCCAGACAGAATACCCAACGTCGCCGCAAGCGGCAGGATGACGAAGGAGAATTCACCTGCCGGTGTGAGAATGCTTGCTGCGCGCAAATAGGAATTCGCAGGTGCCTTCTCCAGTATCCCGATGGCACAGTTGATGGCGAATTTGACGAGGATCAGGCCTGCGGTCAGAACCAGCACATAGCCCAGGTTCTGCCAGACATAACGCAGGTCGATCAACATGCCGACCGACATGAAGAACAGTCCCAGCAGCAGGCCGCGGAACGGCTCGATATCCGCTTCCAGCTCATGCCGGAAGTTCGATTCCGCCAGCAGGATTCCGGCAAGGAATGCGCCCAGCGCCATCGACATCCCAACCATGCTCATCAGCGCGGCCGCACCCAGCACAACAAGCAAAGCGGTGATGGTCATGATTTCGTGGCTGTGAAGTTTTGCCAGAAAGCGGAAGATCGGGTTCAACACATAGCGGCCAGCCAGGATGATCAGCGCAATCGCTGTCACCGCCTTGGCGATGGAGAGCATGACCTCTGTCGTATTGTTGGGTGCGGCGGCCCCCACGGCGAGGAGCGGCACCAGCGCCAGAATGGGCACCACTGACAAATCCTGGAACAGCAGGATGGCAAAGCTCTTCTTGCCATAGACATGCTGCATGTGGCCGCGCTCCTGCAGGATCTGCAGCGCGATGGATGTCGCGGACAGCGCCACGGTAACCCCGATGACAAACCCTGCCTTCCAGCTCAGGCCAATCAACATCAGCAGGACCATCAATACCAGCGTGGTCGGGATCATCTGCAGCGAGCCCAGCCAGGCGATATCGCGGCGCATGGCGATGAGCTGAGACACTTTCAACTCAAGCCCGATGACGAAAAGGAACATCACGACGCCAATCTCGGCGATGCCAAACAGCGTGTTGGGATCGGTAAAATAGGCGAAGCCCGATGGGCCTATTGCCATCCCCGCAACGAGATAGCCCAGAATGGCAGAAAGCCCCACGAAGCGAAAGGCAGGCACGGCAATCGCCGCCGCGCCGAGGAACACGACAGCCTGCTGAACGAGATCACTGCTATGGGCGGCGTCAGCCATGGGGAGAATTGCTCGCATGAAAAGGATGACGAGCTTAGCCGCCGTTGTGCGTTTGAGATAGTGGTGAGAGTACGCGATTGTGAGGGGGCTGTCTTCGTTTCTCCCTTAGGAGAAAAAGTAGACGCTCTCCCCAACTTGACGTTCAGTCCGTCAGCCGCCAAACCCTGAGGCATGAAAGCCGCCGTCAAACCACCCCTCCACATCAAGCTGTGCGCACCGCGCGGCTTTTGCGCAGGTGTCGTGCGTGCCATCGATGCCGTGGAGCAGGCGCTGAAACTCTATGGAGCGCCGGTTTATGTGCGCCACGAGATCGTCCACAACAAATATGTGGTGGAGGGACTGAAGGCGAAGGGAGCTATTTTCGTCAAGGAACTGCATGAAATTCCCGATACGCTGGCTCCGGTGATCTTCTCCGCCCATGGCGTACCCAAGGCGGTCCCCGCTGAAGCCGGTCGCCGCAATCTCTTCGCCATCGACGCAACATGTCCGCTTGTCACCAAGGTACACCGCGAGGCAGAAATTCACCACAAGCGAGGGCGCCACCTGATCATGATCGGCCACAAAGGCCACCCCGAGGTGGAAGGCACGATGGGGCAATTGCCCGTCGGCGCCGTGACCCTCGTCGAGACGGTGGAGGATGTGGCTGCACTGACCGTGCGCGATCCCTCGAATCTCGCTTTTGTCACCCAGACCACGTTGTCCGTGGATGACACCAATGCTGTGGTGGAGGCGCTGAAGGCGACGTTTCCCGGCATCGCCGGGCCACACAAGGAAGACATCTGCTACGCCACCACCAACCGCCAGGAGGCCGTGAAGCGCGTGGCTCCTGATGTGGATGCGCTGCTGGTCGTGGGGTCGCCGAACTCGTCCAATTCACAGCGGTTGCGCGAGGTCGCGGAACGGGCTGGCTGCTCTGTGGCCCGCCTGGTGTTGCGGGCAGGCGATATCGATTGGTCGCTCTTCGGCGACATCCGCACGCTTGGCATCACGGCGGGTGCATCAGCCCCTGAAGTGCTTGTGGAAGAGATCATCGACGCCTTCGCCGAGCGCTATGCCGTAACGGTCGAGAACGTCTCCACGGCGGATGAGAGCATGTTCTTCCCGCTGCCGCGCAACCTGCGCGAGGCGATGGCCTGATGGCAGTCTACACCGACGTCCCCGACGATGAACTTGGCCAGTTCATCGCGCAATATGCCATTGGCGGCCTGCTGTCCTGCAAGGGCATCGCCGAAGGAGTCGAGAACTCGAACTACCTTGTTCAGACCGATGTCGGGCGCTTCATTCTGACACTCTACGAGAAACGGGTGAACGAGGCCGACCTGCCATTCTTCCTGGCTCTGATGACGCATCTTGCCCGGAACGGCATCACGACACCGCTTCCGGTAACGGCGCGTGACGGCAAAGCCCTGCGCAGGTTGGCGGGGCGCCCCGCTGTGCTGGTGACATTCCTCGACGGCATGTCGGCAAAGCGCCCCGATGTGGAGCAATGCGGCCAATTGGGCGAGGCGATGGCACAACTCCATGCGGCGGGGCAAAGCTTCCAAAGCAATTCCCGCGTCAATGCGCTTGGTCCCCACGGCTGGCGTCCGCTGCTGGAGCGCTCCGGTCCCGCCGCCAATTCCGTCCAGGCCGGGATCTATGGTTTTGCCGACGAGGAACTGATCCACCTGGAACGGCACTGGCCGAAGGATCTGCCGTCAGGTGTGATCCATGCGGACCTGTTTCCAGACAACGTGTTCTTTCTAAAGGGCCGTCTTTCGGGCATCATCGACCTCTACTTTGCCTGCAATGATCTGCTGGCCTATGACCTTGCGATCTGCCTCAATGCCTGGTGTTTCGAGCCGGACCACGCCTTCAACCAGACCAAGAGCCGCGCACTCATCGCGGGCTACGAGCGCGTGCGAAAGCTCACCGATGCCGAGGTTGCGGCGCTCCCGGTTCTGTGCCGGGGGTCAGCGCTGCGCTTCATGCTGACGCGGCTCTATGATTGGCTCAACGTGCCGCCCGGCGCACTGGTGAAGCCGCATGATCCGATGGCGTATTATCGCCGCCTGCGCATCCACCAGAAAGTGACGAGTGCGGCGGAGTATGGTGTTGCGCGATGAGTTCAGTCTTGATCTGGACAGACGGTGCCTGTTCCGGCAACCCTGGTCCTGGCGGCTGGGGCGCGATCCTCGTGGCTGGCGAGCATCGCAAGGAACTGTTCGGCGGTGAACCCGACACCACCAACAACCGGATGGAGCTGATGGCGGCGATTTCTGCGCTGGAAGCGTTGAAGAAGCCCTGCGAGATCATCCTGCACATCGATAGCCAGTATGTTCGCCAGGGCATCACGCAATGGATCCACGGCTGGAAGAAGAATGGCTGGAAAACGGCAGACAAAAAGCCGGTCAAGAATGCCGAGCTCTGGCAACGGCTGGAGGAAGCGACGAAGCGTCACACAATCGACTGGCAGTGGGTCAAGGGCCACGCTGGCGATCCGATGAACGAGCGTGCGGATGAACTGGCGCGGGACGGCGTGAAGCTGGTGCGGGGTGGGTGATGATCTACCCTTCTCCCTGCGGGAAAAGGTGCCCCGCACTTGCGGGGCGGATGAGGGAGAACCACGGATGTCAGGGATTCTCCCTCATCCGTCTGCCTCCGGCAGCCACCTTCCCCCAGGGGGGGGAAACGCCCTCACTCCGCCGGATAAACCTTGGCCTGCTCCACCGGCGCGATTGCACCACGGGCGGTTATCTCGGCATACATCTGCTTGATCATGTTCGAAGCTGTCTTCTCGAACAGGAACGGAAAAATAGCGTGGATAAGCGCACAGAATCCCGCTGCGAACATGCGCCCGGCGTAGCTGACAGCATGGCCGAGATGCTGGAAATACGTTTCTCCCAGCGCATCCGGGTGGGCAACGAACAGGCTCTTGAGGCGTGACAGCATGATGGAACTCCATTGATGGTGCATCATGGCCCATACGATGCGGACGATCATCACAAATATTCTGGCATATTGCCTATATTTCGATTATAAAATTCGATAAATCTATCATTTTAAGGGATAATATCTTTATGTTGGACATGATTGACAAACGTCTGCTCACCGAATTGCAGCGCGATTCCAGCGAGAGTCTGGATACGCTGGCTGAGTCCGTCGGCATCTCGCGCAACACCTGCTGGCGGCGGGTGCAGCGGCTGGAGGAGGATGGGATCATCACGCGCCGCGTGGCGCTTGTGAACCCGGCGAGGATCAACCTGGCGCTGACCGTCTTCATCGTGGTGCGCACCTCGCGCCATGCCGTCGATGCGACCGAGCAGTTGCGCAAGGCGGTGCTGGAAATCCCCGAGATCATCGGAGCGTACCGTACGGCAGGCGAGATCGATTACATCCTGCAGGCCCGGGTGCCCGATGTCGCAGCCTATGACCGGCTCTACAAGAAGCTGATCGCAAGGCTGGAAATGAGCGATGTCTCGGCAAGTTTCGTGATGGAGGAGATCAAGGCCGTGACGGAACTGCCGCTGGATTTCGTGTGAGGGTCTCTGACTCCCCTTCTCCCAAGGGAGAAGGAATGAACCTTACTCCCACCCCTTTGCCGCCTCGTGCTCCGCCATCAGTTCCCCCGACAGCGCCTTTTCGATCAGCGTCTTCGTGTTGGCTGCGCCGTATATCGCCGCGAATGATCCGAATCTCGGCCCTTTCTCCTCGCCCAGCAGCACCTGATAGAGCATCGCAAACCACGATCCACCTACGTTGAAGCCGCCGTCCTTGTTGGGTGTGCGGTACGGGTCGCGCCTTCCGATATCGAGTACGGCGTCCTGCAACAGGCCAGAATCAGCGATTCCCGCTTTAGCGCAGTCATCGAGTCGCTTCGCCAGATCGGTCAGCGCCACACGTTCGTCATCTGTCGGCAGGCGATAGTGCTTCGCGGGCTTCACGAAATCCTTGAAGTAGCGGATGGCATAGCCCGCCATGCGGTCGAGGCCAGGGTGCGTCTTGGGATCGGTGCCCGGCGCATAGCGGCGGATGAAACCCCACAGCACATCCTTGTCTTCGGCATTGGCGACAGCCACAAGGTTGAGCATCAGCGCGAAGGACACCGCGGCGCGTGGCGCGTTTCCACCTTCGGCACCCGGCATCGTTTCGGGCGCGGGTGGCTCACCCTCATGAATATGCCAGACCGGATTGCCCAGACGGTTCTTCCAGTCCTGGCGGCCATAGGCATCGAGGAACTGGAGATACTCATCCATGGCGCGGGGGATAACGTCGAAATGCAGCTTTTTTGCCTCGCGCGGCTTCTGGAACATGAAGAGCGACAGGCTTTCGGGCGAGGCATAGGTCAGCCAATCGTCGATGGTAAGACCATTGCCCTTCGATTTCGAGATCTTCTGGCCCTGCTCGTCCAGGAACAGCTCGTAGTTGAAGCCGTCCGGTGGTGGCGCGTCGAGCGCCTTCGTGATCTGGCCCGAGAGTTTGACCGAGTCGATCAGATCCTTTCCGGCCATTTCGTAATCGACACCCAGCGCCACCCAGCGCATGGCCCAGTCCGGCTTCCATTGCAGTTTGCACTGCCCGCCCGTGACGGGCGTCTCGAAGCGTTCGCCGCTGTCGGGATCGCGCCAGACAATGGTTCCGGCATCGACCTTCCATTCGTCCACCGGCACTTGCATGACCACGCGCGTCTTCGGGTGAATCGGCAGGAAGGGCGAATAGGTGGAGGCCCGCTCTTCGCGCAGTGATGCCAGCATGATCTTCATGATGGACTCATGCCGCTGGAGCATAAGCAGCAGCGTCTTGTCAAAAACGCCCGCCCGGTAGCTCTCGGTCGAAGACTGGAAATCATATTGGAAGCCGAACTGATCGAGAAACTGCCGCAGCATGGCGTTGTTGTGATGCGCGAAGCTCTCGAACTTGCCGAAAGGGTCCGGCACCTCGGTCAGCGGTCGACCCAGATGCTGGTGCAGCATATCCTTGTTGGGCACATTGTCCGGCACCTTGCGCAAGCCGTCCATGTCATCGGAAAAGGCAACGAGGCGCGTCTTGATGGCGCCGCCGGTCAAGGTCTCGAAAGCGCGGCGTACCATCGTGGTGCGGGCCACCTCGCCGAATGTGCCGATATGCGGCAGACCCGAGGGGCCGTATCCGGTCTCGAACAGAACTTCGGATTTGCCCGATTTTTTCTGGCGTTCCACCAGTTTGCGGGCTTCTTCAAAAGGCCAGGCTTGCGAGGTGAGAGCGGCGGCATCGAGCGTGAGGGGAAGGGCATCGGTCATGATGGCGGAGGTGTAGGCAGGCGGGGCCGGGAGGTCAAATCTTTCCCATACCTTCCCCCCTGGGGGAAGGTGGCTGCCGGAGGCAGACGGATGAGGGAGAATCCAAGCGCTGGTGGTTCGCCCTCATCCGCCCGCTAAGGGCGGGCACCTTCTCCCGACGGGAGAAGGATAGATTCTAACTCCAATCCCTCCGGCATCGGCCCACCGGTGGCCCAATCGAGCAATTCGACGGAGTGGATGATGGGAATGGCTGTGCCCTTGCCGATCTGCGTCATGCAGCCGATATTGCCGGTGGCGATGAGATCAGGCTTGGTGCGCTCGATGTTCTTCACCTTGCGGGCACGCAATTGTCCCGCGATCTCGGGTTGCAGGATGTTGTAGACCCCCGCTGAACCGCAGCAGATATGTCCCTCCGGCACGTCCTTGACCGTGAAACCCGCCGCTTTGAGAAGCTTCTTGGGTGCATCCGTGATCTTCTGGCCGTGCTGCATCGAGCAGGCCGAATGATAGGCGACTGTCAGGTTCTTTGGTGTGCCTTGCGGCAGGCTGAGATCAGCAAGGTACTCGGTGATGTCCTTGGCAAGCGCCGACACACGCGCCGCCTTTGCCGCATAGGCCACGTCGTCGCGCAGCATGTGGCCATAGTCCTTGATCGTGGTGCCGCAGCCTGACGCCGTGATGATGATGGCATCAAGGCCATCGCTCTCGGCCTCGGCCATCCAGGCATCGATGTTCGCTTTGGCAAAGCCATGCCCCTCGTGCTCGCGGCCCATGTGGTGAACGAGCGCACCGCAGCAGCCCTCGCCCTTCGGCAGAACCACCTCAACGCCGAAGCGCGTGAGCAGACGGATCGTCGCATCGTTGATGGACGGCTTCAGCACGGGCTGGGCGCATCCCGTCAGCAGGGCGACGCGGCGTCGACGCTTCCCCGGAACCTCACCCTGAGCCTGTCGAAGGGTCGAGGTTTCGGCGGGCACCGTGCGTTGGCCTCGCCCTTCGACAAGCTCAGGGTGAGGCCAATTGACGCCTTTAAACACCATGCCCGGTTGCGCCAGCGATCGCGGCGGTACGCTGGCGGGCGCAAGGCTCAGCATCGCGCCAAGCCGCGCTCCCACCACCGGAAGGCGCTCCAGCATCGGCTTTGCCAGACGCCCATAGAATGCCCCGGCCAGCGCCAGCCGGAAACGCCCCGGATAGGGCAGCACCCACGAGAGCACGGCCCGCATCAGCCGATCATGCCAAGGGCGCGCATAGGTCTCCTCGATATGCGCCCGGGCGTGATCGATCAGGTGCATGTAATGCACGCCGGACGGACAGGTCGTCATGCAGGACAGGCACGAGAGACAGCGGTCCACATGCTTCACCACCTCGGCATTGGCGGGCTTGCCCTGCTCCAGCATGTCCTTGACGAGGTAGATGCGCCCGCGCGGGCTGTCGAGCTCATCGCCCAGTAGCAGATAGGTCGGGCAGGTCGCGGTGCAGAAGCCGCAATGGACGCAGGTCCGCAGGATTTTCTCGGACGCCGCGATCTGGGGATCGGCAAGCTGGGCGGTGGTGAAATTGGTCTGCATGTCAGCCCCCCGCCTGCCAGGTCTTGACCCAGTCGAGCGGCCAGACCAGCATGATCACATTCAAGAAAAGATTGTCGCGGATCAGCCAGCCCACGAAGATTTCAGCGCCGATAATCAGCACCACCGAAACCGCCGCTGGCAGCCGCGAGGCAAGCAGAAACCCTGCGATCATAGACAGCATGTCAGCCATGGAATTGATGACGCTGTCACCATTGTAGCCGAGCGACACCGTGGCTGAGCGATAGCGCTCGATCACGGTCGGCGTGTTCTCGGCAATTTCCCAAGCCCCTTCCAGCACCAGTGCCAGCAGCAGCGCCATGGCGAACGACAGCGACGAACCTGTCAACCGCCTGTAGACGGCGTAGGCACCATAAAAAATGAACCCGTGGATGACATGCGAGGGCGTATACCAGTCGAAGAGATGCTGCGAATTCTCAGCGCTGTTCACCACGCCATGCCAGAACTTGACCGTGCCGCAGGCACAGATCGGTATGCGGCCCATGGCAAACAGAACCGCCGCCACCGCCGCCATGATCGCACCGCAGGCCAGTGCGGTCTGCGCGGTCCGCAGTGGCGATGCATGAGTGCCTTGCGCATGAGCTGTCACATCACACCCCCGCGTACATGCGGCCAGGATTGAGTATCCCGTCGGGATCGAAGCTCCTCTTCAAACCGGCCTGCAATTTCTGAATTGCCGGATCGAGCGGCTGGAAGACATCGACGCGAGCGCGGAATTCATCCGGTGCTTTCACAAGGACGGCATAGCCGCCATGGCAGGCCGCGGCAGCGCTGATGCTGGCGGCAAGCGCTTCATCCGCCTGCTTGAACCCAAGCCAGACCAAACCGCCGCCCCAATCGAAATAGGTCATGCCGCCGGTGTCGTGTGCGAATACTGCGCCCCTATCGGGTGCAACGGAACACCGCCAGACATAGGGCAGTCCATGATCGGCCAATGCGCCCCCGTCGCGCAGATGTGGCCAAATGCTGGCAGGCCATTTGCCGCCGAGAGGTTCAAGCGGACCAAACGGTGCGAGCACCTTGCGCAACTCTCCCGTGCGGTAGGCGATCTGTTCGGCAAAGCCCTCGATGCGGAAATAGGTAATGCTGGACCCCGGCATGATATTGCCTGGCTCATGCGCCACGCCCGTCACCTCGAAGGGCGATTGCAGCGCGGCCGCCATGGCCTGGATTGCGCGAGTATTATCCAGCCCTTCCAGCACCAGCGTCGCCACCGTCTCCGGCTTGGGAATAACCTTGAAAATCACTTCAGTCAGCACGCCAAGGGTTCCGTAGGCCCCGGCCTGCAACTTCACCAGATCAAGGCCCGTGACGTTCTTCATCACACGGCCACCATTCTTGATGATCTCGCCCAACCCGTTGACGAAGCGCACGCCGATGAGCGCATCACGCGCGCCACCTGCCATGATGCGGCGCGATCCTGCCAAGCCGCAGGCCGCGACCGAACCGATCGTGGGTTCGCCCGTCGATCCCAGCAGCGCACGGTAGTCCGTCGGCTCGAAGGCCAGCATCTGTCCGCGTCGGTCGAGCGTTTGCTGGACCTCCACCAAGGGCGTGCCAGCCCAGGCGCCGATGACCATTTCCGATGGTTCGTAAAGCGTGATCCCCGAGAGGCATTTCAACGACAGCGTCCGCTCGGTCTGGATCGGACGGCCAAGGCCCCGCTTGGTGCCACCGCCTTCTATCGAGAGCGGTGCCATTGCGGCACGCGCCTCAACGACGGCAGCGGCAACCTCGGCTTCGGTCATTGGCTGAATCAGCATGGATATCCACTTCTTGTCCTGAGCCGTTTCCATAGCTGAGATTGGTCCGCACGGGAAAGAGCAATCCCGGTGTGGTGCAAGCAATGCATCTTTCTCTGCCAGCGCAGGAATGATGCCTCATCATTGCCACATGTTGCAGTGCTTTAGGCTTTCATTCACGCCTGCAAGGCTATTGAACATCCATCCCGAGAGTCGGAAATTTTCCAGCGCCATGCCCATTCGCGCCACCCGCCGTATTTTCATGTCCGGAACCGCCAGCATAGCGGCGCTTGCCCTTGGCGGCTGCTTGCCCGATCTCGTGGGCAATGGCTCCCTGATCCAGTCCGCGGTGACGCCCCCGCCTGGATACAATCCCCTCGTGCTCGCCGTGACCAACCGCCAACCATTGAAGGGCGCGCCGAAAGCACCATGGTACGGCCATGAGCGCAGCACGGAGAGCAGTTTCTCCCGCATCGTGCTCAACCGGCCTGACACCACGCTCGTGGGGCGTGCGCGGTCGGCCTTCAGCGGCACCTGGAGCATCGAAAAAGTCACCGCGGACGGTCGTGCGGCCAATGAGGCCTTGCTGGAGGCGGTCTCTGGCCGAGAGGTATTGCTCTACACGCATGGCTACAAGGAAAGCTTCGAGAGTGCGGCCATCAGCACGGTCGAGCTGTCGGAGGGAATCGGCTTTTCGGGTGCGGCAGTGGTGTTCGCCTGGCCGTCCAGAGCCGCGCTGTTCGATTATGGCTATGACCGCGAGAGTGCGCTGTTCTCGCGTGATGCCTTCGAGGACTTGCTGCTTGCCTTGCTGTCGGAAGGCGGGGCCTCCCGTGTGCATATCGTGGCGCACAGCATGGGAACGCTGTTGATGATCGAGACCTTGCGCCAGATGTGGGCCCGCCACGGGGACACCATGGCCAATCGGCTGGGAGCCATCGTGCTCGCCGCCGCCGATATCGACTTCGACCTGTTCGAGAATGCGCTCAAGCGCCTGCGCACCCTGGTGCCGCGCATCACTGTGATTTCCTCAACTGCCGACCGGGCGCTAGAGGTCTCACGGCGACTGGCGGGCGGCGTGGCGCGCACAGGTGCCGCGACGCGGGAGCAACTGGAAGCGCTGGGCGTGCGCGTGGTGGATGCGACAGAGCACGGCGGATGGGTGGCGCTGCGCCATGACCTGTTCCTCAGCGATCCAGAGGTGCGTCAGGTGGTGCGGCGGGCGGTTGAACGGGGGCGTTCGGCGTGAGCTTTCCCTACTCCGCCGCAGCAACCGGCGGCTGCGCATAACCAAGCTTGAGGTTCAGCTTGTCGAGCAAGCGGGCCGCCGCTTCCGGGATATTTGTGCCGGGTGGAAACACTGCCGCCGCACCCATGTCGAGCAGGGTCTGCACATCTTCCGGCGGGATGACGCCGCCGACCACCACCATGATGTCGGCCCTGCCCTGTTGGGCGAGTGCGCTTTTCAATTCGGGCACCAGCGTCAGATGGCCGGCGGCAAGCGATGACACGCCGATGACATGGACATTGCCCTTCACCGCATCCGCCGCCGCTTCTTCCGGCGTGGCGAAGAGATGGCCTATCTCGACATCGAAACCCAAGTCCGCAAAGGCCGACGCGATCACCTTCTGGCCACGGTCGTGTCCGTCCTGTCCCATCTTGGCCACCAGAATTTTCGGCGCACGGCTGTCGTTGTCGTGAAAGGCCCGCGTCATGCCGCGCACGCGGTCGATGACCGGATTGTCGTTGCCGAAGCTCTTGGAATAGACGCCGGAAATCACCTTGATCTCTGCTTTGTGACGTCCCCAAGCCTTTTCCAGCGCAAGCGAAATTTCGCCCACGGTCGCCTTGGCGCGGGCCGCATCGACCGCGAGTTTCAGCAGGTTGCCCGCCATATCCGAGCCACTCGTGGTTGAACAGGCACTGGTGAGCGCCGCAAGTTTTGCCTCGACCTCTGCCGGGTTCCGCTCCGACTTGAGCTGTGCCAGCTTGGCGAGCTGAGCCGCACGCACGGCCGCGTTATCCACTTTCAGGACAGGAATTGGCGACTCGAAAAGAGGCTGGTATTTATTGACCCCCACGATCACATCCGCGCCGCTGTCGATGCGGCCTTGCCGCATGGCGGAAGCTTCCTCAATGCGCAGCTTGGGGATGCCGGCCTCGATGGCCTTGGCCATGCCACCAAGGCGCTCCACCTCCTGGATATGGGCCCAGGCGCGATTGGCGAGGTCCGCCGTCAGACGCTCGACATAATAGCTGCCGCCCCAGGGATCGATGATTCGCGTGGTGCCGCTCTCCTGCTGCAGCAGCAGTTGCGTGTTGCGGGCGATGCGGGCAGAAAAATCCGTCGGCAGGGCTAGCGCTTCGTCAAGGCTGTTGGTGTGCAGCGACTGGGTGCCACCTTGCGTCGCCGCCATTGCCTCCACCATCGTGCGCACGGCATTGTTCATCACGTCCTGCGCAGTCAGCGACCAGCCCGAGGTCTGGCAATGCGTGCGCAACGGCAGGCTCTTCTCGGATTTCGGGTTGAAATCCTTGACCAGCTTTGCCCAGAGCAGGCGCGCGGCCCGGAGCTTCGCCACTTCCATGAAAAAATTCATGCCGATGGCCCAAAAGAACGACAGGCGCGGCGCGAATGTGTCGATATCCAGCCCCGTCGCCAGCCCGGCACGGAGGTACTCGACACCATCTGCCAGCGTGTAGGCAAGTTCGAGATCTTGCGTCGCGCCGGCTTCCTGCATGTGATATCCAGAGATGGAAATCGAGTTGAACTTCGGCATCTCCTTCGCAGTGTAGGCGAAAATATCGGCGATGATCCGCATCGAACCCTCGGGCGGGTAGATGTATGTGTTGCGGACCATGAACTCCTTCAGAATATCGTTCTGAATGGTCCCCGACAGCTTGGCCGCAGGGACACCCTGCTCCTCCGCCGCCACGATGAACAGCGCCAGAATCGGCAGTACTGCGCCGTTCATGGTCATCGACACCGACATCTGATCCAGCGGTATCTTGTCGAAGAGCGTGCGCATATCGAGGATGGAGTCGATGGCAACACCCGCCATGCCGACATCGCCGGCCACTCTGGGATGATCGGAATCATAGCCACGGTGCGTCGCCAGATCGAAGGCGACGGACAACCCCTTTTGCCCTGCCGCGAGATTGCGTCGATAGAAAGCGTTCGAATCCTCAGCGGTCGAGAACCCCGCATATTGGCGGATGGTCCAGGGTTGATTGACGTACATCGTGGGATAAGGGCCGCGCAGGTAGGGCGCAATGCCGGGGTGGCCATCGATGTGGTTGAGGGTGGCGATATCGGTGTCGGTATACGCCGACTTCACCGCTATGCCTTCGGGCGTGTGCCAGAGTTCTCCCTTCTGCCCAGGGGGAAGGTGACCCACGGAGTGGACCGGATGTGGGTGGGCCACCGACGTCAGGGATTTTCCCTCATCCGTCAGGCTCTGCCTTCCACCTTCTCCCAAGGGAGAAGGCTTGGCACTTGCAGCCGCCCAATCAATCGCGGCGAAATTGGGGATACTTGGCATCATGCGATCTCCAACGCTTTCTGGAGGCATTCTATCACATCGCAGCCTGCGAAGATGAACCGCTGCACGCCCGACATGCGCAGGGCAGTCTCCAGATCACCTGGCTTACCAGCGAGCCAGACGGTATGACCCTCAGCCATCAGGCGCTTGGCCGCATCGGCTGCTCCAGCAGCGTAAGCCGCGTCGGAACCGACGAGGCAGGCAAGCTTAGCTGTCTTCTCCCATGGAAGAAGGTGGCTGCCCGCAGCAAATTTTTCAGACGGATGAGGGTGAACCTCTGCCGTCCGTGATTTGCCCTCATCCGTCAGGCTTCGCCTGCCACCCTCCCCCACGGGGAAAGGAAGGATATTGACCTCAAGACCGCCCGCTTCAAACAGGTTGCGCGTGAAGGCCAGTCGCGCTGCATGATCGGCAAGTTCGCCCAATGTCACGAGCGACACCTGCGGCCGCTTTCCCGTGGTGGCGAGGATGGCATCCGCCCTGTCGCGCAAGGTCTCGAACGGCTCTGCGATCCGCCGCGAGATCAATGGCGCTCCATCGGAGCGTGCAGGCGGTACATGCGCCAATGGCAGGGTATCCAGAACCCGCGGCGTGGTCTCGCCAAGATTGGCAAATTCCGAAGTGCCGGTGATCGGCTCGCGCCGGGTCGCCACCGCTTTGTCACGCGCTTTTGCCGTCTCGCCAATTCGTGCTTGCAAGGCGCCCGCTGCAAGGCTTGCCACGATGCCGCCTTCAGCCTCGATGTGCTGGAACAAAGCCCAGGCTTTCGCGGCGAGCTCATCTGTCAGCGCCTCGTAGCCCCCCGCACCAGCAGCGGGATCAATGACGCGCCAGAGATGGGCCTCTTCCATGAGGACGATGGAGGTGTTGCGCGCCAGACGCCGCGCCTGCGCGTCCGGCAGCCCAAGCGCCTGCGTGAAGGGCAACACCGTCACGCTGTCCGCGCCCCCCACCCCCGCCGTGAAGGCCGCGATCGTGGACCGCAGGATGTTCACATGCGCATCGCGCCGCGTCAGCATCCGCCACGACGTTTCGGCATGAATGATCGCTGGCTCCGGCACCACACCGCAGGCCTCCGCAACTTTCGCCCAGAGCTTGCGCAGGGCCCGCAGTTTTGCGACGCCCATGAACTGGTCGGCATCGACGGGAATGACGAACGAGATGGCCTGGAAGGCATCGGCCAGCACCATGCCAACGGCGTCCAGCTTGCGCAGGGAGAGCACGCCCTGCGCCAGCGCCGCAGCGAGTTCCTGGCCTTCGCTGGCACCTGCCTCGTGATACGGCCTGAGATCGATCGTCAGGAACGGCCCCTTGAAGCCACGCGCCTTGAGGGATATCGTGGTTTCACCGTGCGATCTGGCAGTTGACAGGGCTTCAAGGCCGAAATCGATGCTGACCTGCGCCGGGTTCAATTTCCGTTTTTCGATCAGCGCAGCCAAGGCCAAGGCATTGATGTGGCCATCAGGCGAGGGATCAAGCCGAACCCGGATGAGATCGAGATGCACGCCTGACAGCGCGGCATCAAGATCGTCCGGCGTTTCGCACGACAGGCCATATCCCCGTGCGGCACGGCACCGGGCAAACACCAGTGCAAGCGCGTCGGCACCACCTTCCAGATCCTCTCGGGCCTGCGCGGCGGCGGCACCCGCTTCAGGATGGTCGAGACGCGCCACGACGTGCCAAGGCTTGCCGGCATTGCCGCCAGCCACCAGCGCGGCATCGGCGCGGCGGGCATGGAGAGGCTGGATCGCCAGGCCATCGTGGCTGCGGGACACCAACTTCCTGTGGAAGTCAGCGCCCTTGAGCACGCCGTCAACGCGCTTCAGCCATTCCGCCTCGGAGGATGGCGGGAATGGGTTGGTGAAAGTCGGATCGGCCTGGCTCATGATGGGCTGTCATAGTCCTGCCGAAGCAAATTTCCAATCGACCGATAGTTTGAGATTGACTCGCGGTCCGATCCAGCGACAAGCGGACGCACTTTTGAAGGAGCACGTTCCATGTCTATCGCATCGCTTGCCGCCACTATCGAGAAGGCGTGGGAGGTCCGCACCGAGACAGCAGCGCGACGAAGGGCGACGTGCGCGATGCTGTCAACGAGGCGCTGAATGGCCTCGACAATGGCACCATGCGTGTGGCCGAGAAAATTCCCGGCAAGATTGGCAAGGAGAGCTGGGCCGTGCATCAATGGCTGAAGAAGGCCGTGCTTCTGTCCTTCCGGCTCAACGACAACAGCGTGCTGCCGTTTGCACTTGAGGGCGGCGCTGCCAGCCAGAACCCGGTCTATGGGTATGATAAAGTACCATTGAAAATGCATGGCTGGCCAAAGAGCAAGTTTGAGGATGCAGGTTTCCGCATGGTGCCCGGTGCCATCGTCCGCCATTCTGCCTTCATCGACAAGAACGTGATCCTGATGCCGTCCTTCGTCAATGTCGGCGCACGGGTCGGCGAAGGAACCATGGTCGATACGTGGGTGACGGTTGGATCCTGCGCCCAGATCGGCCGGAATATTCACCTCTCCGGCGGCGTCGGCATCGGCGGCGTTCTGGAGCCGTTACAGGCCAATCCCACGATCATCGAGGACAATTGCTTCGTTGGCGCACGCTCTGAAGTGGTGGAAGGCGTGATCGTCGGCGAAGGCTCGGTGATCTCCATGGGCGTGTTCATCAGCGCTTCGACCAAGATCATCGATCGCGCCACCGGTGAAGTGCATGTGGGGTATGTTCCTCCCTACTCGGTGGTTGTCTCGGGGTCGCTGCCCGGCAAGCCCTATGCCGACGGCAGCCCCTCGCCTTCGCTCTATTGCGCGGTAATCGTGAAGACCGTGGACGCACAGACGCGCTCCAAGACGGCGATCAATGATCTCCTGAGAGATTGAATCATTGCCTTTCACTTCTGGGGGCGTTCGATAGGATTTGCATGGGAGGCGCAGCCGTAAAATCCTCACCCAGATCTTGTCGAAGGGTCGAGGATTTTCCTGACGCTGCGCCACGACCTCGATCCTTCGACAGGCTCAGGACGAGGTCGGATTGAAGTCTCGATGCCACGGAGGGCCAACCATGCGTGAGCAGCTCCATCTTTACGTCCCTGCAATCGTTGGTGCTACCGTCGCACTGACCGCCTGGTTTTTTCTCGCCCGCGGCTTTGCAGCCAGAGGCAAAAGCCGTTGGCGGCCCGTGATGGTGTGCCTGCCTCTATTGCTGGGATCGATCGGGTATGGCCTGTTCTGGTT
>JANNEO010000058.1:0-6328 GCA_031378805.1 Hyphomicrobiales bacterium
AGCGCGCGCATCGGCCTCCATCTCCAGGATGTTGGCGCCATTCAGCAGGATTTCACCGTCGAGGACTTCGTAGTCCTCCTTGCCTGCGATCACGTAGGAGAGCGTCGATTTGCCGGAGCCATTCGGCCCCATGATGGCGGCGACTTCGCCTGCGTGAACCGTGAGATTGAGGCCATTGAGGATCTTCTTGTCCTCGTCGGCGATTTTCACGTGGAGATTGCGGATTTCGAGCATGGGTGGTCTCACAGTTGAAGATTTGAAGCTCAGGCTGCTCATCCTTCCACCTTGTGGGGAAGGTGGACAGCCGTAGGCTGGCCGGAAGGGGGTCGCGCGACGCTATCCGGAGAGGGCGACGCGACCCTCTCCCGACCCTTCGCAAGTGCGAAGGGCCACCCTCCCCGCAAGGGGGAGGGATGAAGCGCGCGGCTGCCGAAGAGCCAGATGGCCTGGGGATCTAGCTCCGTCACGAGCCGCGCCACGACAGCATCCAGAGCCGCCAGCTCATTGGCGTAGTTCCCGATATTGGGCCGGGGGGCAATCGATTTTGGGGTAGCGAGCGACACTTTACCCCACGCTCCCTTCAAGCGAAATACTGATCAACTTCTGCGCCTCGACCGCAAATTCCATCGGCAGATGCTGCAAAACCTCTTTCACGAACCCGTTCACGACAAGCGCCACGGCGTCTTCCTTGGATAGCCCGCGCTGCATACAATAAAACAACTGGTCCTCGGCGATCTTGGATGTCGTCGCTTCGTGCTCCACCACTGCTGAATTGTTGTTGCTCTCGATGTAGGGGATCGTATGGGCCCCGCACTGGTTGCCGATCAGCAGGCTGTCGCAGTTGGTGAAGTTGCGTGCTCCCTTGGCCTTGCGGTGCATCGAGACCTGCCCACGATAGGTTGAGTCTGACTTTCCAGCCGAAATGCCCTTGGCGATGATCTTGGACCGGGTGTTCCGGCCCAGATGGATCATCTTGGTGCCACTATCCACCTGCTGGCGGCCGTTGGACACTGCAATGGAATAGAACTCGCCCGAGCTTTCATCGCCGCGCAGGATGCAGCTTGGATACTTCCAGGTGATGGCGGACCCGGTTTCAACCTGCGTCCAGCTGATCTTGGATCGATCGCCCCGGCAATCGCCGCGCTTGGTGACGAAATTGTAGATGCCGCCCTTGCCCTCGCTGTCGCCCGGATACCAGTTCTGCACAGTCGAGTATTTGATCTCGGCATCATCCAATGTGACAAGTTCAACAACCGCTGCATGAAGCTGATTTTCGTCGCGTTTCGGCGCTGTGCATCCTTCGAGGTAGCTCACATAGCTGCCCTTGTCCGCGATGATCAGCGTGCGTTCGAACTGGCCCGTGTTCTGCTCGTTGATGCGGAAATAGGTCGACAATTCCATCGGGCAGCGCACGCCCGGCGGGATGTAGACGAAGGAGCCGTCGGAGAAGACCGCCGAATTGAGCGTGGCGAAGTAGTTGTCAGTGGTAGGCACCACGGTGCCAAGATACTTGCGCACCAGTTCCGGATGCTCCTTGATCGCCTCGGAAATCGGGCAGAAGATCACGCCGACTTTCGCCAGTTCGTCCTTGAACGTGGTGATCACCGACACGCTGTCGAAGACGAAATCCACGGCCACGCGGTTGGCAGGCGCGACACCGGCCAGAATTTCCTGCTCACTCTGGGAGATTCCGAGCTTGTTGTAAGTCTTGAGCAGTTCCGGATCGACCTCAGCCAGCGATTTCGGCCCGTCATTCGCGCCCTTGGGGGCAGCGTAATAATGCAGCGCCTGATAATCGATTTTGGGATAGCTCACGCGTGACCAGGCCGGATCGCGCATGGTCAGACAGCGGCGATAGGCTTCCAGCCGCCATTCCGTCATCCAGTCCGGCTCGCCCTTCTTGGCGGAAATGAACCGCACGATGTCTTCGTTCAGGCCCATGGGAGCCAGATCGGACTCGATGTCCGTCACGAAGCCGTACTTGTACTGGTCGACGTCGATCAGTTTGACCTGATCAACGGTTTCCTTGACCGCTGCCATTCTCTTCTCTCCATCATCATCCGGTTCAAGGCAGGATGATGCAAACCATTGTACCTTTCACGCGCGACGCGCCTGAACGGATCGAAATTCCCTATGCCGCGACCCCGTGACGCGCGACCTGACCAAACAATTTGCCAAAGGTGACAATCGCATGGTCGATCTCATCTTCAGTCGTCGTCCAGCCCAAGGAGAAGCGCATCGCGCTTTCCGCAAGACCAGGCGCAACACCCATTGCATCCAGCACATGCGAGCGCTTGACCTTGCCCGACGAGCAAGCGGACCCGGAAGACACCGCGACGCCGCCCAAATCAAGCGCAATCACTGCCGTCTCGGCTTTCGCGCCTGGCAACCCGATGTTCAGCGTGTTGGGGAGGCGAGGGGCCTGGTCTCCGAACACCACCAGATCAGGCCGCGCCAGGCACAATCCGGTCAGCAGACGCTCGCGCAATGCCGTGATACGCACGCTGTCCAGTTCCAGTTCTGCCGCAGCTAGTTCCGCCGCCACACCCATCCCGACGATGGCCGGCACATTCTCGGTGCCGGAGCGGCGGCGCATTTCCTGTCCGCCACCCGTCAGCAATGGGCGCTCGAATTGCAGCGTGCTGCCGTTCAGGACAATTGCGCCAATGCCTTTGGGTCCACCGAATTTATGGGCGGAGACGACAATGGCATCGGCGTTGAGATCGGCCAGATTGACCGGAATCTTGCCAAAAGCTGCAACCGCATCGCAGACCATCAGAGCGCCGAAACGATCAGTGAGCTGTGATACCAGTCGCACCGGCTGGATCACGCCAGTTTCGCTGTTGGCGAGTTGCACGACCACAGTCACCGGCGCAAAACCTGAAGGATCAGCCAATTCCCGCAATCGCTGCTCCAGAAACGCCAGGTCGATAAAGCCATCGGTATCGATCGGAATGGTTTCGATCGAATCCGCCTCAAAACCGCCGCCAGCCAGCGCCGCGCTGTGCTCCGTCGCCAGGACAAGAAGACGGTCCGTCCGTCGCGCCCCGGAAGTCGATGTGACGGCAGGCGAGGGCCGCAGCAGGGTATTCAGCGCTTCTGTCGCGCCTGACATGAAGACCACGTCCTTTGCCGTGCCACCCACTGCCGATGCCATTTGTGCCCGCGCCCGGTCCATCGCAGCGCGGGCGGCGCGGCCCTCGGTGTGAATCGACGATGGGTTTCCAGAAAGGGAGAACGCCCACGTCATCGCTTCCACCACTGCAGGGCGCAGCGGTGTGGTGGCGTTGTGATCGAGGTAGGCGCGTTCGCCCATTCCGTGTCGCTCCATCCAATCGTGAGGCACGCTCACGAAATGCTTGAATTTGCCATGCTGACCCGTGCTATAGCGGGCCTTTGCAAGGTTCCGCGTTGAACGAGTTCATTTGTTCTCATTCTGTTCTGAACCTAGAACAATTCTAACAGGTGTGCATGTAGGGCGGCGGCCTTGGTCAAGTCAAGGCTGGCCCTGCAGTTCCCCGACGACACGGACAGGTGAGACGCGAATGCCAGAAGTCATTTTCAACGGTCCAGAGGGCAGGCTCGAGGGTCGCTATCAGATGTCGAAGAAGCGTGGCGCTCCCATAGCGCTGCTGCTGCATCCGCATCCGCAATTCGGCGGCACCATGAACAACCAGATCATCTACAACCTCTATTATGCCTATCTGGAGCGCGGCTTCTCGGTTCTGCGCTTCAATTTCCGAGGCATCGGCCGCAGCCAGGGCGTGTTTGATCATGGTTCGGGCGAGTTGTCGGATGCTGCGTCCGCGCTGGACTGGGCGCAGGCCATGGCGCCGGAAGCCAAGACCTGTTGGGTTGCGGGCGTTTCCTTTGGCGCGTGGATCGGAATGCAGTTGCTCATGCGCCGCCCTGAGATCGAGGGCTTCCTCTCCATTGCTGCCATGGCGAACCGTTATGATTACACGTTCCTGGCCCCATGCCCGTCCTCCGGCCTGTTCGTGCATGGTGAACAAGACAGGGTGTCACCCGCCAAGGAATCGATGAGTGCGATTGACAAGGTGAAGACGCAAAAGGGCATCAGGATCGAGCACCAGATCATTCCCGGCGCGAACCACTTCTTCGAGGGCAAGATGGACGAACTGATGGGCACCATCGGAACGTATCTCGACAAGCGCATGGACGGGAAGATCTGAGCGATCGCATTGTCATCGTGCGTGCCCTCATCCTGAGCTTGTCGAAGGACGAGGGCACGCACACCCTCTGCCCAAAATGCCCGATGTAAGGCGCCGATGTTTACAGCCATCCTTGCAGGTTTCTTCCTCGGCGGTTCACTGATCATCGCCATCGGGGCGCAAAACGCTTTCATCCTGCGGCAAGGATTGCTCCTGCAGAACGTGCTGCCGCTGGTCCTGTTCTGTGCGGTTTCGGATGCCACTCTGATCCTGTTGGGTGTGGCGGGCTTCGGCGAGGCCATCAAGGCCGCACCATTCCTGCTCAAGGCCGTGACCTGGGGCGGAGCAGTGTTCCTGTTCTGGTACGGGTTCACCGCGTTTCGCCGGGCGATGAGCATGAATGCTCTGGAAACAGGGCAGGGGGGTGGCCTCTCGCTGCGTGCCGCTCTTGCCCAGTGCGCGGCCTTCACCTGGCTCAATCCGCATGTCTATCTGGATACGGTGGTGCTCGTCGGCGGCATCTCCACCACCTTTGGCGACAACCGCTGGTGGTATGCGCTGGGCGGCGTGACGGCGTCCTTCGTCTGGTTTTTTGCGCTCGGCTACGGCGCACGGCTGCTGACACCTGTGTTCCGCAATCCCATCGCGTGGAAAACGTTGGATGTCCTAATCGGCTGCGTGATGTGGGGTTTGGCGCTGAAAGTTCTGACCACGCCCCTTTGACGCCAGCGGGCTAAACGTGAATAAGCGCGGATACCAGCAAACCTCGTCCTGAGCTTGTCGAAGGACAAGGTTTGCGGCTCCAGTAGCCACTGGTGTATCCTTCGACAAGCTCAGGATGAGGTCGAGGGAAAAGCCTTATCCTGACTGACTTCGAGACATCTCATGACCGAATTCACGCCCAGATCCGATTTTCTCCTCACATTGCACGAGCGCGGCTTCATTCATCAATGCTCGGATTTCTCAGGCCTTGACGCACTGGCTGCAAAGGGCGACGTGACGGCCTATATCGGCTTTGACGCCACCGCGCCGTCTCTCCACGCCGGCTCTCTTGTGCAGATCATGATGCTGCACTGGCTGCAGAAGACAGGCAACACTGCCATTGCTCTCATGGGCGGCGGCACGACGATGGTGGGTGATCCGTCTGGGCGCGATGAGTCCCGCAAGATGTTGACGCTTCAGGACATCGAGAACAACAAATCAGGCATCAAGCAGGTTTTCGCAAAGTTCCTCACTTTCGGCACGAAGCCGAAAGACGCGATCATGACTGACAATGCGGAATGGCTGACCACGCTCAACTGGATCGAGATGCTGCGCGACATCGGAAAGCATTTCTCGGTGAACCGCATGTTGAGCATGGATTCGGTCAAGCTACGCCTCGACCGGGACAACGAGAATGGCCTGAGCTTCATCGAGTTCAACTATATGATTCTGCAGGCCTATGACTTCACGGTGTTGGCGAAGCGCCATGGCTGCAACCTGCAAATGGGCGGCTCCGATCAGTGGGGCAATATCGTCAACGGCATCGACCTGGGGCGGCGTTTGGGCCTGCACCAGCTCTACGCGCTGACTACGCCGCTGCTGACCACATCATCAGGTGCCAAGATGGGCAAGACGGCGGCGGGTGCCGTTTGGCTCAACGCTGACATGCTGACGCCATATGACTACTGGCAGTATTGGCGCAACGCCGAGGATGCCGATGTCGCCAAATTCCTGAAGCTGTTTACAATCTTGCCGATGGACGAGATCAACCGATTGGCGGCTCTTGGCGGCTCCGAGATCAACGACGCCAAGAAGGTACTGGCGACGGAAGCGACGGCTATGGTGCATGGGCGGCAGGCGGCAGAGCTTGCGGCTGACACGGCCCGTCAGACCTTCGAACAGGGCCAGACGGCGACCAGCCTGCCGACCGTACACATCGAGGCAGCGGAGCTTTCCGAGGGCCTGGGTGTGCTGACCGCCTTCGTGAAGGCTGGGCTCGTGCCGTCAACCGGGGAAGCGCGGCGACAGGTTCAAAGCGGCGGCCTGCGCATCAACGATGTGGTTGTGGCTGATGCGAGGCAGATGTTGTCAGCCGCCGATGCCGTGAACAACGGTGCGATCAAACTGTCGTTTGGCAAGAAGAAGCACGTGCTGTTGAGGGCGGGGTAGGGGGG
>JANNEO010000079.1:0-15075 GCA_031378805.1 Hyphomicrobiales bacterium
TCGGGGCCATCGGATGTACCCATGGCAGCGCCCAGCGCTTCGAGACCGCGCCGTTCGGTGTCGATGGTGCGCAACGCCGTGGCGATGGGTGTGGCTTGGCTCATACGCCCGGCGCTATCACGGGGCACCACGGCCTGCCAAGGCCCTCAGGTCGAAGCTCGCGTCGGCCGCCTGCTCCGGCAAGAGCGTGATGCTGCCACCGATCAGTCGCCGCGCGATCATGTGGTCGGCGGGCTTGTTGACCGATTCGACCAGCTTGAGCACGCCACCCTCGAAGCCGAAAACCGAGAATGTGCCCCCCTCCTCGTCGCCCCGCACGACATGACGGGTGATGGCAGGTGACACGCCTGCGATCTGCAACTTGAGATCGGCCTGATCGCTCCAGAACCAGGGGATGGCACGATATGGCTCTGGCCTGCCCATGATGGTGCGCGCCGCGCATTTCGCCTGATCGACGGCGTTTTGCACCGATTCAAGGCGCAGCCTTTGCCCGAAGTACGGATTGGGATGGCTGTTGTTGTCGCCCACGGCCAGCACGCAAGGATCGTTGGTGACAAGATGCTCATTGACCAGAATGCCATTGCCCAGCGCCAGACCAGCCTCGGCCGCCAGCCTGTCCTCCGCCAGCACGCCGATTCCGGTGACCACCATATCCGCCGCGAGGCGCTGTCCATGCGTCGTCTCGACGGCATTGACGCGCCCCGCCGAGCCATGCAGTGCGGCCACGCCGGTGCCCAGCAGAAGCCTGACGCCAAGCGCCTTGTGCCGCACCTGGAAGGCATTCGACATCGGCGCGGATATTGCCCGCATCATGACGCGCGGCTGTGCCTCCAGCACCGTCACCTCTGCCCCAAGCCCGGCGGCGACCGCCGCAAATTCGAGGCCGATGAAGCCCGCACCGATGACGATGATCCGGGTTGCGCCACCGATGGCAGCTTTCAGCCGCTCGGCATCGGCGAGATCACGCAGGTTGTGGACACCGGCAAGGTCTGCCCCCGGCACTGACAATTTCCGCGCCTTGGCACCGGTCGCAAGCACAAGGTGGTCATAGGCCAGCGACGGACCCGATTGCAGCGTCACGCGCCGAGCAGCGCTGTCGATGCCAGCAACGCTTTCGCCAAGGCCAAGCTCGATACGATGATCGCCATAGAACGCCGCGCCGCGCAACACGATGCTGTCCTTCGTGGCGCCTCCCTTGAGAAACGCCTTGGAGAGCGGCGGGCGCTGATAGGGCAGGGCCGTGCCTGCATCGAACAGGCGAATAACCCCGTCGAACCCTTCGTCCCGCAGCGATGCTGCAGTCTGCACGCCCGCGTGCCCTGCGCCGATGATGACGATCTGTCGCTTCATGAGCGGAAGTTGAGCACGCCGGAACGGCGTGTCAACCGGGGGCGCTCAGCAAGTGTTGGGAAGGCGCGTTGATCAACAACGTCGTCCTCACCCTGAAATGTCGAAGGGCGAGGACGGTGTTTCACGCACTGGCTGGATCATCCTTCGACAGGCTCAGGATGAGGGAAGCGGGTAACACCCTATTGATGCTCAGGCATTGTGCCGCTTCAGCACCTCTGCCGCGACGGTTTCGGACGTGATGCCGAAATGCTTGTAGAGTTCCTTGTAGGGCGCAGACGCCCCAAAGCTCGACATGCCGATGAAGCCGCCATCGCTGCCCACCACCGCATCCCAGCCGAAGCGCACGCCTGCTTCCACCGCAACCTTGATCCGCGCCCTGCCGATGACGGCGGCCTTCACATGATCGGGCTGCTGCAGGAACAGTTCCAGTGCAGGCACGGACACGACACGCGCCGAAACACCCTTTTGTGCGAGCTGCGCACGCGCCGCCATGACGATCTCGACCTCTGAGCCAGAGGCAAACAGCGTGGCGACTGCGGGACCATTGGTCCCGCCCGCAAGCTCATAGGCACCGGTGGAAAGCTTGTTGGCGTTGCTGTTGGCGAGGCGCTGTTGCGCCAGGTTCTGCCGCGTCAGCACCAGGATGGTGGGGCCATCGGTCCGCGACAGCGCCAGTTCCCAGGCTTCCGATGTTTCGACCGCATCACAGGGACGAAAGATGCGCATGTTCGGCATGGCCCTGAGGCTGGCAAGATGCTCGACAGGCTGGTGCGTTGGCCCGTCTTCGCCAAGGCCGATCGAATCATGGGTCATCACATAGACGACGCCTGTCCCCATCAGCGCTGAAAGGCGGATGGCGGGGCGGCAATAATCCGTGAATACGAAGAACGTGCCACCCGCTGGCACCAGGCCGCCATGCAGCGCAATGCCGTTCATTGCTGCCGCCATGCCATGCTCACGGATGCCATAATGCACATAACGGCCCTTGAACGACTTCGGTGTGATGGACTCGAACCCCTTCGCCTTGGTGTTGTTGGAGGGTGTCAGATCAGCCGATCCCGACAGCAATTCAGGCACGGCCATGAAGGCCACATCAAGCGCCATTTCGGAGGCCTTGCGAGTCGCTACAGTCACCGGTGTGGCCACCAGTTCACGGCGCTGCCGCGCGAAGGCCTTGAGCATCCCAGCCGGACGCTCGCCCATCATCCGGCGGGTGAATTCCGCCTGCTTGCGGGCTGAAAGCGTACCAAAGCCCGCCTTCCAGGCCGCATGGGCCGCAGCAGAACGCTTGCCTGCCATACGCCACAGCATCAACGCCTCTGAGGACACGTCGAACGGCGTGGCCGACAGTTTGAGCGCAATTTTGGTGGCGGCGGCTTCTTCCGTGCCCAGCGGTTCGCCATGCGTCTTGTGGGAGCCTGCCTTCTTGGGGGCGCCCCAGCCAATCACCGTCTTGCAGGCGATCAGTGTTGGTTTGCTGGAGGTTTGCGCCCGGCGGATGGCCGCATCGATCTCTGCCTCGTTGTGCCCATCGACACGGATGGTCTGCCAGCCGCAGGCCTGGAAGCGCTTCACCTGATCGACAGAATCCGAAATCGACAGCGCGCCGTCGATGGAAATGCCATTGTCATCCCACATCACGATGAGCTTTGCGAGCTTGAGATGCCCAGCCAGCGCGATGGATTCCTGGCTGATTCCCTCCATCAGGTCACCATCAGAAGCGATGACATACGTGAAGTGATCCACCGCCTTGCGACCAAACTCCGACGCCAGCTTCCGCTCCGCCATGGCGAATCCGACTGCCGTGGCGATGCCCTGTCCAAGCGGCCCCGTCGTGGTTTCCACGCCGGGCGTATGGCCCACTTCCGGATGACCCGCAGTGTTGGAGCCGATCTGACGGAAGCGCTTGAGCTGGTCGATTGAAACCCCGTCCACTCCATAGAGGTGCAGCAGGCCGTAGATCAACATGGAGGCATGGCCGGCGGACAGGATGAAACGGTCCCGATCCATCCACCTGGGCGATGAGGCATCGAACTTCAGGTGTTTGGACCACAGCACCGTGGCCACGTCCGCTAAGCCCATCGGCGCACCGGGGTGGCCGGACTTCGCCTGTTCGACGCCGTCGATGGCAAGCCCGCGCAAGGCATTCGCCATGAGCTGATGCGTGGAAGAATTTGTCATGGCTTCAGTGCTCGCAAAAAAGGAAGAAATTGTTCAGTCGGCCATACGCGTGCCGACCATGTTCCGCAATTGCGCGAGATCGGTTGCAAACAGGCGAATGCCTTCCGCCAGCTTTTCCGTCGCCATGGCATCATCATTGTGTGCGTAGCGGAACGTGGCTTGCGTGAGGGGAGCGGGAGGCTTCTGTCCCTTGAACACATTGGGATCAAGCGCACGTGTCAGCGTGCCGTCTTCCTTCGCCAGCTGCTCGAGCAGGGCAGTGCCAATCGTCAGCTTGTCGCAGCCTGCGAGCGCCGCGATTTCTCCGGTGTTGCGGAACGACGCGCCCATGACAACCGTCTTGTAGCCATGCGTCTTGTAATAGGCATAGATGCGCTTGACGGAGACGACACCGGGATCGGTTTCCGCCGTGTAGGTCTGCCCGGTCGCCTTGACGTGCCAATCAAGGATGCGCCCCACGAAGGGTGAGATCAGGAAAACGCCTGCTTCCGCGCAGGCCACGGCCTGGGCCATGGAGAACAGCAGCGTCAGATTGCATGTGATGCCCTGCTTTTCCAGTTGCTCGGCGGCCCGGATGCCCTCCCAGGTTGCAGCCAGCTTGATCAGCACGCGCTTGCGGTCGACGCCGCGCCGCTCATAGTCCTTGATGATGGCGCGGGCCTTGGCCAGCGACGCCTTGGTGTCGAAGGACAAGTCGGCATCGACCTCTGTTGATACGCGGCCGGGCACGACCTTCAGCAATTGCTCGCCGAAGTTGATGGCGATGCGGTCGCAGGCCGCCGAAATACGCGCCTCGCGTGTCCCGGCTTTCTTTCCCGCCCAGGCGATCGCCTCGTCCACGAGGTGGGCATACTCCGCCTTTTGCGCGGCCTTGAGGATGAGCGATGGATTGGTGGTGCAATCCTCTGGCCTGAACTGCCGGATCAGGTCGATGTCGCCGGTATCGGCGACGACAGCAGACATGGTGCGCAACTGGTCAAGTCGGTTCACGGCAAAGCATCCTGATGGTGGGCGTTAGAACGCAAAGAAATCCTCGATGTGCAAAACTTGCAATCAAACCAAGGGAAAATCGTTCAAAAATCGATAGTATAAAAAAAACTTTCAGGTCAAGCCTTCAATTGCGGCCTTACTGGCTTGCCCAAACAATACGTGCCATCCAGATGATCTGATCAGTCGAGAAGCTGAGATCGGTGTGGGCGGGATTGAGAGAGCGCAGTTCGATGGTCTTGGCCGTCTGTCGCTTGAGTTCTTTGGCGAGCACCTCGCCATCTGTCGTCTTGACCACGACGCGGTCACCAACCCTGACGCTCTCGTTCGGCGCGACGATCAGTCGGTCACCATCCCGATAAAGCGGCAGCATTGAATCGCCCGAGACCTCCAGTGCGTACGCCTGAACGTCCTTGATGCCGGGAAAGTTCACTTCGTCCCAGCCGGTGCCGGAGGGATATCCGCCGTCATCGAAGAAACCGCCGGTGCCAGCCTCGGCATAGCCGATCAGTGGCAAGGCTTGCTGTGGGCGGGGTGAATCGGCCGAAAGCAGGGCAATGAATTCATCGACGGATGCGCCGGTTGCCTCGAGAACCTTGGCAACGGATTCCGTTGATGGCCACCGCAAATGCCCGTCTGGTGCCACGCGCTTGGATTTATTGAAAGACGTCGCGTCCAGTCCGGATTTCTTGGCGAGGCCGGAGGCGGAAAATCCATAGCGCGATGCCAGAGCATCAATCGCGTTCCAGACTTGCTCATGCGTCAGTCGTGGCATGATTGCCTCCTCAAAAGCGCTGGGTTTCTAGGATATTTATCCTCTCTCCGCAAGGGAAGTTAGGAGATTAAGCTTGATAAAAGAACGTCAATTTCTGGGTAATTTATCTTGTGGATGAATCAATTGGAAGCTTTCCCACAGGACCGACACTATCGCGGTGCGTCCTGTCTTGGGATTATCGCAAGCAAAGCCTATAGAAGTCTGTGTCTCCGTCCTGCAGAATTGGCAGAAAGTGACGGCGCCTTGCGACATATGAATCGGATATCTCAATGACACGGATCTACAAAATCAGTGGGCGAAAGGCCTGGAACGACGCTTTGCAATCAGGCGTATTCACAGGAGCGCCAGTTGATATTGCCGATGGCTACATTCACTTCTCCGCCGCCCACCAGGTCCATGAGACAGCCACGAAGCATTTCCGGGGGCAACCGGACTTGATCCTTGCAACCATCGACAGCTCCCTCCTGGGTGATGCATTAAGATGGGAAGCGTCGCGGGGTGGCGAGCTGTTTCCCCATCTTTATGGGCCGTTGCCCATGCGTGCCGTGATCGAGACCGCAGATCTGCCGCTTGGCCCGGACGATGCGCCAGTCGTACCGGAACTTGCCTGATGATGAACCTGCTCTTCGACCTGGCCCGCCCGCTCATTCATCAGCTTGACGCCGAAACTGCGCACCAGACGACGGTGCGGGCGCTGAAGGTGATGCCGCTGCTTCCGCGACCGACGGATGATCCCTGCTTGCGTGTGGAGGCATTCGGCCTGTCCTTTCCCAATCCGGTTGGACTGGCCGCGGGCTTCGACAAGCACGCCGAGGTGCCTGATCCGGCCCTGCGCCTCGGTTTTGGCTTCGTCGAGGTTGGTGGCGTGACGCCGTTGCCGCAGCCCGGCAATGCCAAGCCCCGCGTCTTCCGGCTACCTCAGGATCAGGCGGTCATCAACCGATATGGCTTGAACAGCGACGGCGGTGCCGCGGTGCGCCAGCGGCTGGCAGCCCGGCGACGTGATGGCGGCATTGTCGGTGTCAACATCGGCGCGAACAAGGATTCGGCGGACCGCACGGCGGATTACACACATCTGGTGACCACGCTTGGTCCGGTCGTCGATTACCTTTCGGTCAATGTTTCGTCACCAAACACACCCGGCCTTCGCAACCTGCAGAACCGGGCGGCGCTGGACGAGTTGCTGGCCCGGGTGATCGAAGCGCGCGATGCGCTGCCTGGCAAGCCCGTGCCGTTGCTCCTCAAGATCGCGCCGGATGTGTCCGAACTGGAGCTCGATGATATCATCGCCATTGCGCGCGCCCGTCAGATCGAGGGCATGATCGTCTCGAACACCACTATCGCCCGGCCCCAGACCTTGCGGGATCAGGCTCTGGCGCGGGAAACAGGCGGTCTTTCTGGCAAGCCTCTGTTCGCGGCCTCGACCCGCGTGCTGGCACAGACGTTTCAGCGTGTCGATGGCCAGTTCCCGCTGGTTGGGGTGGGTGGCATCGACAGCGCCGAAACCGCGCTCACCAAGATCGAGGCGGGTGCGACGTTGATCCAGTTTTACTCGGCGATGGTCTTCAGGGGGCCTGGATTGGCGCACGAGATTGCGAAGGGATTGGCGGTCGCTTGCAAGCGGGAAGGAGTTCCCGACATCGCAGCCTTTGTGGGTCGCCGGGCCGGGGCCCTTGCGAAGGACTGAGGTCGTCAGCCCTTCTTCGCCGACATTGCCCGCGCAATCAGCCACACAGGCACCACCAGCATGGCACCATAGAGTGCGAATTCGGTAACGTTGCGCACGGCATCCCAGCCCGACCCGATGATATTGCGCACCATCGCTTCGACGCCGCGCAACAGCGACACGGGCGACAAGCCCGCAAGGTGCAGCAAAGCGCCCACGATGATGGAAATGATGGCGAGTTTCAGGAAGACCGCGCCGGGCTTACCGCCCAGGAAGCGCGTCAGGGCATTGTTGTCACCGGTGTCGCTCATGCTTATGCCCATGTGAATCAAACATTCGCGGACCGCGAACACGCATTCAGCCTACGGCATGTGCATCGCGCAGGAAAGCGGGAAGGTCGTTGGATTGCCGGGACGTGGGTGCGGTCATCTTCGCGGCCTGTGCGGCGGACGCCACGGCGGGAATACCGATTGCCCGGTAGAAATGTGTCAGTTCCTGCCGCGTTGCGATGCGGCTTTTGGCGGTGCGAGTCTCACGAGGCTCGGTCGGCATGGGAAAACCCTGTTCCTTTCTTCTGAACGCTTCCGCTGATGTGCGGGGCAGGCTCACCCTTGCGATGCGATCCCGACCGGACGACGACGGATCGAAGGCAGAATAGTGGCCAGACTCCCTTTCGGCAGTACGAACGTAAAAAGTTTAAACGGTTGGGATGAACAGGGGTTTAAGGACACGAAGGCTGCGTCAGTCCAACGATCATTCCAGAGCAATCAATTCAGGAGATCATTTTTCTCCACAACGTTTACAGCCTGTTTACGCCTCAGCTCCAGACTGCACCAATTCGATACACTGATTTGGAATCCTGATGCCCATAACGATCCTGATAGCAGATGACGATCCGATCCAGCGCCGGCTCCTCACCGAAATGGTGAAGCGGGCGGGCTATGACCCGATTGCGGTCGAAAGTGGCGAACTCGCAATCAAGCAGATCGAGAAGGGTGAGCCGCGCATCGACTTGCTTGTGCTCGATCTCGTGATGCCTGATCT
The DNA here is from genome assembly GCA_031378805.1 of Hyphomicrobiales bacterium. Taxonomy (GTDB): domain Bacteria; phylum Pseudomonadota; class Alphaproteobacteria; order Rhizobiales; family Beijerinckiaceae; genus JADCCX01. The sequence continues at coordinate 8,004 of JANNEO010000079.1, forward strand.
CGATGGCATGGGTGTGCTGGGTCGCTTGCGGGACATGGACCTGGCGCTGCCGGTGATTGTCCAGACGGCACATGGCTCGATCGAAACCGTCATCTCCGCCATGCGCGCCGGGGCCACCGATTTCGTGGTCAAGCCTGTGGGTGCCGAGCGCCTGCAGATATCCATCAAGAACGCCCTGCGCGTTGATGCGCTCGAAGGCGAGTTGCGCAGGGTCAACCGCCGCACCGCCAACACGCTGACCTTCCGCGATCTCGTGACCCGCTCACCAGACATGGAGCGCGTCATCCGTCTGGGCGAGCGCACGGCCAAATCGGCTATTCCTGTTCTGCTCGAAGGTGAATCTGGCGTCGGCAAGGAAGTCATCGCCCGCGCCATTCAGGGCAGTTCAGACCGTCGTGGTAAAGCCTTTGTCACTGTCAATTGCGGCGCGATTCCCTCCAATCTCGTCGAAAGCATCCTCTTCGGCCACGAGAAGGGCTCCTTCACCGGCGCGATGGACCGCCACATCGGCAAATTCGTCGAGGCCAATCACGGTACGCTGTTCCTGGACGAGATTGGCGAGTTGCCGCTCGACGCCCAGGTAAAGCTGCTGCGTGCGATCCAGGAGGGTGAAGTTGAGCCTGTCGGCGGCAAGAAATCGGTCAAGGTTGATATCCGCATCATCTCGGCCACCAACCAGAACCTGATCGAACTGGTGAAACAAGGCCGCTTCCGCGAAGACCTCTATTATCGCCTCAACGTCTTCCCGATCTCGATTCCGCCGCTACGCCAGCGCCGCGACGATATCCCCGATCTCGCCCGGCGCTTTCTGGCGCGTTTTGCGGCAGAAGAAGGCCGCACCATCCGTGGCATCGGGGCCGAGGCGATGGCGCTGATCACCCGCTACGACTGGCCGGGCAATGTCCGTCAGCTCGAAAACGCCATGTTCCGGGCGGTCGTGCTCAGCGAGGGCGACGAACTGACGATTGCGGAATTCCCGCAGATCGCCACGCATGTCGACGGTTTCGAACTGCGCATTCCATCAGCACCCGTGCTTGTGCCGGGTCAACCCCAGCAGATGCGCACAGTCCGCGAGATCGTGCAGGTGCCGGTGGAAGACCCCAACGCGCTGAAGCTGGTGGATGCCACCGGCGACATGCGCAAGCTCGATGATATCGAGCGCGAGGCGATCCGCTTCGCAATCCAGCATTACCGCGGGCAGATGTCCAAGGTGGCCCGCAAGCTGTCGATCGGGCGTTCGACGCTGTATCGGAAGCTGAAGGATCTGGGGCTGGAGGATGCGCTGGTGGCAGAGGGCGCGGATCAGGAGAACTGGGGTAACGAGGCGGCTTGAAAGCGCAGCAGGGCTTGACGTCCTGCGCCATGCCGCAATTCGGATACTTCAGAATTATCAGCAAAAGGGTCTGGGTGCGCGTTATCGACGTCGGCGAGGCGGGTTAAGGTCTTTAAGCACTTGCGGAAGTCTCGTTGCATATTGCGCAACTGTCTGACCGGGATATGCCGGAGTTGGTTGGGTTCCGATGGAAGGGGCATTTTTTTTCGGTTTTTTCGTTGCCTTTGCTGCCTTCGGCGGAGGGTCGATTATGTCGAGCGAACTCCTGCGCTTCTTGCGTTGCTTAGGAGAGCAGGCCGAAATTACAAAGTCTGCACTGCAGTCTCCGCCGAAATGGTTCATTAAGGCGAGCGAGCTTTTGAGTGCGCGGGAGGCGATCTCCAAACCTTCAGGGCTATTTGGAGAGATTCGACGTTGGCCTTCTGGCCGCTTGATAATTCGTTGAATGACTTTCGCAGGTGGTGCGTCGGGAAAATAATCCAAAACGCGACTCTGCGGCCTACCGATGCCTCTTGTACTAACGGGACCGTCCGAGCCAACCTCACTAGTCCGCGTTCGCATGTAACGGTTATGATGGTTCATCCGCCGAGCCATCGCCATTTCTCCGGTTGCAGCTTCCGCTGACGCTTTGTCAGTTTCGTACAGTTTTCTCGACAATAAATGCGGCAAGTTCTGACATTAGATACAATAGCCTGAATTCCCAAATGAAAGTGGATATTATTCCAATTTATCCAGATTTCTTTCCCAGCATGGCGCTTCCGCTTGTCCACCGTCACTACAACGTCGTCTCGTGCAGTCGATGCCATTCCCTCAGTGCAGATTCGAGGAAGGCAAACTCATAGATCGTCCAGCTTGACCCTGATGGCACGTTCCCCGTTGCGTGCATCGGCAATGACGTTCATCTCGGTATCTTCCAGACGTTCAGTCATGGCCTCATAGCCCGCCGCCTCGCCCACCCCCAGCACCATCGGCGCATGCCCCGTTGCCTCCAGAAACCGCAGCAGATCGGCCCATGAAATACCCGTCGTCATGGTATTCACCAGCGGATGTCCGTTGATGCGATCATAAGCTTTCAACCGCTCGTCCAGAATCATCGTTACGCGGCCGCCCGTGTCATTGATCACGGCGAAAGCCGTGACGGAACCCGGCGTGACGCCCAAATGCTCCAGCATCAGCTCCGCGCTGCCAAATGACAGCCGTCCTGATCCGCCGATATCCTCATGCAGGCGCTTGAGATCAATATGTGTACTTTCAACCGCCGTGACCAGGAAAAGCTTGCCCTTCTTGTCCTTCAGGAACAGGTTCTTGGTATGCGCCCCCACGATTTCGCCGCGCAGTTCCTTCGACTGTTCGACCGTGAACAGGGCAGGGTGATGGATTGTCTCATGGGTGATGCCCATGGAATCGAAGGTGGCGAGGAGAGATTCGGGCGTGTGGGGCATGGTTAGCTCAGGCAGAACGGAGGAGAGTTCAGCCTTTCCGCTGCCGCATCAGCGCCGTCAACTCCGGATCGGGCACAACTGGCAGCGCAATCTCGATCACCGCGTAAAGATCACCCGGCTGCTCCTTGCCCGGCAGGCCCTTGCCTTTGAGACGAAAAGTGCGTCCGCTTGAGGTCATGGGCTGGATGCCGATCTCGGCATTGCCGTCGAGGGTCGGCACCATCACCGGACCGCCGAGCACGGCATCAGCCAGAGGCACGGGGATGCGCACGCGCAGGTCGCGTCCTTCCACGGTGAAGCGCTCGTGCGGCGCAATGCGGATCGTCAGCATGGCATCGCCCGCTTCGCCGCCTGTGGGCGAGGAATAGCCCTGTCCACGCAGCCTGACAGTCATGCCGTCGGTCAACGCCTTGGGGATAGCCACCTCAAGATCGCGGCCTGTGGGCAGGGCCACGCGCTTGGATTGCCCGGCGGCAATTTCCTCCAGGGTCACGGACATGGTCACATTGGCATCGGCACCGGGCTGCGCCCGAGCCCGCTGCGCGCCGGGATTGCGCGAACGCTCCGCTGTTTCGCCGAACATGCGCCCGAAAATATCGGATGCGTCGAAGCCACCGGCCCCCGGCTGCGGACCACCGGCCTTGCCGCCCCCCATGTTGCGGAAATGCCGGAAGAGATCGTCAGGCGAAGGTCCGCCGGAGTTGCCGAAGCCTTCGAAACCCTTGGGTTTGCCGTCCGGACCGATTTCGCCCCGGTCGAACTGCGCGCGCTTGGCCCCATCGCCCAGAATTTCATAGGCCGAGTTCAACTCGGAGAAGCGCTCCTGTGCGCGCGGATCATCGCGGTTCCGGTCAGGATGATGCTGCTTGGCGGCACGGCGAAAGGCTTTCTTGACCTCGGCCTCGCTGGCACCTTTCGGCACGCCGAGCACGTCATAGGGATTGCGCATCGCTGGCAGGACTCCGGAAACGAACAGTTCATATGCAGTATGTGGGAAATCCAGAGTTATTTCGCAACTGCCAGGCAAGTTAATGGAGGAACAGACGAACCGGTTAGACCGGCTTCTTCCACGCCGTCACATCCTTGATCGCCCATTCCGTGGCGCTTGCCCTGCACGCGTTGCCCTGGAACCAGAGATCAGGCTCCTTCAGCGAAACCATCGCCACGAAGCTGCGGCAAATATCGTCCTTGATCAGGAATGGATTGCCTGTCGCAGCAAAAGAGCCTTTGTTGCCGCTGTCCGCATTGTCCCAGCCCACATGGCCGCCATTGCCCTGCGGATCGAGCGCCGTGGCCATGGCTGCACGGGCGCGGCGCCAGTCTTCCTCGTCGAGCTTGGGAGAAAATGGCGAAACCTGGCCCGGTGGCAAGGCGATTTCTTTGGGTGGTCGCGGCGCGATGGAGCCAGTCGTGATGTCGGAATCGGCGGCAACAGCGCTGGCCGGAGCCCGCTCGAAAGGCATCGTGATGCTGCATCCGGCTGCAAGAAGCGCGAATGCGCCAAGGCAAGCCCCTTTCAGAGACTTGGCTGTTGCGCCATATACGCCGTGAGCTAAAACGCCACTCGCCACGGATTTACCCCAACTCATACTCAGCCATCAGTGTGCCAGAGGACCGTTAATGTTCAGTGACTTCACCCACAGCACACATCCATTTTCCTTGTTCGAGGAATGGTTTGCCGAAGCCAAGGCCTCGGAAATCAATGATCCGCACGCCATGGCATTGGCAACGGCCGATGCTACGGGTCTGCCCGATGTCCGCGTGGTGCTGATGAACGGCTACGACCACAGCGGCTTCGTCTTCTACACCCACATGACCGGCACCAAGGGTCGGCAGCTCGCCACCAACATGCAGGCCGGACTGGTGTTCCACTGGAAGAGCCTGAAGCGGCAGGTGCGCGTGCGCGGCCCCGTCGAGTTCGTCACAGCCGCGCAGGCCGATGCCTATTTCGCCTCGCGTCCACGCGACAGCCAGATCGGTGCCTGGGCCAGCTTGCAATCGCAACCGCTGGACGCACGCGCTACTTTCGAGGAACGGATCGCGGCAGTGCGCTCACAGCACGAGGGCAAGGATATCCCCCGTCCTCCACACTGGACGGGGTATCGCGTGCGTCCACTGGAGATCGAATTCTGGCATGACCGTCCGTTCCGCTTGCATGACCGCATTGTGTTTCGGCGCGAGACGCCGGAAGGTGAATTCTCGAAAACGAGGCTCTATCCCTGAGTCTCCATAGAAAGTGTGTTGCCAATGGGTATGCCGCCAATGAACATTCCGGTGACCGAGGCTGGCAAGCGGCCGGTGATGCTGCTGACGGGCGCGTCACGCGGCATCGGCCATGCAACGGTCAAGGTTTTCGCCAAGGCAGGCTGGCGCATCCTATCGTGCTCGCGGCAGGCGTTTTCAGACAAATGCCCGTGGCCATCGGGTGCGGATGATCATGTCCAGATCAACCTTGAGGATCCGGTCGACACGATGCGTGGCATCACCGAAATCAAGAGACGCCTCCAGATCGAGGGGGGCAAGCTGAACGCACTGGTGAACAACGCGGGGATTTCGCCCAAATCGCCAGATGGCAGGCGCATGGGCGCTGCCAACACCGACTTCAACGACTGGCACCGCGTCTTCCAGGTCAATTTCTTCGCGCCAATCATGCTGGCCCGCGGCCTTCTCGATGAGTTGGAGGCTGCGAAAGGCTCGATCGTCAACGTCACCTCGATCGCAGGAGGGCGCGTCCATCCCTTCGCTGGAGCCGCCTATGCGACATCGAAAGCGGCTCTTGCTGCGTTGACCCGCGAAATGGCGTCGGATTTCGGCTCTCACGGCATCCGTGTCAATTCGATTTCACCAGGTGAAATCGACACGTCGATCCTGTCTCCCGGTACCGACAAGATCGTCGAAAGCCAGATCCCGATGCGACGCCTGGGCACCACGGAAGAGGTGGCGAAAGCCATCATGTTCCTGTGTACCGAGCAGTCGTCTTACGTGAACGGGGCGGAACTGCACATCAATGGCGGGCAGCACGTGTGAGCAAACCGCTTCCACTGCCCCGGCCGATGCTCGCGGCCTCTGTCGGCGTTTTCCGCGAGGGCAGGGTGTTGATCGGCGAGCGTCTGGTGGAGCCTGCGAAAGGCCTGTTCACCTTTCCCGGCGGCAGGGTGGAGCTGGGCGAAACGCTGGCTGATGCTGCCTTGCGCGAGTTGCTTGAAGAGGTCGGTGTCACGGCTGAGATCGTTGGCTTCGTCGATCATGTCGAAACAGTCGTGCGCGGCAGCGATGGCGCACCGATGTTCCATGCCGTGGTCTGTGCCTTTGCCGCGCGATGGGTTTCGGGTGAGCCGCAGTCTTCCGCCGAGATCGGCCAGACCATCTGGGCCCGCCCGGAGGATGTGGCACGTTGGCCAACGACGCGGGGCTTGCCTGCCATCGTCGCCAAGGCGCAGCGGCTGATCGAGGCAGCGTGATGAAACGCGGTTTCGCTCTCCTGATTGTGCTTGCTCTGGGCAGCGAGGCGGTCGCGCAGCAGGGGCGGCGACCGACACCGGCACCTGCATCCCCACCCCGAGAGGAAGCCGCGCCCGAGCCGCCGCCTGCGGCCTACGAGCCGGAATTGCTGCGCCTCGCCGAGGTCATCGGCACGCTGAGTTACATGACGGCGCTGTGTGCCCAGTCAGATAGTCAGAGCTGGCAGCAGCGTATCACGCAACTGATCGATGCCGAGGGCACGACCCCACAGCGCAAGGAGCGGCTGGCAGGGGCCTTCAACCGCGGTTATCTCGGGCATCAGCCTGCCCATCGGGCCTGCACGGAGCGTTCACGCCAGGTGATCGATCGGTTGCTGCTGCAGGGACAGCGCCTGACCCGTGAGATTTCAACGCGGTATTCGGGGTGAACGGGGCGTAGCAATACGATCCGACAATCCGTCCTTGCCGTTAACCTTTTCCTAAGACTTCGGTCGCTTGCGCAAAGCGGCCTCGTTAAGGTGTTGCGAAGAACGTGCCGAACGACGGCGCGACAGCTGTTGAGCGAACGATGAACTCTCTGCACTACAAGGGTGAAGCCATGGAAAGCGCGGCTGATATCACGGACCAGAAAAAAACCGCGCTGCGCTTGCTGATCGATGCGTTCAACGAGGCCGACGATGATGGCGTCGATCCGGATTGCATGGTTCAGGCCACCTTGTTTTTTGCCATCAAGGAGTTCGTCGCGGCCTATGGCGAGGAGCCGGTCGCCGTCTTTGCCGAAGGTCTGCCGCGCCGCATTCGCCATGGTGAATTCTCGGTGGTCGGCCACGGGTGAT
>JANNEO010000109.1:0-4438 GCA_031378805.1 Hyphomicrobiales bacterium
ATTGACTGATCTCAGGCCGCGCGTTCCGCTTCATCGGGCACGACACGGCGCGATGCAAACAGCGGCGATGTGGCGCTGGCCACTGCGATATCATGGGCCGCCAGTTGCAAGGCCGGCAGGAATGCCTGGAATTGCTCGGCAGGCAGCCGTACCGTCGGCCCTGCGATGCTGAGGATGCCGACCGGGCTGTCACCACCCCGCCGGACCGGAACCGCCATCGAGGCAAGACCTGGCGAGAACATGTCGTGGGTCATGCCATAGCCCCGCTTGCGCGATGCCTTCAGGATGTCGAGCAGCAACATCGGGCTTGTCGGCGCATTCGGTCCATACTCCTCAGGCTTGCCGAACCCTTGCCGTGCGACCAGCATCAGGGCTTCGTCATCGCGCATCGTCATCAGCCAGGCATGGCCGCTGGCGGTGCAGGAGAGGCGCGCTGTCGCATCGATGTCAGGGTCATAGCGCAGGCCACGGCGGGCACCCTGGGCACGGGCGACCCAGGTCAGGCGATCCCCGTCGATCACGGCAAGGCGGATGAACTCGCCAGTCTGCTGGGCCAGCCGGTCCAGCACGGGCTGGGCGAAATCCACGATACCGGCCGCACCCATATAATCCAGCACCATCGCCACGAGCTTGGTGGACAGGCCATACTCACCTTGCTCACGCAGCTGCTTGACGTAGCCATGGCCCGCCAGATCCGCCAGCAGGCGATGGGCCGCACTCAATGGAATGTTGAGCTTCTCGGCAATGGCTCCCAGCGATTGCCCCTCGGGATGCGCGGCCAGAACCTCCAGAATACCGAGCGTTCTTTGAAGAACCCCGCTCATGATCAAGCTCCTTAGACTATGTCCTCGCCACCGGACCTGATCGTCGCGCAGCCGAATAATATGCAGCCGAATAGTCATGCGAACCTACCAGTCATGCCAGCAGGACTACACCGCACACATGAGTTGCAGAAACAAAAATGAAAAGCAATTCTATTTCTGAGTTGCATTCTGTTTTGTATGAGATAAAAAGCTGTCAGGGATCGACAAGGGGCGAATGTCCCCACGGGAGGAAACATGAATCGTCGTGTGATTTTTGGCGCAGTGGCGCTTGCCATGGCCAGCAGCAGCGTGTGCGCCCAGGATGTCATACGCATCCCCAACATCATTGAACTGTCCGGCGGCGGTGCCACGGTTGGCGCAATGTGGAAGAACGCGTCGACCATGGCGATGGAGGATATCAACGCCAAGGGCGGCATTCTCGGCAAGAAGATCCAGCTCGATTTTATCGACACCGGCTCGGACCCCGGCAAGGCGCGCGCCGCCATCGAGCGGGCGCTGGATGCCAAGCCGATCGCCATATTCGGGCCGATCTATTCCGGCTCCGTCAACGCCACACTCAAGCTGACGAATGACGCCGAGGTGCCACAAATCATCGGAGGCGAGGCGGGTAACCTGACGGCGCAGGGATCGAAGTACATCTTCCGCACCTCGTTTGGACAGAACGTCTCGATGCCGAAGATCGCTGCCTACATGGCGAATGATCTGAAGGCCAAGAGCGTCGCCGTGGTCTATCAGAACAACGACTTCGGCAAGGGGGGTCGCAATGCCATCATCCCCGAACTCGAGAAGCGTGGCATCAAGATCGTGGCCGATCTTTCGGCCGAGACGGGTCAGGCTGACTTTGCAGCAGATGTGGTCAAGGCCAAGAGCGCCAATGCCGATGCCGTCTTCGTCTACATGAACGAGGAGGAGAGCGCCCGCTTCCTCATCGAAGCCAGGAAACAGGGTCTGGACAAGCCCCTGATCGGCGAAACCACGCTGCTTGGTCAGAAGGTCGTCGATCTCGCCGGCGCATCGGCCAACGGCGTGCGTGGCCATGTGGGCCTGACTGTCGATGCGGCCATCCCCGCCGTGCAGGATTTCGGCAAGCGCTTCGAGGAGCGCTACAAGTCAAAGCCCGACCACAACGGCATCAAGGGCTACATCGCGCTCTACATGCTGAAGGCGGCCGCCGAGAAGGCCGGCAAGCTCGATGGCAAGGCCATCGCTGCAGCGCTGCGTGGCCTGACGATTTCGCCTGACAAGGAGCCTGGCATCCTGATCGAAGCCTCATGGGACGAAACGGGCGAGATCGATCGGATTTCCTTCCTCGCCGAGATCAAGGATGGCAAGCAGGTCATCAGTCAGACACTTCCCAAGCTGAAGTAAGCCAGAGACCAAGCCTATCCTGCCCGTACCCCACACTGGGAGCCGGGCAGGTAACCGTCTCCTCAGGACTCTTTCGGCCCATTTCATCCGCCAACCCTTCCGGAGCGGTCATGACCGATTTCATTCAACTGCTGATTTCTGGCATCGCAACCGGGTCCATCTACGCGCTCGCGGCCATCGGCTTCACGCTGCTCTGGCAGACGTCGCAGACCATCAACTTCGCACAGGGCGAATTCGTGATGGTGCCAGCCTTCTTCGCGCTCGCCGGCATGTCTGCGCTGGGGATGCCCTTCGGTATCGCTGCGGTGTTCTCCATCGCCTGCGCACTCGCCATTCTTGGCTTCGCCTTCAAGCATGTGATCGTTGATCCGCTGCTGGGACAGAAAGGCACCTTGCCGCTCGTTATCTCGACCATCGCCTTCGCGCTGCTTCTGAAGGACGGGGTCAAGGAATTCTACAGCGCGGAGGGGCAGCGCTTTCCCACGATCCTGCCAGATACGCTCTACTCTGTCATGGACGTCAAGATTTCACTGGCGCAGATTGGCGTGCTGGTGGTCGCCATTTCCACCATCGTACTCCTGCAATGGTTCCTGTCTGGTACGCGCACGGGACGCAAGATGCAGGCGACGGCGCAGAACCCGACCGTCGCCCGCATCCTGGGCGTCGATGTCGAGCGCATGGTGCTCTACACGTTCCTGATCAACGCAGGGCTTGCGGCAGTGGCATCGCTGCTGATCTCGCCGATCTATCTGGCCAAGTTCACCAATGGTGAAGTGCTAGGCCTCACAGCGTTCGTGGCGGCCATCGTGGGGGGCTTCAACCAGGTGCGCGGCGCCATTGTCGGCGGGCTTGTCGTGGGCGTGCTCGACAACCTGGCTGCAGCCTATGTGTCGAGCCGCTACCGGCTGGCAGTACCGCTGATTCTGCTCGTTGTGATCATCCTTTTTCGTCCGCAGGGCCTGCTTGGCCGCCGCGAGGAACGCTCGGTATGAACCGCCGCGTCGCCCTCCTGCTGCTGGCCACGACACTCGCGCTGGCCTTCGTCGCGCCGATGTGGCTTGGCCGCTATGGCAACAACATCATGTCGCTCTGGCTGGTGACGGCTGTGGCCGCACTCGGCGTCAATCTCATCATGGGTTATGCCGGGCAAGAAACCCTGGCCCAGGCCGGGTTCATGGGCGTGGGAGCCTACACCACCGCATTGATGCTCAAGGGCGGCTCGCTGGCCCTGTCACTGCCATTCGTGAGCGCGCCGGTGACGCTGGCGTGGTCTCCCTTCTCGCTGCTCACGGCCATGGCGGCGTCTGCCATCTTCACCTTCCTGCTTGGCTTGATCATCGGGTTCCCGGCCCTGCGCGTGCAGAAGCACTACCTGGCCTTTGTCACGCTCGCCTTCTCCGTGCTGATGTGGCTGGTGTTCCGCAACGAGGAATGGCTGACCGGTGGCGTCTTCGGCATCCAGGATATCCCCCGCCCCAGCGTTTTCGGCATCGAAATGTCGCCCTCGCGCCGCCTGCCGCAGCGCTACACCTACTTTGTGCTGATTGCGACCGTGGTGCTTTCCGCTGCGATGTGGTGGCTGGTAAAATCCCCTTGGGGACGCGCCTTCACCGCGCTGAGGGAGAATGCTGTCAGGGCCGAAAGCCTGGGCGTCGACGTCCGGCAATACACGCTGCTCGCCTTCGCCATCGGCTCGGCCTATGGCGGACTGGCCGGAGCCTTGTTCGCGCCGCTGGTCGAGTTCATCGACCCCAATTCCTTCACCCTCGAAAAGTCGCTGCTGTTCCTGCTGATAATCGTGGTGGGCGGCATGGGCCACTTCATCGGTCCGTTCGTCGGTGCCGCTGTCGCCGTGCTGCTGCCGCTGTGGATCGAGACTTTCCAGTCGACGCTCGTGGCGGCTGGCTACGCCTGGGCCGGGCATGGCTCCTACATTCTGGTCTATGCCGTGATTGTCATCGTGACGATCGCCTTCATGCCGCGCGGCATAGCGGGTACGGTCAGTGCGCTGTTGACGCCGAAGCGTCGTCCACATGCTGACATGAAGGGGCCGACGCTTGCGGGTGGCAAGTCATGAATCTCCCAGTCATGAATCCCCCAAAGACGAATGCCGCCAGCGGCAAGGCCGTGCTCGAAGTGCGCGACGTTGCCAAGTCGTTCGGCGGTGTTCATGCCGTGCGCGGCGTGACCTTTGATGTCCGGGAGGGCGAGATCCTTGGCCTGATCGGACCCAATGGCTCAGGCAA
>JANNEO010000148.1:0-1932 GCA_031378805.1 Hyphomicrobiales bacterium
ATCTCGGCGGCGCGCAGCGCCGCGGCGGTGTCGGTGGTGAAGAACGGGTTGCCCGTGCCGGCGGCGAAGATCACGACCCGGCCCTTCTCCATGTGGCGCACCGCGCGGCGGCGGATGTAGGGCTCGCACACCGTGGTCATGGGGATGGCCGAGACCACGCGGGTGTGCAGGCCGATCTTCTCCAGCGCGTTCTGCAGCGCCAGCGAGTTAATGACGGTGGCCAGCATGCCCATGTAGTCGGCGCTCGCCCGCTCCATGCCGGCGGCGGCGCCCGAGATCCCGCGGAAGATATTGCCACCGCCGATGACGACGCAGACCTGCACGCCCATGGCATGCACGGTCTGGATCTCCTGGGCGATGGCGTCCAGCCTGGCGGGGTCGAGGCCGTACTCGCGCTCGCCCATCAGCCCCTCGCCGGACAGCTTCAGCAGGACGCGGCGGTAGAGGGGTTTCGCGGACATCTTCGGCCTCTGCGGGGTCGGCGGATATTACACCGTCCGACCTCCCGCGCACGACATTTTGTGGCTCCAAAGCCCCGCCTATAGCTAGGCCTTGAGCGTAGCGGCGACTTCGGCGGCGAAGTCGCTCTCCTTCTTCTCGATGCCCTCGCCGAGCTGGAAGCGGGCGATGCCGGCCACCGTGATCGGCCCACCGGCGTCCTGACCGGCGGCCTCGATCGCTTTAGCGACCTTGGTTTCGCCGTCGATGACGAAGGTTTGCTCGAGCAGCACAACGTCCTGGTAGAATTTGCGCAGACGGCCCTCGACCATCTTGGCGACGATCTCCGGCGTCTTGCCCGAGCCGGCGGCCTGCTCCGAGAGCACCGCGCGCTCGCGCTCGACCGAGGCCGGGTCGAGCTCGGCTACCGAGACCGATTGCGGGCTGGTCGCCGCGATATGCATGGCGAGCTGCTTGCCGAAGGCGGCCAGCTTGGCCGGATCGCCGCTCGACTCGAGCGCCACCAGCACGCCGATCTTGCCCAGGGTCGGTGTCACCGGGGTGTGCACGTAGCTCGCCACCACGCCCTTGCCGACCCAGAGCTTCTTGGCCCGGCGCAGCGACATGTTCTCGCCGATGGTGGCGATCAGCTGGGTCAGCTCGCCCTGGACCTGCGGCGCGAGCTTGGCGACGTCGCCGTCGCTGGACAGCGCCAGCTTGCTCACCTGGTCGACGAACTTCTGGAAGGTCTCGTTGCGGCCGACGAAGTCGGTCTCGGCGTTGACCTCGACGATGGCGCCCTCGTTGCCGTTGGACACGACGCCGACCAACCCTTCGGCGGCGACGCGACCGGCCTTCTTGGCGGCGGCCGACAGGCCCTTGGTGCGCAGCCAGTCGATCGCTTTTTCGATATCGCCCTGAACTTCCACCAGCGCCTTCTTGCAATCCATCATGCCCGCGCCGCTCTTCTCGCGCAGTTCCTTGACCAGGGAAGCAGTGATCTCAGCCATTTGTCGCTCCATTCGGTACGAGAAGGGCCGGTCTTGCGACCGGCCCCATATTCACTTCACCAGAGGGGCCGGCTATTCGGCCGGCGCGGCCTCTGCGGCCGCTGGCGGAACGGCAGCGGGCACTTCATCGACCGGCGGCTCGGCCAGCGCGCCGACATCGCCACCCGAGGCGGCGATTTCGGCACGGATGCCGTCGAGTGCCGCGCCCGCAATCAGGTCGCAATAGAGCGACACGGCGCGGATGGCGTCGTCGTTGCCCGGGATCGGGAAGTCGATGCCGTCCGGATCGGAGTTGCTGTCGAGGATGGCCGCGATCGGGATGCCGCGCTTGCGGGCTTCCTGGACGGCGATGGCCTCCTTGTTGGTGTCGATGATGAACAGCATGTCGGGCGTGCCGCCCATTTCCTTGATGCCGCCCAGCGAACGCTCGTGCTTGTCGCGCTCACGGGTGAGATCGGCCTGACCAAGAAGGAACAGCTCGATC
>JANNEO010000152.1:0-14580 GCA_031378805.1 Hyphomicrobiales bacterium
GGCCGGATGCGGATGGTGATGTCATCTGGAAACCGAAACAGCAGGGAACGGGCGATGGCATCGACCCGGCCCGTCCCCGTGCGACCCGACGGGTTGACGGAATCGATCACCAGCCAGCCCAGATTGGTCGCGGCACGCTGCACAAGCAGCATGGCGTCCTCGGGCGACTGCTCAAGCGAGATGGTGCGCAGATCGCTGCTGTCGTTTTCAACCTCCGTGCCTGCTTGCCGGTCTCGTTCCGCAGGGACGTAACCCTGGCGCGCATCAAGCGCCGCACGCGACCGCGAGAATGATGGCGGCTCAGCGCTATCCGTCGTGACATCGTTCTGCAGGGGCAACCGCGCTGCAGATACGGCAAGATAGCCTGGCCAGGCCAGCAGCAGCAGCGCCAGCAACAGCCCACGGATCGCAATTCCTGCGCCGGGAGATCCCGTCCGCCACACCGAAGCCAACGCCGTACTTGCAGCGATGACCGCGATGAAAGCCAGGAAGATGCCCAACGAGAGCAGCAGCAGCCCGTTGCGGTGCGGAATGCCCCCGAAACGCGTGGCCACAATGCTGAGGAGAATCACGGCTGCGGAGGATCGGGCCAGCCAGCGGCTGGCAGGGGCCAGGCGAGGAACGGGTTCGGGCGGGAGTCGGCGCATGACGGTGTCCTTAGCCCGTCCGTCAGCGTGCGACCAGAACGTCCTTGCACAGCGGCGGCAAGGCATCCACCGACATGGGCGGCGGGGGCGGGCGCTTTGGCCCCGGCGGGGGCTTGGGCCCGAAAATCGCCTTGTGCTGGCGGTTGAGCCAATCGGTCAATTCCTGACCGCAGCCATCGCCCTCCGCCGGCTCGTCCTGATCCGCGCAGCCCGCCATGCCCGCCGGACACCCCATGCGGATATGGAAATGATAGTTGTGACCCCACATCGGACGCACCGTGCGCAGCCACGCCCGGTCATTGCCTGCTTCACGACACAGCGCCTTCTTGATCGCCGGATTGACGAAGATGCGGTGGACGCGGTCATCTTTCGCAGCAAGCCTGATGACCTTGGTGTGGTTGGCGGTCCAGACGCCCGTGTCGACATCCATCCAGTCGGATCGCGCCATGTTGGTGGCACTCATGTTCTCGCGTTCGGATCCCGATAGCCTGCGGTTCGGCATGGGTGTCAGCCAGATATCGGCATCCAGCCCGATCTGGTGCGAAGCATGACCGGTGAGCATGGGGCCGCCGCGTGGCTGTGAGATATCACCCACGAGAATGCCGTTCCAGCCTGCCTCGCGCGGCACTTGGCGTGCGAAGCCTTCGAGGAAACGGATCAGGTCAGGGTGTCCCCACATGCGGTTGCGGGAGAGCCGCATGACCTGCCAGGCCCCCCCATCGACCGCAAGCGCCGTGCCGCCTGCAAGACAGCCCCTGGCATAGGAGCCGATGGCGCGGGCTTCCATGGGCGCTCCGCTGGTCTGCGAGCCGAACTGGCGCTTGGCGGCCCATTCCGGCAGGTTGCGCAGGACACCGGCGCGGCGTTCCTGCTCCTCGCTTTGAGTTGCCTGAGCCAGGGCCTGTCCAGACAGGAGGCACAAGGCAGCCAATGCAGAGGCACGCACGATCATCGAAACGCTTCCAGGCATCGGGCGAACTCCGTTTGCCATGTTTTCATACCAAACTCGACCCTGCCGTCGATATGGTTGATAAAGCGTTATGACCCTGATGCGGCTGCTTTTCGATGACGATGGCGTGATTTCGCGCCGGTCCTGGTGGACAGGGACACTGCTGTTGCTTGCGGCCTACATGGCTGCTGGCCTGGCCACCGGACACCTGATTGCGCGTCCCGAGCACGCACAAGCGACGATGATCTTCACCTCGATAGCGATCCTGGTGCCGTTCTATGCCGTCAATTCCAAGCGTTTCCGGGCCATCGGACGCCCGCCCTCCTTGGCGCTGTGGGGCGGTGCCTTGCCAGCAGCTTCGGTGCTGGTCGACGCTTTCCTGGATATCCCCGCCGCCGATGTCTTGCTGGGCTGGCTGATCATGGGCGTCTTGCTCTGGTTCCTGATCGATCTCGGCCTATACCCCCACGAGAACCATGCCTCTCGCAGCAGGATTGACGCTGCTGCCAGTCCCGCTTAGCAAAACCGGCATGACCGAGAAAGACGCTCTTTCCATCACGCGCGCCCTGGTGCGCTGCCCGTCCGTGACACCTGAGGAGGGCGGCGCACTGGCTTATCTTGCTGATCTGCTTGGAACCGCTGGCTTTGCGATCGATCGTCCGGTTTTCAGCGAGGACAACACGCCCTCCATCGACAATCTCTATGCACGAATAGGCGCAGGCAGCCCTTGCCTGGTCTTCGCGGGGCACACCGATGTCGTTCCGCCAGGGCCAACCGAAGCATGGACTCATCCGCCTTTCAGCGCCAACGTTGCCGATGGCAGGCTTTTCGGCCGCGGTGCCGAGGACATGAAGGGCGGCGTCGCCGCATCCGTTGCCGCTGTGCTTGCGCATCTCGACCGGCATGGCCCTCCTGAAAATGGCTCGATCGCCTTCTTGATCACCGGCGACGAGGAAGGACCGGCCATCAACGGCACGGTGAAGCTTCTGGCCTGGGCAAAAGCACGGAGCGAGCCCATGGACCACTGCATCCTGGGCGAGCCGACCAATGTCGAGGCCGTGGGCGACGTGATCAAGATCGGGCGTCGCGGCTCGCTCACAGGCCATATCACGGTGCATGGCAAACAGGGCCATGTCGCCTATCCCGAACGCGCCGAGAACCCGGTTCATGGCATGGCCCGGTTGATGACAGGCGTGCTGGACGCGCCGCTGGATGACGGCACTCAGCATTTCGCGCCGTCCAACCTGGAGTTCAGCACGGTGGATGTGGGCAACCCGACCTCCAATGTCGTGCCAGGCGAGGCCCGCGCCACTTTCAACATCCGCTTCAACGACAGCTGGAGCCCACATTCGCTCGAGGCGGAGATCCGACGGCGGCTGGACGCAGCGGCTGGCGGCGCGATTCGCTTCACCGCCACCTTCGGCAAGACCAACGCCGTCGCCTTCGTCACACAGCCTGGCCCGTTCGTGGATCTGGTTGCAGCGGCAGTGTCCGCAGTGACGGGACGCACGCCAAGGCTTTCCACCACGGGAGGCACCTCTGACGCCCGTTTCATCAAGGATTATTGCCCCGTGCTGGAGTTTGGCCTCGTGGGGCGCACGATGCATCAGGTCGACGAGAACATCGGGCTGACTGACCTGGAACTGCTGACCCGCGTCTACGAGCAGGTGATCGTGGACTATTTCAAGGTCTGATTAGGCCCTTCACCCATCCTCTCAAGCGCTGACCGGCAGCAAAGGTCTTGCCACCCAATCCCTGCGGATCAAGGCTGATCACCACATTGGCCATCTTCCGGCGTTGTTTCCAGATCAGCGTTGCGGGATCAACGCTGTCATCGCTGCCGGTATCCAGACGCACGAACCAGGGCTGCTGGTAGAGCCAGTCCGTGATCAACATATCGAAGAGCACGCCGGGGGATTCTCTTGCCAGCGTTTCATCATAGGTCGTTTTCCAGAAAAAGGCCTCGCCACCACAACGCAGGAAAAGGCCACTGGCGACACAGGCTTCGCCCCGGCGCATGTCCACGACAAATCCACGCCCTGCCGCCGCCATGGCCTCGAGCACGCTTGCGACATAGCGGGCATCGCCTGCGTTCTGACGCAAGGCAGTGCCTGCACGGCCTTTCCATCCCGCCACTTCGAGCGTCATGAACTTCTCGAAGCCCGCAGCCACGGCGCCGGGCTGCGTGTGAATGTCCAGAACCAAGGGTGCCTGCTCTTCCAATGCACGGCGCTTGGCCCGCAGGCGCTTGCGACTGCCCGACGACAGGCTCGCTGCAAGGTAGGCCTCGGAGTTCACAGCCGCTGCCCGGTCGAGCATGGCGCGCTCCCAGGTTTCGAGCACGGTGACAGAAATCAACCCTTCCTGCTGCAAGGCGAAAAGACCGTCCCAGACAGTCCCTTCTGCCTGCAGGTTGCGGACAGACAGCACACGGCAAGGCGACAGGCCATCTTTCAAGGCCACCAGCATCGCCCGCAGCGCAGGCGCGGCGTAGCTTGCGGCCAGGAGAGGTGCTCCGGCCAGATCGTAACGCGGAAACCGCGGGGCCTGAAGGATACGCAAACCCGGCGGAGGACGCCGTTGGGCCATCGGCCACAGCCCCGCGAGCGTTCCCTCCAAGGTCCGGCACTCAAGCCAGCCAAGAGCCAGTCCGCCTGCCTGTGTGGCGTAAAGCGACGGCGGCAAAGCATGGGGATTGCAGACCGCGGCCTCTTTCTCCAGGGCAGCGCCATCCTGCGGCACTCGCGCACCAAACATCACCGAGAAGCGCTCAGGCATGAGCCAGTCTCCGCGACGAGCCCAGCAAAAGCGCCACGATATGAACATGGAAGCCCAGCCGCAGCTTCACTTCACGCGCAATGATCAGCGATGCTGAGAAATAGCCGACGGCGGTGGCCGCAGCCGCGCCCCAACCACCGTAAAGAGGAATCAGCGCCACACCGAAGCCGAGATTCATGACAAAGGCCCAGGCATAGGCATAAGCGCACGCAATCTGGTTGTCGGTCATGACCAGGAGTTGTTCGGCTGGCCCCACGGCGGCCCGGCAGAGCAGGCCCGCAAGCAGGATGATCGTGATCATTGCACCGTCCTCGAACCCCTTGCCGAACAGCATAAGAAACAGCGGCGAGGCCACACCCATCACGATGGCCGCCGCAACCGATGGCAGAAAGGTCCAGCGGGTGGTGCGTGCGGCATACTCCGCAAGGGCAACCCTGTCGCCGGTTGCGTGAAGGGCACTGAAGTGATGACCACTGGCCCAGGTCAGGCCATGGTGGACAAAGGCGACAAGCGCGACAAGCCGCGCCGCCGCGCTGTAGGCACCCACCGCCGCATCATCCTGGAAGAGCGCAAGCAGGACGATGTCTGTCGATGTCATCAGCAGGAAAGCCCCGTCGATCAGCATGACTGGCAGGCCCGTCAGAATCCAGCGCCTGCGCTCCTCGATCACCGGGCCTTTCGGCAGGATCGTGGAAACCTTGCGGCGCACCAGCAGCAGAAGCGCCAGTGACGCCACCCAGGTGGCGATCACGAGGGCGGTGATGGCGAGAACAGAGTCCGCCGTGACGCCACCCAACCATGCTCCGAGAAAGACCAGCGGCACAATCAGCGGACGCACCACAAACGCCACGCCATAGGCCAGCATCTTCCAGGCCTTCGCCAGGGCGATTCCCTCGATGACATCCAGTGTCACCAGGGCGGGAACCGTGAGCATCGCCAGACACGTCGCGGCAGCAACCGCGGGCGAAAGCCAGGGGCTGGCGAGATGTGCCGCCGCACAGCCCGCGAACGCGAAGGCAGAGCCGATGGCGAAGGGGGCCCAGGAGGCAAAGCGCACCAGTCCGCGCAGTTTGTCGGTCTCACCTGCGGCCTCGTATTCGGGCCAGAACCGTTGCGGCATCGCAACAAGGCCGAGGGTGGCAAAGCCCGCGACCAGCAGCATGAGCGTGTTGGCGGTCGCATAGACCCCGAATTCGCTTGAACCGATCACGCGCGCGAACAAGACCTGCGTCAGGAAGACGACGCCGGCATTGACGATGCGCGCGCCGACGCCCGCAACCGCCATGGTGCGCGTCTCGACTTCCATTGTTGAGGGCGGTTCGGTGTCAGCGTGCATCCCGCCCGACATAGCAGTGCGACCTTAAGGAAGCGTGGCTTTTCAGGCCCCGCGTACCTCCGGATTGACCATCCGCACAGGCGAGCCCGCGAGGAACGCTTCAACGTTTTCCAGGCTTTCACCATAGAACTGCTGGAACGCCGCAGCTGTCGAATACCCCAGATGTGGGGTGAGGATAACGTTGGGTGCCTCCCGCAAAGGATGATCCGTCGGAAGCGGCTCCTGATCGAAAACATCAAGGCCCGCCAGCAACCGTCCCGAATGCAGCGCGGCGAGCAGGGCATCCCCGTCCACCAACGGGCCACGTGAGGTGTTCACAAGGATCGCGCCCGTTTTCATCAACGCCAATTCCTTGTCGCCAACAATGCCGCGCGAACGATCGGACAGCACGAGGTGCAATGAAATCGCATCGGCAGTGCTGAAAAGCTCGTCCTTGCTGACACGGGTGCAGCCCGCCGCCGTCGCGGCTTCATCGGTCAGGTTCTGGCTCCAGGCCAGGACATTCATGCCGAAGGCGCGACCATAACCCGCCACACTGCTGCCGAGACGTCCCAGCCCGACAATGCCCAGCGTCTTGCCCGCAAGGCTGAAACCCATGCCCAGGCCGTCATGCCAACCACCGCGCTTCATGGCAGCGTCCGCCTCCGGGAGGCGGCGGGCACAGGCGAGGATCAAGCCAAAGGCCAGTTCGGACGTGGCGGGTGTCACGCGGTCTCCAGCCGTGTTGCAGATCAGGATTCCCTGCCGCGTACAGGCCGCGATATCGAGAGTAGGTGCCCTGGCCCCTGTCAGCGCGATCATCCGCAAATCAGGAAGCTTCGCAATGAGCGATGCGGTGAAAGCCGTGCGCTCCCGCATAGGCACGACGATCTGGCAGCCTGCAAGCGCCACTGCCACAGCATCTTGCGAAGCGAAGGGCGCACTCAGGATGACCAGATCGGCTTTCCCCTTGAGACGCGTCCACTCCGCCGAAGCGGCAGCGATGCCCTGGCTGTCGTCCAGGATGGCGACCTTCGGCAACGGCATGTCAGCCCCCTCAATCCGGCTTGATCTGGTTCTCGCGGACAACGTCGCCCCATGTCGTCATCTCGGCCTCGTAAAACGTGCGGAATGCATCTGGACCGTCGAGCCGCATGGCAATCTGCTGCGTTTCGATCAGAGCCTTTGCTACCTTCTCGTCGCGGAAGCTGGCACGCAACTCGTTCACCATGCGCTCGACCATGGGCTTGGGCGTGCCACCGGGCGCGAAGACGCCCCACCAGGCATTCGCTGTAAAATCCTTGAACCCCGCCTCGATCATGGTCTGGGTCTCGGGCAGGTTGGGCAGGCGCGCCTCTCCGGTCTGCAACAGCGGCCTGAGATTACCTGCCGCAAGCTGCGACGCCATGTTGGCAACCGAGGTGATGACCAGGTCGATATGCCCGCCAATGGCATCGTTCAGGGCGGGGCCACCGCCACGGTAAGGCAGGTGCCGCACCTTGAAGCCACCCTTTTTCTGCAGCAGCGTCATGGTGAGATGTCCAAGGCTGCCATTGCCGATGGTGCCGTAAGTGAGACTGTCCGGATTGGCTTTCGATGCCGCCATGACATCGGCAAAAGTCTTGAAGGGACGCGATGGGTGACATGCCACAACCATCGGCGCGGTGCCCACGAGCAGGACAGGATCGAGATCCTTCCTGGCATCGAAGCTCAGCGGCATCAGGCTTGGAATGACCGCATGGCTGTCAAAGACGAAGAGCCAGTTCAACCCGTCAGGCGGCGACTTGGCCACCACCGTCGCCCCGATGCTCGATGCGCCGCCCGCCCGGTTCTCCACGATGATCGTGGCGCCCAGCCGCTGCTGCACACCGGGTTGCACGATCCGTGCCACGGCATCGGTGGAGCCTCCGGCGGGAAAGGGAACGGTGAAGCGGATGGTCTGCCCCTGCGGCCAGGGTGCCTGTGCGAAGGCAGCAGGCGCGGCGGAAACTGCGGCAGCGGATGCCAGCATTGCGCGTCGGGTCACAGGCGTCATGGCGTTCCTCCAAAGGGGCTTGTCTGAGATGCTCTCTTCAAGCCTGCTAGAGCCAAACCGAACCGGATGATAGCCATCGGAGGCTGAATGATCACCACAAATGTGCAGGGCAGACTTATCTCTAAATTAAGATGGCGCTGGCATCCTTGCCAATATTGCGCCTTGGGCGTTCACGTTGCGTAACTGTTGATTGCTGAATGACCGAGGTCAAAAGACCATCAGAAACGGAAGGGGCGGCGTCCGTCGAGGATCGCACGGGAGCCCCCGTGCTTGTCGAGAAGCCGGCACCGGGCGCTGTCGCCATCTTCGAAGCTGGCCAGTCGCGCCTGTTGTCCTTCAAGTTCCCCTTCGCCAGCGCCAAGGCCGCCGTCCTCGACGTTGATCTGGTGCTGCTGTTCGATGATGGCAGCAAGATCATCCTGCCGGGATTGGCCCTTCGGATGTTGGGTGGTGATGCCCCCCGGCTCATGTTTTCCGAAACCGATGTCGATCCCCAGGCGCTGATTGCCAAGGTCGGCGAAGTGCAATTGGCCGACCAGTTGCCCCAGATCGCGGTCTCGACCTCGCTGGCCGCCAAACCGTCCGATATGGCTGCAGCCGCCACGCAAGGCGTCCCCGTTGTCCAGATGCCCAGCCTGCCTCCGGCAAGCCTGACGCCCAGCCCCGGATCACGACAGTCCTCGTCCGCCAGCGAGGACAGCAGCAACAGCACGTCGCTGTCGAGTTCGACAGGCCGCTTCTCCAAACGCACCAACGCCGAGGATGCTCCCTTCAGCGGCTCCGGCGGCGGCCAGACCGAAAGCAATGATCCTGGCCCGCAGCCCGAGCCGGAACCACCGGAGAAATCGCCCCCTGTCCTGACGTCGAATGGTGGTGGTGAGACTGCACTTGTCGCAACACTTGAAGCGGGTCGCCAGGTCACGACAGTCACCGGCACGCATCCCGAAGGTCTTGATGTCGTGTTCGCCATCGTGGGCGGAGATGACGCCGCCCTGTTCACGATCAACAGCCAGACGGGCGTACTCACCTTTGCCGATGAGCCCGACTTTGAAACGAATCTGGCCGTGGCCGGTGGCGCCTATCGCGTCGATGTTGCCGTCGTTGACAGCAACGGACTGCGCGATGTGCAGGCGCTTTCCGTTTCAATCGTCAATGTCAACGAGACTCCCTTTGGTCTCACGCTTTCTGGCACATCCGTTTTCGAAGTCGATCCCGCCGGAACCGTCGTCGGCTTTGCGCTGGCGGGTGATCCTGACAGCGGCGATCAGCTGATCTACGGCTTCGCACCTTCTGGTGACGCCAATGGGGTGTTCCAGATTGATGCCACAACAGGTGCCATCACCATCGCTCCAGGAGCGGTGCTCGACTCCGAGACAACGCCAGAATTGACGATCATTGTCCGCGCGACCGATCAGCAGGGACTGTTCATCGACAGCGTCTTCGTGATCGACGTCAACGGCGTGAATGAAGCGCCGGAGATCACCTCGGGCGGAGGTGCGTCGACCGTTCTTGTCAGCATGGGCGAGAACCTGACACAGGTCGCCACAGTGGAAGCCGTGGATCCCGAGGGCGATCCCATCACCTACAGCATTGCTGGAGGGGCAGATGCGGCTCTCTTCATCATCGATGCGACCACGGGTGCCCTGCGGTTGAGGAACCCGGCCAATTTCGAATCTCCCCTGGATGCCAATGGTGACAATCTCTACGAGGTGATTGTCCAGGCGAGCGATGGCAGTCTCTCGGATCAGCAGACCCTTTTGGTCAGCATTTCCAATACCAACGAAGCCCCTGAACAGATCACCATGCTGGGCAATATCGTCCAGGAGGGATCAGCCGCAGGTGCCATCATCGGACAGGTCAGCGCTATCGATCCGGACGCAGGCGATGTGCTGCAATACGCGCTGGCGCCAGGTGGCGACGCTGGCGGGCGTTTCGCCATCGACACCATCACGGGCCTGGTCACGGTGACGGCAGGGGCTTCTATCGATTTCGAGACGGCACCCTATCATTTGATCACGGTGCGCGTGACAGACCAGCAGGGCCTCTTTGCGGATCAGATACTGGTCATCAATGTCGCCAACTCGAATGATGCCCCGGAGATTGTGTCCGATGGTGGCGGGCCCTCTGCAACGATCATCATTGGTGAAGCCGATCCGATTGTGACGACTGTCATCGGGCTTGATCTGGATGCCGGAACGTTTCTGACCTACCGGATCATCGGCGGATCGGATTCCTCTCAGTTCACGATCAACGCAGCCACTGGCGCATTGCGCTTCGTGACAACTCCCAATTTCGAGTTTCCCACGGATACGGACGGGAACAATATCTATCAGGTGGTGGTCGAGGTTTCCGATGGGGTGGCGACGGACCAGCAATCATTGTCGATTGTCATTTCCGATACGAACGAAGCACCGGTGATCATTTCCGATGGCGGTGGCCCGATTGCCTCGGTTATTTTGGTTGAAAATGGCACGACCGTCACGACGGTCCAGGCTTTGGACCCCGACATTGGCGCGACATTCGGCTATTTCATCGCGGGTGGCGCTGACCAGACGCTGTTTGATATCGACAGTCTCACAGGCGCTCTGGTCTTCCATACCCCGCCAAACTTCGAGGCCCCGACGGATGCCAACGGCGACAATATCTATGAGGTCGTCGTCCTGGTCACGGATGGCGTGCTGGCCGACACACAGCTGATTCGCGTCACGGTCACCAACCAGAACGAAGCCCCGGTCATCACGTCGTCGGGTGGGGGGGCTACCGCCAGCTTGTCCAGGGCGGAGGAAAGCACTGCTGTCCTGACCGTGACATCTGCTGATCCGGACGCGGGCACGACGGCGATCTATTCCATCGTGGGTGGTGCAGATGCAGGGGCTTTTGCAATCAATACCTTGACCGGCGCACTGACCTTCGTGACACCGCCGAGCTTTGAAGCGCCGACCGATGCGGGCGGCAACAATGTCTATGACGTGATCGTCCGGGTGAGCGATGGCGCCCTGTTCGATGACCAGTCTCTCGCCATCACCATTACCGATGCCAACGAAGCCCCCATCAACATCATCCTTGTTGGAGGAGCCGTCAATGAAGGGGCCGCAAACGGCTTTGTCGTCGGCTCGGTCACGGGTGTGGACCCCGATGTTGGCGCGACCTTCAGTTACGCTTTCGTATCGGGCCAGAACGCCGGTGGCCGTTTCGCCATCTCGGCGGGTGGCCAGATCACGGTGGCAAATGGCGCATTGCTGGATTTCGAGACGGCGGCCTCGCACGCCGTGACTGTCCGCGTCACCGATCAGGGTGGCCTTAGCTTTGACAAGGTGCTGACGATCACCTTGAACAACATCAACGAGGCACCAACCAACGCGAGCCTTTCGGCAAGCACTGTCATCGAAAACGCGGGCAACGGCACGATCATCGGCAATGTAACCGGCATCGACCCCGATGCTGGTGCCACCTTCACCTACACGATGGTTGCAGGTCAGGACGCGGGCGGCCGCTTCGCCATCACTGCAGGTGGGCAGTTGATTGTCGCCAATGGCACCCTGCTCGATTTCGAGACCGCCGCATCGCACAGCGTCACGGTGAGGATCACCGACCAAGGTAGTCTCTTCGTGGACAAGGCCTTCACGATCTCCGTGTTGAACACGAACGAGGCCCCCGTGATCACATCGGATGGCGGCGGCGCTTCGGCGGCCCTGTCTGTGGCCGAGAATACAGCCGGAACAGTCACCACGGTGAGCGCGACCGATCCGGACGCAGGCGCGACGCGGATCTACACGATCACGGGCGGCGCGGATGCAGCCAAGTTCACGATCAATGCCACCACAGGCGTCCTGAGCCTGGTGGCTGCCCAGAATTTCGAAGCACCAACGGATGTCGGCGGCAACAATGTCTATGATGTCATCGTCCAGGTTTCCGATGGTCTGGGCGGCATCGACACGCAGGCTATCGCGGTCACCCTGACCAACGTCAACGAAGCGCCAACCAACGCCAGCCTGTCCGCGAACACCGTTGCGGAAAATGCCGCAAACGGCACATTCATCGGCTCGGTCACGGGCGTCGACCCGGATGCGGGTGCCACCTTCACCTATACCTTGGTGCCGGGCCAGGATGCTGGTGGCCGCTTCGCCATCTCCGCCGGTGGTCAGATCACGGTGGCCAATGGCAGCTTGCTCGATTTCGAGTCCGCATCGACACACGCGATCACGGTGCGTATCACTGACCAGGGCGGAATGACCTTCGACAAGGTCTTCAGCATCGCTCTGACCGACGCGAATGATGCCCCCGTGATCACCTCGAATGGCGGTGGCGCGACGGCGGCCACAAGCGTGGTTGAGAACACGACGGCTGTGACGACGGTTATCGCCTCCGATGTCGATGTGGGCGCCACGCTGACCTTCAGCATCGCAGGCGGTGCCGACGCGGCCAGGTTCACGATCAATGCCGTGACAGGTGCGTTGAGCTTCTTGACGCCGCCGGATCTCGAAACACCCACGGATGTTGGCGGCAACAACATCTATGATGTCATTGTGCAAGTCTCGGACGGACTGGGTGGCGCGGACACGCAAGCCATCGCCGTCACAGTCGGCAACGCCAACGATGCTCCGACAGACGCCAGCCTTTCCGCAAACACCGTTGCAGAAAATGCTGCGAACGGCACGGTGATCGGCTCGGTCACGGGTGTCGACCCCGACGCGGGCGCCACCTTCACCTACGCTTTCGTATCGGGACAGGATGCAGGCGGGCGCTTTGCGATTTCGGCAGGTGGCCAGATCACCGTGGCGAATGGCTCCCTGCTCGATTTCGAGTCTGCGACGTCGCACAGCGTCACTGTGCGGGTGACGGACCAGGGCGGCCTCACCTTCGACAAGCTGTTTGCGATCAACCTGACCAATGTCAACGAAGCACCCACCAACGCCACGCTGTCATCGAGTACCGTGGCGGAAAATGCCGCGAACGGAACCATCGTCGGCAATGTGACGGGCGTTGATCCCGATGCAGGCTCAACCTTCACCTACGCCATGGTTGCAGGCCAGGATGCCGGCGGACGGTTCGCCATCACGGCGGGCGGTCAGGTCACGGTTGCCAATGGCAGCCTGCTCAACTTTGAGGCGACAACCAGCCACACGATCACCGTGCGGGTGACCGATCAGGGCGGGCTCTCCGTCGACAAGCTGTTCACGATCACCGTATCGGACGTCAACGAAGCTCCGGTCATCACCTCGGATGGAGGCGGTGCTTCGGCGGCCCTGGCATTCGCCGAAAATTCTGCTGCCGTGATCACCACGGTGGCTGCCAGCGATCCTGATGCGGGCGCGACAAAGGCCTATTCGATCGTGGGCGGCGCTGATGCAGCGAAGTTCACGATCAATGCCTCGACGGGCGCACTGAATTTCATCGCGGCGCAAAACTTCGAAGCGCCGACGGATGTGGGCGCCAACAACGTCTATGATGTGATTGTCCAGGTCTCGGATGGCCTGGGCGGCACTGATACGCAGGCCATCGCCATCACGGTGACGAACGTCAACGAGACGCCCACCAACGCGAATCTCTCGGCCAATACGGTGGCGGAAAACGCGGCGAACAGCACGATTGTCGGCAACGTGTCGGGTGTGGACCCCGATGCAGGCGCGACCTTCACTTATGCGTTCGTGGCAGGGCAGAACGCTGGCGGGCGCTTCGCCATTTCGGCAGGCGGCCAGATCACGGTAGCCAACGGCACATTGCTGAATTTCGAAGCCGCGACGTCGCACAATGTCACGGTGCGCACCACCGATCAGGGAGGCCTGTTCTTCGACAAGGTGTTCACCATCAATGTCACCAACGTCAACGAAGCGCCGACGAACTCCAACCTCTCGGCCAACACCGTTGTGGAAAATGCCGCCAACAGCACCGTTATCGGCACTGTGGCCGGCGTCGATCCCGATGCGGGCGCAACCTTCACCTACGCCTTCGTGGCGGGACAGGACGCAGGCGGGCGCTTCTCGATCACCTCGGGCGGCCAGATCAGGGTGGCCAACAGCAGCCTTCTCGATTTCGAGGCCGCGACCTCGCACACCGTCACGGTGCGCACCACGGATCAAGGCGGACTGTTCTTCGACAAGGTGTTCACCATCAACGTCACCAACGTCAACGAGGCCCCGACCAACGCCAATCTCTCGGCCAACATCGTGGCTGAGAACGCCACGAACGGCACGGTGATCGGTTCGGTCACGGGCGTCGATCCCGATGCGGGAGCGACCTTCACCTACGCCTTCGTGGCGGGCCAGGACGCAGGTGGGCGCTTCGCCATCTCGGCGGGCGGCCAGATCACCGTGGCGAACGGAACATTGCTCGATTTCGAGACGGCGGCCTCGCACACCGTCACGGTGCGCACGACCGATCAGGGCGGATTGACGTTCGACAAGGTCTTCACCATCAACCTGACCAACACAAACGATGCGCCCGTCATCACATCGGATGGAGGCGGCGCGACAGCGGCCCTGTCCATCAGCGAGAACGGCACGGCGGTCACATCCGTGCTGGCAACGGATGCGGATGCGGGTGCGACACTCACCTACACGATCGCGGGTGGCGCGGATTCGGCGAAGTTCACGATCAACGCCACGACTGGCGTACTGACCTTTGTGGCTGCACAGGACTTTGAGACACCCACGGATGTGGGCAGCAACAACATCTATGACGTGATCGTCCAGGTTTCCGATGGTCTGGGTGGCATCGATACGCAATCCCTTGCGGTCACGCTCACCAACATCAACGAGGCCCCGACCAACGCCAATCTCTCGGCCAACACCGTGGCTGAGAATGCCACGAACGGCACGGTCATCGGTTCGGTCACGGGCGTCGATCCCGATGCGGG
>JANNEO010000003.1:0-7780 GCA_031378805.1 Hyphomicrobiales bacterium
GGGACCGCAGGTGATGGCGGGCTACTGGCAGCTCCCGGAGGAAACCGCCAAGGCCATGACGGCGGATGGCTGGTTCAAGTCAGGCGATGTGGGCGTGATGCTGCCGGACGGCCAGTTCAAGATCGTCGACCGCATGAAGGATATGGTGCTGGTCTCGGGCTTCAACGTCTATCCCAACGAGGTGGAAGAGGTGATCTCCGGCCATCCCGGCGTGCTGGAGGTGGCGGTGATCGGCCTTCCTGACGCGCATTCGGGCGAAGCCGTGGCGGCCTATGTGGTGAAGAAGGATCCGTCAGTGACGGATGCTGACATCATCAAGCATTGCCGCGACCAGCTGACAGGCTACAAGGTACCAAGGACCGTGGTGTTCCGCGATGCGCTGCCGAAGACGAATGTGGGCAAGGTGCTGCGGCGCGTGCTGCGGGATGAGGTGATGGGGAAGGTGTGAGGGGTGGTTTATGAGCCAGCTGCAGGAGTTTCAAAACTGGGTTGAAGATGCAGTTGAGGTTTCCACCCTCGTCAAAATGGATGGTCTGACAGCGAAGCGCATTTCTGCATTGCGGATCGAAACGACCGCTTGGAAGAAAAAACTGGTTGAGCCGAAATTTGGAAACATTCGTGAACAGCTGGCGCGGATGGAAATCGTCCTGAAAAAATTTGATGTTTCAGAATTCGAGTATGCAGACGCATCTTCTTCTTTAACGGGCGCGATTGGTCGCGTTGCTGTTGCTCTATCACTGCATAAGATGTGATGTATCAGAATTTGATGCTTGTGACGGACGTATACTGGCTTAAAGCATCTTTAACTGCTAAATTTCTACAGCTTCGGCCTCAATGACCCGCCCCGTTTAGGCCCCATTCATGCTCCATCCGCGACGGACTGGGTAATCTCCTGATGGGAATTTCAATGCATCTTCGCTTCACTACAGCAGCATTTGCTGCCAGCCTCCTGGCTTCGTCTTTCGCCGCAAGCCCGGCCCTCGCGCTCAACCAGCAGGGCATCGCCTCCTATTACGGTGCAAAATTCCACGGTCGCAAAACTGCCAGTGGCGAGCGCTTCAACAACAATGCCATGACGGCCGCGCATCGCTCTGCGCCGTTTGGCTCGCAGATCAGGGTCACGAACCTTGCCAACGGGCGCAGCGTCGTGGTGCGGGTCAATGACCGTGGCCCTTGGGTGCGTGGGCGTATCGTTGATGTCTCGGGTGTTGCCGCCCGCCAGCTCGGCATGACCGGGAGCGGACTGACTCGGGTGCGCGTTTCGTCTCTTTGACACATCAGATTGGCCGCGTTACGCCGCTGCCATGGCGACCATTGAAAAACTCTTCGTGACACAGCTCTACAGGGGCGCGATTGCCGATCCCGGCGATGGCTTCGTGGCCGAGCTTGATGCCAGCTGTCGCACCATCGCGGAGGATGATGCCGCCGGCCAGCGCTGGTGCCGCAAGAACGGCTATCCCGGCTACACAAGCTACGCCTCGCTCGATGATCTGCCCTGGCGGTTTCCGGCGTTCAAGCAATTGCAGAAGCGGCTGGACCGGCATGTGACGGATTTTGCCAAAGCGCTAGACTATGCGCTTGCGGGCAAGAAGATCGTGCTGGACTCGATCTGGATCAACCTGCTGCCACCCGGCGGCGTCCACACTTCGCATATTCATCCGCACAGCGTGATTTCCGGTACGGTCTATGTGGCGATGCCGGACGGGGCCTCCGCCATCAAGTTCGAGGATCCCCGCCACGCCATGATGATGGCCGCCCCGCCGCGCAAGCCCGCGGCCGCCGAGGACAACCGCAGCTTCATCTACCGTGCGCCCATGCCGGGAGAAGTGCTGCTGTGGGAAAGCTACCTGCGCCACGAGGTGCCGCTGAACATGGCGGAGGAGGAACGCATCACCGTGAGTTTCAACTACAGGTGGGGGTGAGGGTGGATCGGGTTTCCCGCCATCCTTCTCCCTTGGGAGAAGGTGTCATGCGGAGCATGACGGATGAGGGAGAATCCCTGCGTCCGTCAGTTGTTCTCCCTCATCCGGTCGCCAAGCAGCGACCACCTTCTCCCAAGGGAGAAGGAAGAAGGCGCGCATGACCCTGCATTCCTCGGGCGATCTCAACGCTGACCGTCGCTACGGCTATGCGCAGGATTTGCTGAAAGACCACGATTTCGCAGCGGCTGCCGATCTCTTTCGGCAGGTGCTGGAACTGACGCCTGCCTGGCCGCCCGCGTGGTTCGGTCTGGGCGAAGCGCTGGAACAGGCGGGAGACCGCACAGGGGCGATTACCGCGTTCCAACAAGCCCGCGTGCTGTCACCGCCTGATGCGCTGGGCGCAGGCGTCCGGCTGGCGCGGCTTGGCGTTGCCGATGCGGGCATGACGCCGGGCTATGTCGCGGCGCTGTTCGATGAGTATGCCGACCGCTTCGACACCCATCTGGTCACAGCACTCGACTATCGCGGACCAGAGGTCGTGATGGCTGCTGTTGAGAAGGCGTGCGGGCTTTCGGAGCGTCCTTTCCACTTCCAGCGTGCGTGCGATCTGGGGTGCGGCACCGGCTTGATGGCGGCTGCGATCCGGGACCGCGTTGCTGTCATCGAGGGTGTCGATCTGTCTCCCGCCATGGTCGAGAAAGCCCGGCGCAGCGGATATTACGGCGAGGGCCAACCGCTCTGTGGCGACCTGCTGGACACGCTGGACAGCGCTGCGGAAGAGCAGTTCGACCTGCTGCTGGCGGCCGATGTGCTGGTCTATCTGGGTGATCTGGCACCGCTGTTGAAAGCGGCGCGGCGCGTGTTGGCAAAGGGGGGGATTTTCGCCTTCACGGTGCAGGCGCAAGCCGGTGAAGGATACAGCCTCGGCGCTGACCTGCGTTATCATCATAGTGAGGCTTACCTGCGCGTAGTGGCTGCGCAACGTGGCTTAACGGTGGAGTTGCTTGATCCCTGCATCACCCGCCAGGATGCTGGAAAGCCCGTGCATGGCTTTGTCGTGGTGCTGGGCCACGTAGTGCAGAGTGTCTTGGCGGCGGACCATGGCCACTGACCTGCTGCCACCACGCTTTCGTGCGTGGTTTGCGGCCAAGGGCTGGCAACCCCGGGCGCATCAACTGGCGCTGATCACCAAGCACGCCGGGCGTCGCTCAACCCTGCTGATCGCTCCAACCGGGGCGGGCAAGACGCTGGCGGGATTTCTTCCCACCTTGGTGGAACTGGCGGAGCGGCCAAAGCGCAATGATGTCCGCCCTGCGGGAATTCACACGCTCTACGTCTCCCCTTTGAAGGCGCTGGCGGTGGATATCGAACGCAACCTGCAAAAACCCATTGCCGAGATGGGCCTGCCGATCCGGGTCGAAACCCGCACCGGTGACACGCCTGCGTCCAAACGGGATCGCCAGCGGCGGCAACCGCCGGATATCCTGCTGACGACACCGGAGCAGGTGGCGCTGATGGTGTCTTCGAAGGATGCGGAGAGCTACTTCGACAGCCTGGAGCGGGTCATTTTTGATGAGCTGCATTCGATTGCGCCAAGCAAGCGGGGCGATCTGCTGGCGCTGGATTTCGCACGGCTGCGCAAGCTGTCTCCCAAGCTGGTGGCGACAGGCCTGTCGGCGACCGTGCGCGATCCGGAAGAGTTGCAGGCCTGGCTTGTGGGTCAGAGGGTGCTGCATCAGCGTCCTGCGTCCTTCGAGGCTTCGCTTCGCTGCGCACCTCAGGATGAGGAGGACAGTGCTTCGTACAACACTCCTCATCCTGAGGTGCGAGCCAAAGGCGAGCCTCGAAGGACGCACAGCGCCGATGCTCGGCATCTCGCCGATCTCGTGCTGGCCGAAAAGTCCATCGCCGCGCCTCCCATCCTGCAGATCCTCGATACGGCGGAGCGTCTGCCCTGGTCGGGGCACACCTCAAAACATGCGGTTGGTGAAATCTACGCGCTGATCAAGCAGCACACACTCTCGCTGGTTTTCGTCAACACGCGAATGCAAGCGGAACTGCTGTTCCAGTTGCTGTGGGGCATCAATGATGACAGCCTGCGTATCGCGTTGCATCACGGCTCGCTGGATGTCGGTCAGCGCCGCAAGGTTGAGGCGGCGATGGCGGCGGGGGGGCTTGATGCCATCGTCTGCACAGCGACGCTCGATCTGGGCATCGACTGGGGCGCTGTCGACCTGGTCATCAATGTCGGCGCACCCAAGGGGGCGAGCCGCCTTTTGCAGCGCGTGGGCCGCGCCAACCATCGGCTTGACGAGCCTTCAAAAGCGGTCCTCGTGCCGTCCAACCGCTTCGAGGTGCTGGAGTGCCGGGCTGCGGTGGATGCCGCGGCCGCTGGCGAGCAGGATGCGGAGGTGATGCGCAAGGGATCGCTCGATGTGCTGGCGCAGCATGTGCTGGGGATGGCCTGCACCGCGCCGTTCCAGGCGGATGACCTGTATGCAGAGATTACGTCCGCCGCGCCTTATGCCGAAATCGATCGGGCCACATTCGATGCTGTCCTGGGCTTTGTCGCCACGGGTGGCTATGCACTCAAGAGCTACGAGCGCTTCGCCAAGATCCGGCGTGACGCGCAGGGGTTCTGGCGGGCTGCCAATCCGCGCATCATCCAGCAGTATCGCATGAATGTCGGCACCATCGTTGAAGCGACCATGCTGAAGGTGCGGTTCGGGCGCAAGGGTCGCGGTCCGATGATGGGCGGAAGAGTGATCGGCGAGGTCGAGGAGTATTTCGCCGAAACCATGGTGCATGGTGATACCTTCGTTTTTGGCGGCGAGGTGCTGCGCTTCGAGGGTATTTTCGAGGACAGCGTGCTGGTGTCGCGCGCCGCGCCGAAGACCGACCCCAAGGTGCCAAGCTACGCGGGCGGCAAGTTTCCGCTCTCGACGCATCTGGCCGTGCGGGTCCGTGGCATTCTGGCTGACCCGTCGCGCTGGACAGCGCTGCCGCCTCAGGTTGCGGACTGGTTGCGTCTGCAACGCGACAAGAGCCTGCTGCCGGGAGCCAGCGACTTGCTGGTGGAGACTTTTCCTCGCGCCGGGCGATTCCATCTCGTGGCCTATCCCTTCGAGGGCAGGCTGGCGCATCAGACGCTGGGGATGCTGCTGACGCGGCGGCTGGAGCGTGCGCGGATGAAACCGCAGGGTTTCGTGTGCAACGACTATGCACTCTCGGTCTGGGGTCTTGGCGATCTCTCGGCCAGGGCGGCGCAGGAGCCAGGGTTCATCGACCAGCTCTTCGATCAGGACATGCTGGGGGATGACCTGGAGGAATGGCTGGCGGAAAGCGGATTGATGAAGCGCACGTTCCGCTACTGCGCGGTGATCGCCGGACTGATCGAGCGCAAGTTTCCCGGACAGGAGAAGCGCAGCCGCCAGGTCACCATGTCGACCGATCTGGTCTATGACGTGCTTCGCGCCCATGAGCCGGGGCATATCCTGTTGCAGGCCGCACGTGCCGACGCGGCAACAGGACTGCTCGATATCGGACGGCTGGGCATTATGCTCTCGCGCATCAGGGGGCGAATCGTCCACAAGGCTCTGGGACGGGTGTCGCCTTTGGCGGTTCCGGTGTTGCTCGAGATCGGGCGCGAGGCCGTCCATGGTGAAGCGGCTGACGCGCTGCTGGAGGAAGCGGCGCGCGAGATGATGGCGGATGCGATGGGGACTGAAGGCAAGCGATGACGGCGGCGCGACATGCTCTGCGGTGCAGCAACGAACGGCCCCAGAATGAACTGGACCCTGTCTCCATGACCTCCGTCAACGTGAACACGGCAAGCCTGCAGCTCGATCATCACGGCGCGGTCTGGTGGGAGGCGGAGCGCACGCTCGTCGTTGCCGACATGCATCTTGAAAAAGGCTCGGCGTATGCTTCCCGAGGGCAATTGCTGCCGCCCTATGACACCGCCGTGACGCTGGCGAAACTGACACGCGTGATTGCCCGTCACAAACCGCAAAGGGTGATCGCACTGGGCGACAGCTTTCACGACACGGGTGCGGTCGGGCGCATGGACGCTTCCATCTTTGCCGCGCTCAACGTGCTCTCTGCCAGCCTTGAAATGGTGTGGATCACGGGCAATCACGACCCGGAGATACCTGATGGCCTGCCTGGAAAGCGGCTGGCGACACTGGTCATGGGGCCACTGACGTTCCGGCATGAGCCGCAGCCAGGCCGGCAAGTGGGTGAGATCGCGGGCCATCTGCATCCCGCGGCTCGCGTGGTGAGCGAGCGGGGCAAAGTGCGGCGCATGGCCTTCGTCAGCGATGGCAGCCGGATGATCCTTCCAGCGTTCGGGGCGTATGCCGGTGGTCTCAATTGTCTGGAACCTGTGATTGCGGACCTGTTCACCCCCGGCCGGATGGTCGCGCAAGTCTGCGGCAGCACACGGGTCTACACGGTGCCGGAAGGGCGTCTCTCGGGAGCGTGAACTCTACTGCACCGCGCCTGCGGCAGCCGCGAGACAACTCAGCACCGCTCCCGCCGTCAGCAGACGCCGCAAGCCGCGGTACCATATGGGCACCCCGACCTTGGGCAGTTGATCATCGGCCAGGCCCAGCAGCAGGATCATCACGGGCAAGACGGCCAGGCCCATCAAGACCGGGCCAAGCAGCAGGAACCAGGCCGCAATGGCAGGCGCAACCGCCAGCACGAAGGCTTGTGCCTGCAGCCCACCATCGGTCATGCGCAGGGCGAAACCCCAGCGCACGCCACCCAGAAACGACAGGATCAACGCACCATAGGCCAGCATCGCGCGGGCTGGATCATCGATGAGGGGCACGGATGCGCCGGTCCAGATCACCAGCGCGCAGACCATGAAGGGGATCAGGCCCGCGAGCCCAAGCAGCAACGCGGCTGGAGGAATGCGGTCTTCGGCCAACATGACGGGCAAGGCTGGCATCGTCTAATCCCTCCGGAAGGCATAGTTGGCGAGCCAGCCGAAACCCAGCGCCAGCAGCACAGTCAACAGGCCATAAAGCCAGGGCTGACTGAAGGCCGCCATGGCGACCTGTGCCTCGAAGCCCGTTTTCACAACCTCGAAATCGGTCTTCTCCGTCGCCAGCGGCGCACCATCGGAGAACAGCGTGACAATGGCCTCGTAGTTGCCAAGAGGTGCGGTGGCGGGCAGGCTGATCGCGGCGCGGAACAGGCCCGGTGCCAGGAAAACCACGCCCTTGTCGTTGGCCTGGAAAAGCCGGGCATTCGCCTTGATGCGGATCAGGGCCTGATGAAAATTCTGGCGATGATCGTCCCCCATGCCGCCGCCGCGCGGGGCGACGCTTTCCATAAGGCCAAGCTGGAAGCGTTCCCGCAGCGGCTCGCTCGACACATCGGACAGCGGGCGGGAGGAATGGATGGCGAGATAGCCGGGCATACCGACATATTTGCGCTGGTCTGCATTGACCCAGATCGGACCAAGCCTCTGCTTCTCCCGGACGGTGATCGGGCTGGCGGGGCCACGCACCATCACCACGATGTCATAGGGGCCGGAGCGCGAGACACTGACTGCATCACGCTCGATCACGCCAAACAGCACGAGTTCGGCGCCGGTGTAGCTTGATGTGATCAGCACTCGGCTGGCCGAGACGGAGGTGATCAGACGTTCGGCGCGCACGTCCGGTATCGATATGATGAGTGCTACCAGGACCGCTGCCAAGACCGCTGCCAGGACCGCCAGAAGTCGACGCATCACAGACGTCCCTCCTGCAGCTGCTCGATCGAGAACAGTTCGTTGGGCTTGACGCCGATCTCGATGGCAAAGCGGATCGCCACGCCAAAGACCAAGATGGCAAGGAGCAGGCGGA
>JANNEO010000034.1:0-7299 GCA_031378805.1 Hyphomicrobiales bacterium
GCTCGGCCTCCGGCACGGCGGAGAGGGCATTCGACAGCCGGTCGACCTCGGCTTGTGTCTCCACGGGAATCATCAAGGAGACGGCCTCGTTGAACTTGAAATGCGGCCCACCGTTCAGGCCGAGGAATGGTCGGCCCATCAGGGTGAACTCCACGGTTAGCACATTGCCGGTCTTGCCCGAGGGATAGTCGCCGGGCGCGCTATGGACAGCGTCAACGTGGCTGTCTGGCAACAGGGAGGCGTAGAAGGTGGCGGCCACTTCGGCGTTGCCGTCGAACCACAGGCAGGGGGTGATGATGTTCATGGGACAATTCTCCAATGGGTTCAGATTTAAAGCCGCTTTGGTTGCGTTGGCTTCAGCGGTTCAGTGCCGCGCGGCACGGGGATGGTGATGGAAAAATTGTGGTTCAATTGGCTTCTCCCTTCTGCGGATGGTTGGCGAACAACAGCCGCACATAGAGGGCAAGATGATCCACGCTGTCCTCGGCGATGGCGGGGCCGCCCTTCGCCTTGGCGAGAATGAAGGCCCCCTGCAGCACCGCCTGAGTATGGAGGGCAAGGCTGGCGGCACTCCAGCCAGTATCGGCACCCGAGGGATCAAGCCCGCGTTGCTCCATGGCTTCCGCGACATAGGGTTCGATCGTGGCAGCATGGCTGCTTATCGAGGCTTCGCAAGCGGCGGTGATGGCGCGGGAACTCTGATGCACCTCTTGCGCCATGGTGCCGACAAGGCAAGTGAACTCTGGCAGTTCACCCTTAAGGATGGCCCGCCGGAAGGTTATGTAGGCAAGCACCCGGTCCAGCGGATCATCATGGTGGTGATACGGCGCTTCCGCGAATAAAACGCTTGTCACCTTCGTCCAATGCTCCGCTGCAGCAACACCCAGCGCGTCCTTGCTGTTGAAATGGTGAAAGAATGCGCCCTTGGTCACGCCGCTGGCTGCGCAGAGATCGTCCACGCTTGTAGCGGTATAGCCCTTTGTACGGATCGTCCGCAGTGCGGCGTTGAGTATCTTGTCTCTGGTTGTTCCGGGTCGCGGCATGTCTGGTGATCCGATTGCTATCTATAAATACCAACCGGTTGGTATGTTGTCAAGAATGCGTTCGATCAATCTCGACCCTCAAACCGCCCCCAGCCTCCGAAACCCCTCCACCGCCGCATTCTCCGGCCCTGCCTCCGCCTTCAACCCAGTTGTACGCAACGCCAACAGATACCGCCGCACCAGCCCTGCCTCGCCCACCACGCGGATCACGCCTTCCGCCCAGCCCAGCGCCAGTCCGCCCCGGATCTCGTGGCCGATGACGATGCCGGAAAGGCGCTCGGCGATCTCTTCTGGCGGAAAGCGTTTGAGCAGCACGCCGCTGCGCGTGGTAAAAATGTCGTTGAGCAGCCCTGCCGATCCGGGGTTCAGCGCCTGTCGCACACCCGCGTTGAAGGCGGTATCGTCGGCAGCAGTTCCTTCCGTGATGAGCCTGCCCAGGATCGTATGCGACTTCAGCGCCGCGAAAACCTCGCCGGTCATGAAACTCTTGAAATCGTGCAGCACGCCTGCCTGCGCGCGCACCCATTTGCTGTGCGTGCCCGGCAGCACCACAGTCACGCTCTCCTGCGGCCCAACGCTGCCGAAGACCTGGATTTCCTCGCCACGCATCACGTCTGGCGATAGGCCGTTGACGCACACCCCTGGGAGAAAGCGCAGCACCATGCCGCTCTCCGCCGTCATCACCCGCGCGCCTGCGGCCAGCTGCGCCAGTGTTGCGGGGGCTTCGACATAGGGTGTCTCGATCCAGCCATTGCGGCTGGTGATCATGCCCGAGAGCAGCACTTCGGTGTGCGGCGTCAGCCAATGGCCGATTTCGCGGTGGAGAACAGCCTCGAACGCCTTGTTCTCCACCGTCAGGATTCCCGCCGCTGCCTGATGCTGCTGAACGACTTCACCACGTGATCCAAAGCGCCAGGCGCGGAAGCTGCTGGTGCCCCAGTCCACGATGATCCGCTGCCTGATTTCGCCCATGGTGATTCGATTCCCCTGGCTCATCTTGACTT
The DNA here is from genome assembly GCA_031378805.1 of Hyphomicrobiales bacterium. Lineage (GTDB taxonomy): Bacteria > Pseudomonadota > Alphaproteobacteria > Rhizobiales > Beijerinckiaceae > JADCCX01. The sequence goes on from JANNEO010000034.1 coordinate 2,048, forward strand.
CTGCCATGCCATCCATCATAGGCCTTGCACGGCGCGGGTGGCGAAAGCCATTTCCCGCGTTGTTCTTTTATATCCGCCAGTCCCGTGGCCCCTTCGCAAGGGTCCGGACTCTGTCAAGAAGCCGGTCCAACCCAGGTTGAGATACGGCCGAACACGAGAGAAACACGATGTTCGCAGTGATCAAGACGGGCGGGAAGCAGTACAAGGTTTCCCGCAACGACGTCATTATCGTGGAAAAGCTCCACGCCGAAGCAGGCGACACCGTCGCCTTTGAAACCGTCCTGATGCTGGGCGGCGAGACGACTGTGGTCGGCACGCCAACCGTTGCAGGCGCGACTGTCGCTGGTGCGGTGGTGGAACAGGGACGTGGCCCCAAGGTCATCTCTTTCTTCAAGCGCCGCCGCCAGAATTCGAAGCGCAAGAAGGGCCATCGTCAGGATCTGACCGTGGTGCGCATCACCGACATTTTCACCAATGGTGAAAAGGTCGATGTCAGTGTCAAGGCAGCGCCTGCTGCTGAAGCCGCGCCCAAGCCAAAGTCTGCCAAGGCCCCTGCTGCCAAGGCCAAGGGTACCTTCAACATCAACGACAACATTTCCCTCATCGACGGTCTTTCGACCGCGATGGAGAAGAAAATGCGTGTGGCCTATCCCGGCATCACGTTGACCGATATTGCGGCCTGGACCGAAGCGGACATCACCAAGTTCGACGACGAGTTCAAGCTCAAGGGTCGTATCACCCGTGAGGAATGGCCCGTGCAGGCGCAGGAATTGCTGGATGGCAAGCCGCCGCGTGCTGTCGTTGATCGCAAGGAATGGGAGTCCGGCAAGGATCTCTGATCTTTCCGGGTTTCCAAAGCGCCGTTTTTGCGGCATAAGACCAATCACGTCAGCGATGTTGACCCTTTGGGGGATGCACGCGCAGAGTTTTCGAGGAGCATGTCATGGCTCATAAAAAAGCAGGCGGTTCATCCCGCAACGGTCGCGACTCGCAGAGCAAGCGCCTCGGCGTGAAGAAGTTCGGCAGCGAAGCAGTGCTGGCCGGCAACATTATCGTGCGTCAGCGCGGCACCAAATGGCATCCCGGTGCCAACGTGGGCATTGGCGTGGATCACACGCTTTTTGCACTCACCAATGGGCATGTCGCGTTCGTGGACAAAGGTAAGCGAGCGTATGTGACCGTGGTACCGGCCCAAATGGCCGCAGAATAAACGGCGAGGTTCAGACAAAGGAACCCCGCCGGTCTCACAAGACCCCGGCGAGGTTCCAGAGCAGTCCGAAAACCCGATAGGGACACCGGACAGGGCAAGCCTAAAAAGCTTCAAGACCCCAAAAGCTCCAAGACCAGAAACAACCGGGGGAATGTGGACAACCGCATTCCCCTTTGTCGTTTCAGGCTGATGGAGGTTAGCCCATGTTTCCCGATCTGACGCGCGACGATGTCTTTCGCATCGAGACAAAAAGCCTGTGGCTGCGCTGGCCGCGTGTGCAGGATGCGGCGGCCATCGAGCGGCTTGCGGGGGACAGGGATGTCGCCGAGATGGTCGGTGTCTTGCCGATACCCTTTCCGAAGGGCGGCGGTGAACATTTCGTTTTCGATGCCCGCAAGGCCAATGCGACAGGCGCACAGGTTAAGCTTGCGATTGTCGATCGGCGCAAGCCAGAAATGTTCATGGGCATCGTTGGCTCACGTATTCTTGAATCTCCTGACAGGACTGGACCGCGCGCCAGTCTTGGCTATTGGCTGGGAAAGCCTCACTGGGGCAATGGATACGCCACCGAAGCAGCTCATGGACTGATCGACGCCGTCTTTTCCTACACGGATGTCGTCGATCTTGAGCTCTCGGTGCGCGTTCTCAATGCAGCGTCACGCCGCGTGGCCGAGAAATGCGGCTTCCAGTTCACTGGATCGGATATGTGGGATGCGCCTGCACTCAGGAGCAGGGTTCCAGTGGACCGCTTTCTCCTCGCCCGCTCGACATGGGCCAGCCTCAAGTCCTGGCGCGAGCCAAAGATCGAGATCGACAGGCGTTCGTTGATCATGCCGGTGAGCGAGCTTGAGGCGTGTGCGTGACGGCTGCCCTTGATCCTCCCCCGCTTGCAGCAGGGCTATCGCCTAACGGATGGATCGTCGGCGGACCGACAAAATCCTCACCCTGAGCTTGTCGAAGGGTCAAGGATTTTGCTGTCGCCGAGCCGCAGCCTCGATCCTTCGACAGGCTCAGGATAAGGTCGATTGATAACGCATCGCCATATGCGATCGCCGTGCGTTTCTTAGGGGAGAATCAAAACAACCGTCCGCCATTCGGCGTGGCCTTGGACGGCTGCACCAACACCACCTCGCCCTGTTCGTCGGGAAAACCCAACGTCAGCACCTCGGACATGAACTTGCCGATCTGGCGGGGGGGGAAATTGACGACAGCGGCGACTTGCAGACCTGGCAAGTCCTCCAGCCGGTAATGCACTGTGATCTGGGCGGAACTCTTCTTCACGCCGATATCAGGGCCGAAATCGATCGTCAGCTTGGTGGATGGTTTGCGGGCCTCCGGATAGGCCTCCGCCTTCAGGATGGTGCCCACGCGGATATCGACCTTGAGGAAATCCTCGAGGGTGATTTCGGCTGTGCGCTCCGATGTCACGAGATGCATCAGCGGATGCTGGCCGTGGCATCAACCGCCAGGCCGCGAATTGATTGCGCCTCGATGAGCAACGTGCCGAGCTGGGTCTTCACCTGGATGCGGTAGGGTACGAGCGTCCGCGATCCCTCGACAGGCACCAGCCAGACCGCCATGTCGCGGTTGCTGGCCATGAACTGGGTGGCGGGCAGCGGGCGGTGTCCGGCAACGGGCGTGTAGCGCACCTTGCAGACCAGCGCGTGGCCGACATAACCCCTCTTCGGTTCGTTGACAGCACGGGTCTCGGCATGGCTCATGGAGATGTCGAAGCGCTGGACGCCATCAAAGACGGGAATGGTGCGGTTGCAGTTCTCTGGTGAGAGCATGTCTGCGCTGCCACTCACCGCCATCATCAGCGCACTGACGGGGTCTGCGACAGCACGGCGGTGGTGCTCCAGCACCGGAACCCGATCGTCCTTTGGCTCGAACGGTGGTTCGATGGCGACTTGCGTGACGTTTCCAGCATTCATGCCGATCTGGATCGTGCGGCTGATCTGGGAACTGTTGGCGCTCAGTGCGTAGCCATTGGACAAGGGGCGTGGACCCTGAAATGCACCGCTCACAGTGACCGCACCGCGCCCCGAGGTAAGTGCTCCGGCCAAGCCGATAAGCTGGGCGTTGAGCGACGCCCTGTAGGACTGCCCGGTGATCTGCCCGGTGAAGTCCGCCGTGCCGATGTGCAGACCCGCGACAGAAAGATGATAGCGTGCTTCGAGAGGGCCTCCGAATGCAGTCCCAGCAAAGCCAAGGCTCGCCAGCATCGACAGGGCCAAGATGCGGCATGTGATGATGCGGCACGTGTTGATGCGGCATTTGATTCGGACATTCTTTGTCATGGACCCACTCGAACTGATACGGCACTGAACCGGGTAACGGTATTGACTGCGCGACGCGTTTCCCTTGACCATTGGACCACCAGAGACTATACGGCCCGCTTCAATCAGAAACGGTTGATATCCCGAAGGGCCATGCGGATCGTGCGACGCTTGTTGGGATATTGCCCGCGAAGACTTAAATCCGAGTGAACAAATTCAGGGGTGATTAACCATGGCACGTCGCTGTGAATTGACTGGCAAAGACGGTCAGGTGGGCCACAAGGTCAGCCACTCGAACCGCAAGACCAAGAAGGTCTTTCGCCCGAACCTCGTCAACGTGACCTTGGCATCCGAGCAGCTGAAGAAAAACGTCAAGCTGCGCATATCCGCCAACGCGCTGCGCACTGTCGAGCACCGCGGGGGTCTTGATGCGTTCCTGCTGAAGGCGGACAAGGCCGAGCTGTCACGTGATGCGCTGGCCGTACGCAAGGAACTCGACAAGGCTGCAGCTGCTGCCACTGTCGCTGCCTAAGCTCTGGGCGGTCTGACCATCGAAACCCGGTCGCAAGGCCGGGTTTTTTGATGTGGTGCTGTGTGTGCTCTCCGACATGGGAAGAGGGGGAAGATGCATCGCCCAGTTTCAACTGACCCATGCTGATCGGGATTGTCGCGGGCCTTGCAGCTGGTGCGCTCTGGGGCCTGACGTTTGTCGCGCCCCGGGCCGTGCATCCCTATAGCGAGATTGATCTCGCCATCCTGCGCTATGCCGCCTTTGGCCTGACATCGCTTGTGCTCATGGCGCTCGACAAGCGGTTCAGGCCCGGACCGATGACGCCCAGGCGCATGGTGCTGGCCCTGTGGCTGGGGCTTTCGGGTTTCGTGATCTACTTCGTCTGCATTGCCTTGTCCGTGAATCTCGCCGGACCGGCCATCGCCCCCTTGGTCATCGGCGGCTTGCCGCTGTTGCTGGCGCTTTATGGCAACTGGCAGGACCGCAACGTGCGCTGGCGGGCGCTCGCTGTGCCCTTGCTGCTGATCGCGGCTGGCCTTGCGGTGGTGAACCTCGCGGCGCTCCAGACCGCGGGGTCGAACATTGCGCAGAAGAACATCGTCCTTGGATTCCTGCTGGCGCTTGCGGGCCTCTTCGTCTGGTTCCTCTATGCCATCACCAACGCGAGGGCGATGCGTTCCGCCGATGCGCCCTCGATCCTGGGCTGGACGAGTCTTCAAGGGCTGGGTGCGGCAGCAGGCACCCTCCCGCTGATCATCCTCGCGCCGCTCATGGGCTGGAGCAAAATCCCGGAACTGGGCCTTTCGGGCGATGCCGGAACGCGGCTGATCCTCTGGGCGCTGGTGACCGGCATCATTGCGTCTTGGGTCGCGCAGTATTTCTGGACACTGGCCTCGCATCGGCTGCCGCTGGCCTTCTCGGCCCAGTTGATCGTGTCGGAGACGCTGTTCGCGCTGATCTACGGCTTTGTCTACGAGGGGCGCTGGCCCCATGCATCGGAATGGGCGGGCGGAGCACTGCTGATCGCTGGCGTCTTCTGGGGCGTGATGGTGTTTTCGAAGAGGTCAGTTGGCGTTCCGACCCATTCGTGATTAAACGCCTCCCGAAAGTTAACCCCAACAGGAGGCTTGGCCACGCAAAGAGCTGCACGCTCTCGACACCGTGGCGGAGTGAGACCCATGAGCGAACGCTGGACCCCATCGAGCTGGAGAAACAAACCTGTGGCACAGGTTCCGTTTTATCCCGATGCCGC
>JANNEO010000060.1:0-1851 GCA_031378805.1 Hyphomicrobiales bacterium
TGCGGTATTTTACGACGAACACCAAATTGTCGCCCGGAAGAACCAGCTTTGGCTTTTCCAGAACGACTGTGCGGCTGCCATCAGCGCGGACGACTTGCTTCTCGACAAATACGTCGCTCGAAAGCTGTAGCGGGGTCGCGGCCTGCGCCGAAACCCCGATGACGGCCAATACGACCGCAAGGAAGGCGGTGATAATCTGTTTGATCATTGGATTACCGCCTTGAAAGTTACGGTTCGTGTTTGCCCGGCAGGTACGTTGCCTGCAGATACGCTGATGCGTGTGCCGTTAAAATTGCCCGCGTCTGCATCGGTCGCGTCGGTCAAGGCGGCTGCCTCCAGAGTCATCGAGGCAGCCTGATATGTAGTGCCGGCTGGGACCGGATCGGTAATCACCAGATTGGTCAGCGAACCGGCGCCGGAAATCGTAGCAACTAAGCTATAGGTAATAACCGCACCCGGAACCGGCCGGTTTCCGCCGAAAGGATCAAGGATCGTCGCCGATTTGACCAAGGCAAGCGATGCCGCCTGAACGGCAAGGAAGCTGTTGGCGTCCGCGTCAGCGCCGGTGGTGCCGACGACAGCGTTGCCGCCGCCCTGTCCGGCTCCGGCAAAGCTTGTTCCTGGCAGGCCGCTGCCAGTCACTGCAACAGCCGTCAGGCCAGTCGTGCCGCGGTTGCCGTTTGTGACCGCAATCGGTGTGCTGGTGATAACAAACACAATTTTGCTTTGGTCTGGTTGCAGCACAGGGTCATTGGAACCTGCAACGTAAACCGTATCAACGCCGGGATCATAAATGCCGTTATTGTTTGTATCGAGGATGATTTGCGTAAGGGTCGGATCGAAATCGTCGCCGCCGATGCCGGTGTTCGCAGTCAGCCTGAATGCTTCGTCTCCGTTGCCGGTGTTGGTAATACGGAAAGACTGGACATTGCCGATTGCGCCCGGCGCGGTCGTGATATCACCGGGGTCAGTAGTAACAGCGGTGACGTCAAGTAGCTCGTCGACCTTGATCCGCACCATGTTAGACTGGATCGTTACCGGACCGGATGGAGTTTCGTAGGTCGCCTCGGCAATATTGTCGATATCGGTACCAGCCAAAGTGCCCGCCGCAAAAGCAGGCGAGCTGACCGCCAAGGAGGCCAATACGAAAGCTGCGACGGAAAATCCGCCGGATACGTGAGGTACGCTGCGCAGGCGTCGAAATAGGTTCAAGTTGGTCATCATACCGATGCTTATGCCAAAACATCGTCAAGAAACGGTTAATCCGGCGGGAAGTGATTAACCAATATAACTATCTGTAATTAATAATGAAAAATATGAAAAGGGCGTAACAAATTGTAACATGCAATGCTTTGCATCAACCCAATTTGTTATTGTCGCGTGACGTCACCGGCGCCATAATTTCGGTCTTGGGACTATTTCCGACAAAGGGCGTTGACAGAATCTTGCGCCACCACTAGTGCGCCTCCACCGCTTCAAGCGGGTGTAGCTCAGTTGGTTAGAGCGCCGGCCTGTCACGCCGGAGGTCGCGGGTTCGAGCCCCGTCACTCGCGCCACTCTTTGTAAGTCACTTGACTTCAGAGGGCGCCTTGAACGAGCCAGTTTCCATCCAGATGAGTAATGGTCGCAGCGGCGCGATCCAGATTATCCCTGCAATTAGATATACAACTGCCTGCAAAATGATATGCAGTTGGCCGATATAGGCTGAGGCACTAACCACAATAAACGTCCACGCCGCAATAATCGCCAATATCGCAATCATCCCGAAAGGTTTGCGCCAGGAAGGCGGCTTATATGGCTGGCTCATAAGGTTATCCATGATTGTTCGGTTAGTATTGCATCCATGGGAAC